>JARBUG010000056.1 GCA_029239785.1 Symbiobacteriaceae bacterium | reverse complement strand
CCCCGGGGGCTCCGCCCGGATACTCACGCCGGCCCTTCGGAACCCCGTGCGCGGGCGGGCGGAGAGCCCCACTTCGCCCCGCAAACGGGGGTTTTCGCCAGCTCCGACCATCTGCGCACGCGAAACGGCGGTGCTATCATGCAAAGGCGGGCGCAGAGGCAGGCGGCCTGGCAGTTGGGCCCCAGAAGGGCGCCGGGGCGGGGCCGGGGTGGGGCCGGGGCGGGGCCGGGGCGGGGCCGGGGCGGGGCCGGGGCGTGGCCAGGCGGCCAGGGGGCCGGCGCCCGAAGGGCCCCGGGGGCTCCGCCCGGATACTCACGCCGGCCCTTCGGAACCCCGTGCGCGGGCGGGCGGAGAGCCCCACTTCGCCCCGCAAACGGGGGTTTTCGCCGGCTCCGACCATCAGCGCACGCGAAACGAGGGTGCCCCCATGCAAAGGCGGGCGCAGACAACAAGACAAACCTCTACGGCGGGCGGGGACCTCGAAGGTCCCCGCCCGCCGCCCCGTTGGAAAAGGATGAGGGGGTTGTACGTGCCGCAGCCCCCGGGGGTGGGCAGGGGTGACCGAACGTTGGTGCCGGATGTTTGGGGAAGGCCGAAGGCCCCCAAACGAACAACCCTGAGAGGGAACTCCTGCCCACTCCCGGGGGCGCCCCCCCACGCAAGAAGGATTCGCAGCCCGAAACGTCTAACTCCCTAAATACTTAGGGAGGCGAACTAACCAAACATGATCGACTCAGCCCAAGCCAAACGCAACCTCTACATCCTCTGGATCGGCAACTTCCTCGCCGCCTGCTCCTTCTCCCTCGTCATGCCCTTCCTGCCCCAATTCATCCAGCAACTCGGCGTTCACGACAACCTCTACGCCTGGTCCGGCTGGACCTTTGCCATCAGCTTCGTCGCCAGCGCCATCATGTCGCCCATCTGGGGCAACCTGGCCGACCGCTACGGCCGCAAACCCATGATCATCCGCTCCGGCATCTGCATCGCCGTCGTCTATCTCCTGATGTCGGTGGTCCAGAGCCCCATCCAGCTCTTCTTCCTCCGCATGCTCAACGGCGCCCTCTCGGGCTTCATCCCCTCCTCCATCGCCCTGATCGCGACCAACACCCCCGAAGACCGGGTCGGGCGCTACCTCGCCATCACGGCCACATCCATGGCGGCCGGCAACATCATGGGGCCCATGTTCGGCGGCACCCTCGCCGAACTCTTCGGCATCCGCACATCGATGCTAATTGGCGCCGTTGTCCTCTTCGCCGCCACCGCCCTGGTCTGGGTGGGCGTGCGTGAACGCATCCTCGGCGCCGGCAAGGCCAAAACCAGCCCCATCCAGGACCTGAAGCTGGCCGTCAACAACCGGACGCTGCTCGCCCTGATGATCTCGGCCATGCTGATCAACGCCTCCATCCAGTCGCTGGAGCCGATTCTGACCAACTTCGTGCCGACGCTCCGGCAGGAAGGGGCGCTGGTCTGGCTGACGCAGACCATCTTCGGCCGGTCCGATGCCCATACGTTTATCGCCGGCTTCATTTTCTCGCTGCCGGCTGTGGCGATGCTGCTGGTGGGGCCCCGCTGGGCCCGGGTCGGCGAGCGCATCAGCTTCCCGAAGCTGCTGGCCATCGGCCTGGCCCTGGCCGGCGTGATGGTGCTGCCCCAGTCGCTGGCGCAGACGGCCGGTGCGCTGATTGTGCTGCGCTTCATTTACGGCATCTTCACGGCGGCGGTGATGCCCTCGGTCAACGCGACGCTCGCGGCGACGGTCCACCCGTCGTTCCGGGGCCGGGCGTACGGCATCAACCAGAGTGCGATGTTTGTGGGCAACGTGCTCGGCCCGACGCTGGGCGGCTATGTGGCCGACTGGTGGGGGCCGCGGGCGGTATTCTTACTCACCGGTACGATGCTGTTGATCGCCGCCACCTGGGTCTACCGGGAGCTGGCGAGCCGGACGCCCGGGGCGGCCCTGGTCGGGGCGCCGGAGGCCTCGGCGTAGGGTTGGTCGTCTGCGCCCGCTCAAGCCCGGTTCTGCACGCTACGCCTCTAGAAACCCGTGCGCGGATGGGCGGAGAAGCCGGTTATGGCCCGGAAACAGGGGTTTTCGCCGGCTCCGACCATCTGCGCACGTGAAGTGACGGTGCCTCCATGCAAAAGCGGGCGCAGGGACCCACTGCGGCGGGCCAGGCGCTTCGGGAATCGCTCTCGGGTAGTAAGGTCCTCCTGAGCAACATGCGAACAAGGGAGTAGGCTCCGATGGCAGGCCCGCGACGTGACCGCATCATCATTTCGCACCCTGCATTTTGGTGCATTTGCATATATTTACATGACGCCTGCATAAATCGTCCTGCATTGTCGTGCATCTTGATGCCGACGGCGGCTCCTTCTGCAACGTACCTGCGGGTACGTTCTTTTTGTTCGCCGGCCCAATCGCACTGCCGCCAGACCTGGCTTCTGGCGGCCTTTCCAGGACTCCGCTGCAGTTCTTTCGTTCTCCCCCGGATGTCGCAGAGATGTTACGCCGCTGCTCGTGGAAGCTGGTTGCGCTACACATTCTCATTCATTTGCTCGCATTTTGATGAATTTGCTCGCGGCCCGTCATTGGTGGTCGCCGTCGCTCCCTGCTTTTCGGGCAGCCACCCGCGCTCCCGATTGCCCGCGTACGTTGGCGCACATGGCTTCTCACCACATCCGAACGGCGTGTTCGACGGCGCAGCATGGCTGGTGGCGACGGCGGTCGCTGGATGGTGATGAAAAAACATGCACAGGAAAAGTTTGCACGTTGGGTATAGACATTCTTATTACATATGTTATAATCATCTCATCACGTTGAATCGTTCAAGAACGCTGGGAAAGAACAACGCAAAGGGGCGAGGGTTGTGGCTAATGCCAAGGGTGGTTCCGGGGAAGAAATGGAGCCCAGGAAGCCGTATGAGGAGCTGTTCGGGGACGATCAAGAGGCGGACTTTGAACTGGTCTCGAGTTCATTCGACGTCGCAGGCGGCTCCAGGCGGCAGCGCTCGTCCCTGACCGTCAACCGGAGCGGCTGGTCCCGCAGCAACGTCGGCGCCGCGGAAGCGATGGTCAAGTGGCTCCAGGCCAAGGGGCTGGACCCCTACGCCATCTTCTTTGTCACCGGGGTCAATCGCAAGAGTGGCCGGGCCGCCCTCTCCGGAGCTCCGGCCCGTGGCCGAGAAGGTGGAGGCCCTGGTCGAGTTCGGGAAGGATGTCAAGGGCCGCGATTGTATGACCGTCAAGTTGAAGGGCGCCCTGCCCAAGCGGCGTGGAGCGGCCGGCGAGGAAGAGATGCTCGCCCGGGTCGCCGAGGAAGAGGCCAAGAAGGCCAACAAGCAGGCGACCCGCAAGAAGATCGCCGAGATTCGGGGCAAGCAGCCCGCGGCGGGCGAGCAACCGAAGCCCTCCGAGGAAGAGTAGCCCGAGCCAAGCGGGCAGCCGGGTCCTTCCATAGAAGCAGCGTTGCCCCATAATTGCGGCGCCTGTTCCTCCCCCCGGAGGAGCGGGCGCCGCCTGGTTTTCCGGTAGACCCGAGGTCGTCATCAGTGATATAATCTCAGCGTTCAATTTGCATATATATAAGACGGGATGATGATATGAAACTCACCAAGATGTTGGCGCTTGTGACGACCGTTGCGATTCTGAGCGGCTGCGGCGGCAAGGCGCCGGCGCCGGGTACCGTTGTGCCTGCGCCGGTTCAGTCTGGGCAGTCCGGCGCCGGGAGCCAGTCCGGCTCCGGCGGTCAGGCGGGCACTGGCAGTCAGTCAGGCACCGGCAACCAGTCCGGCACCGGCAGCCAGTCCGGCACCGGCGGCCAGTCCGGCACCGGCGGTCAGACCGGCACCGGCAGCCAGTCGGGCACCGGCGGTCAGGCAGCCGACAAACCGGGTCAGACGAAGCGCCCCATCGACAACAGCCCGGTGGTCCCGAATCCCAACGATATTACGATGATGATCAACAAGTCGGTCCGGCTGCCGGATGGCTACGCGCCGGCGGACCTGGTGGAGCCGAAGGTGCGGTTTATCTTCAGCGAGAAGCATGAGAAGCGCCTGATGCGCCAGGAGGCGGCCCGGGCGCTGGAGCAGATGTTTGCGGCGGCTGAGAAGGATGGGGTCATCCTGGCCGGCGTGTCGGGATATCGGTCGTATGAGACGCAGGTCTGGCTCTTTGATTACTACGTGAAGCAGGACGGCCTGGAGAAGGCGCGGACGTACAGCGCCGAGCCGGGACACAGTGAGCATCAGACCGGCCTGACGATGGATGTGTCGGGCAGCACGGGCGCCTGTGCCGCCGATACGTGCTTCGAGGGCACGCCCGAGGCGGCGTGGCTGGCGAAGCGGAGCGCCGAGTTTGGCTTCATCGTGCGGTACCCGAAGGGCAAGGAGAGCGTTACGGGCTACACGTATGAGCCCTGGCATATGCGGTACGTAGGGGTCGCCGCGGCGAAGGAGATTTCGGGTGCTGGGCTGACCCTGGAGGAGTGGAGTTCGAAGAAGCGGTAGTTGGGCCCTCCTGTCCGAATCGCCGGGCGGTCGATCCGTTTTTGTACAGCTTGGTCGCAGGCAGTCGGAGCAAAACGGACTTACTGGAGCCGCAAATGGCGTTTTTACCCTTCTGCGCCCGATCTTCCCAGCCCCCAGGAGCCAGTTTGTGCGTTTGCGGGCTCGTTACGTCCGTCATTGTCCACCCTGTCCCAGGAGGCTGTACAACAAATGGTCACGGGGCGCCGACGCGTTACAAAAGGATTGGGTGGTGGCGGTGGCACGAGCCTGTGGGGGTCGGTAGGGGTGACCGGGGGGAATCCCCTACCGGCCCCCACAGGCGACCCGCGAAGCGCAACCCACGAAGCGCTACCTCCGCCGCGCCCGCGTCTGCACCGTCACACTCACCCCCACAGACCGGTTGCCCGCGGCATCCACCGCCTCAACCACAAACGTATACTCCGTACTCGAAGCCAGCCCAGTGAGCCGCACACTGGTCCCCTCGACCGTGGCGCTCACCGCGCCGCTCACCACGTACCGGACGACCCCCACATCATCAGACGCAGGGCTCCAGGACAGGGTCACGGTCGTCTCACCGGCGACCGCCGTCAGCGCCGCACCACCGGGCCAGACCGGGGCCGCGGTATCCGGCTCGGGCAGCGTCGGCGTCGTGTAACTCGCCCCCAGCGCCTCGCTCCGGTTCCCGCGCCGATCCACAGCGACCACGCTGAACAAGTAGGTCGTACCCGGTGCCAGCCCATCGACCTGGTAGCTGTTGCCGCGCACTTCGACCCCGTCCACCAGGTAATGATCCGCCGCGACCGACGGCCACGCCAGCAGCACCGAATCACCATCCACCGCGGTGACCTGCATAACGCTGCCGGACGGCCAGACCGGGCCGCCGTAGTCAGCCATGGTCAGTGTCAGGCTGGGCCCGTCGCTGCTCCAGTTGAACGATCCATCCCGCGCCTGCACGCTGAAGGTATACGTCGCACCAGGCGACAGGCCGGCCACCAGCATATCCTGTCCGGACGTACTGCCATAGACCACGCCGCCCACCCGCACTTCGTAGGCCGCCACGGCCATGTTATCCGTGGCCGCATCCCAGACCAGATGGACCAGCTGATCGCTCGTCTCCTCCACCCTGAGCTGGCCGCCGCCGAAGCTGGGCGCCACTTCATCACGGGGGGTCGCCGTCGCCGTCGGCCCATTCGTGCTCACGTTGCCCGCCGCATCATACGCCTCGATCTTGAACATGTACGTGTGATCGAGCGTGAGGTTCGTCGCCGTATACGACCGGCCGGCCAGATCCACGGCAGCGCCGTCGATGAAGAGCCGGTAGCCAACCACACCGACGTTGTCCACCGCCTCAGACCAACTGAGCGCCGCGGACGTCTCTGTGACCTCGTCCACCGTCAGTACGCCGCCAATCCAGCCCGGCGCCGTCTGATCGGGCGCCGTCACCGTCACCGACGGGCCGAAGCCGCTCCAGTTGCCGGCCGCGTCCACCGCCTTTACGGCAAAGGTATACGTCTGACCGACCGACAGCCCGCTTACGCGGTACGACGTGGCACCCAACGAGCCAACTTGGACGCCATCTTGGAAGACCGCATACCCAACCACCCCGACGTTGTCAGCCGCGCCGCTCCACTGCAGCGTCAGGCCCGTCTCGGTCAGCCCGGTATAGGTCAGCGTACCCGCCGCCCACACCGGCGCCGTGATATCCCGGGTCCGGCCCGACACGCCCGCCATGATCCCTTCGTTGCCCGCCGCATCGTACGGCTGGACGGTAATCGAGACCTCAGCCCCCGGCGCCAGGCCGCTCACGGTGTAGGTCCTCTCCGTGATGATCACGGACGTATCACCGATCGACACCCGATACCCCGCCACCCCCACGTTGTCCGAAGCCGCATCCCAGGCGAAGGTGACGAAGGTCTCGCCCTCCTCCTCCGTCCAGACGTTCCCGTTCCACGCTGGCGCCGTGACGTCAGCGATGGTGATCTGCGCCGCCGGGCCGCCGGCCGACGGGTTGCCGGCCCCGTCCCGGGCCACGACCCGGAAGTTGTAGGTATAGGTCACGTTCAAACCATCAACCGTCGCCGACAGCCCGTCCACCAGCTCTCCCACCGGCGCATCGCCCAGGAAGACCTGATATCCGGTCACGCCCACGTTATCCGTGGCCGCGTTCCAGGTCAGCGTGACGGTATCCTGGTCAGCCTGTGTCGCCGTCAGGGCAGAGCCCGCGGGCCACACCGGCGCAGTCGCATCGACGGTCGACGCCGTCAGCGTCGGCCCATCTGCCGACCAGTTGCCGTTATCGTCCGCCGCCTCGATCCGGAAAGCGTACGCCGCACCCTCCGCCAGACCGGTCACGGTGAACCGGCCCAAGGCGGCGCCCAGCGTCACCAGTTCCTCATCTTCCATATAGATGCGGTACTGCGCCACCCGGGCGTTGTCGGCGGCGGGGGTCCAGCCCAGTTGGATGCTGGAGGTCGTCCGCGCCACCACGTAGAGGCTGCCCGCCGGCCAGGTGGGCGCCTGGTGATCGCCCTTGGTGGTCATCACCACAGACGGGCCGGTGGCCGACCAGTTGCCGGCTTCGTCGCGGGCCTCCACCTGGAAGGTGTAGACCGTGGCGGCGGTGAGACCGGTCACCGTATAGGCGTTGCCCGCCACCAGAACCGACGTATCCCCAAAGGAGAGCCGGTAGCCGGTGACGCCCACGTCGTCGGTTGCGCTGCCCCAGGTCAGGGTCATCGCGTTCTCTGTGATGCCGCTGGTGATCAGCAGCACGCCGCCGGGCCAGACGGGCGCCGTGGTATCAGCCGGGGTGGCCATCTCACCCGTCAGCGGCGCACTCCAGTTGCCGGCCGCGTCGCGGGCCTCGATTTCGATCTGGTACAGGGTGCCGGGCCGCAGGCCGGTGAGCGTGTGCGAACGCCCGCCCTCCGTGCTGGTAATCACCTGATCGTTCACGGTGATCCGGTAGTAGGTGACGCCGATGTTGTCGTTCGCCGCCGGCCAGTCGAAGCGCATCGACGTGACGGAGACGTTGCTGAAGCTGACCGCGCTGCCCGCCGGGAAGGTGGGCGCCGTGGGGTCGATGCTGGTCGTCACAGCAACCGTCAGCGCCTGGACCGACTGGTTGCCCGACGGGTCGGCCGCGGCCACCGTGATGGTGTAGGTCGCACCGGGGGTCAGCCCGTCGATGGTCAGCGCCGTGGTGGCAGGCGTGTAGGTCTGCCCGTTGGCCGTTACGACGTAATGCTTGACCGACAGGTTGTCCTGCGCGGCCGGCCAGCTAATGGTGACCGCCTTGTCTAGCACCGTCAGTACGCTGATGGCGGCGCCGTCCGGGAAGGTGGGCGGCACGTCGTCGCCCGCCGTGGCCACCGCGAGCCGCGGGCCGGTGGTCGACCAGTTGCCGGCTGCGTCCCGGGCCTCGACCCGGAAGTTGTAGCGCGTGGCGGCGGTCAGGCCGGTGGCGGTGTAGGTGGTGCCGGTCAGTTCAACCGGTTCCGCATCAGCGATGTACAGCCGGTAGCCGGTCACTGCGATATCGTCGCGGGCGCCGTTCCAAGTCAGGGTGATCTCCGTCTCGCCGATGGCCTCCGCCGCAAGGCTGACGGGGTTCCAGTGGGGGGCCGTGGTGTCAGGGGGCGTGGTCTCGGTTACGCTGAGGCCGGCGGGCGTCCAGTTGCCCGCCCGGTCCCGGGCCTGGACCGCATAGGTGTACTCCGTGCCAGGCGCCAGTCCGACTACGTTGAAACTGGTGGTGCCGGCGCCCGGCTCGCCCAGCAGCAGCTGGCCCTGGAGCACCCGGTAACCGGTCAGCATGCCATTGTCGGTGGCCCCGGGCCAGGTCAGGCGCAGGCTGCCGGCCGCGACTTCCTGCGCTGTCAGCGCCGCGCCGGGCGCCCAGACGGGTGCCGTGTTATCATCGGTGGTCACCTCAAGGTAGGGGCCGCCCGTGGTCAGATGGCCGTCGGCGTCAGCCGCCTCCACCTTGAAGCGGTAGGTCCGGTCGGGCAGCAGCCCGTCCACCGTGGCCGTCAGCGTGCCGCCGGCCATGCGGCGGATTTCGGCGCCGTTCAGCGAGAGGACGTATTCGGTGACGGCCACGTCATCGGTGGCGGCGGGCCAGACCAGCGTGACGGCGGTCTCGCCGACCGAGGCGGCGCTCAGGACTGCGCTGGCGCCCCACACGGGGATGGCCGGGCTGGGCTGGGCCGGGGTCGACAGGGCGACGCTGGGGCCATCTGCCGACCAGTTGTTGTTGTCGTCGCCCGCCTTGACCTGGAAGGTGTAGGCGGTCAGGGGCGTCAGGCCCTTCGCCAGATAGGTGGTGACCGTCGGGCCGACCGTCGCCACGGGGGCGCCGTTGGCCGTGATCTCGTATTTGCTGACCCGGGCGTTGTCCTGTGCGGTCGTCCAGGTGAGCAGGACCGAGTCGTGGCTCAGGCCGGCGTAGGTCAGGCTGCTGCCCGCCGGCCAGGTGGGCGCCTCGGCGTCGCCCTTGGTCACGTACGATGCCGTGGGGCCGTTGGCCGTCCAGTTGCCCTTCTCGTCGCCCGCCTCCACTTTCAGGCCGTAGACGGTCGAGGGCGCCAGGCCCGTGAGCACGTAGGTGATGGGGCTGCCGGTGCCGGGCAGGATCGTGGTCTTGTACTCGCCGTTTACGAAGAGGCGGTACGCGGTCGTCTTGACGTTGTCGTTCGCCGCCGGCCACGCGAGGTCCATGCTGGTCTCGGTGACGTTGGCCGCGGTGATGGCCGCGCCGTTGGGCCAGGTGGGCGCCTTGGTGTCGGCCAGGGGGCCTGTGGTGATGGCCGGGCCGGTGGTCCAGTGGCCGGCGCCGTCGCCTGCTTCAAGGAGGAAGTCGTAGCTCTGGCCCGGGTTGAGCCCGGTGATGTCGGCGTAGGTGCTGCCGGTGGTGGTGCGGACTGCGCCGTCCATCCAGACCCGGTAGCTGGCTACGCCCACGTTGTCGGCGGCTGCGGGCCAGTTGAGCCGGAGGCTGGTTTCGGTACGCTGCGAGACCGTGATGGCCGCGCCCGCGGGCCAGGTGGGCGCCTGGGTGTCGACGGTGGTCAGGACCGTGGCGTAGAGCGACTCGCCGACGTTGCCCGCCTGGTCCACCGCCTCCAGCCGGAACTCGTAGGTGGTGTTGGGGGTCAGGCTGGTGAAGGACTTGCTCGTTGCGGATTCCGTGTAGGTGGTCGTGGTGCCGCCGGCCGGGGTCTGGTAGAGCTTATAGCTTTGGACCCAGGTTTCGTCGGCGGCCTGCGGCCAGGTCAGGGTGGCGGTGTTGTTGCCCACGTTGGAGACGCTGAGCTGGGCCCCGGCGGGCCAGGTGGGCAGGGTGACGTCGCCCAGGGTCGCCGTGCGTTCCAGCACGGGGCCGCTGGTGGTCCAGTGACCGGCGGCATCGCCCGCGAGCACCGAGAACCTGTAGCGGGTGCCCGGCGTCAGGCCGGTGATCTGATAGCTATTGGTGGGCACGGTGGTGTAGTAGACGCCGTTCATGAAGAGCTGGTAGGCCGTCACCCGGACATCGTCGGTGGCAGCGGTCCAGGTCAGGTCCAGCGACGTGGTGGTGCGGTTGTTGGCGCTCAAGTAGAGGGTGCTGTTGAACGTCGGGGCCGTGTTGTCTGCCAGGGTCGTAACCGTCACGGTCGGACCGTTTTGCGACTCGTTGCCGGCCCGGTCTTTCGCCTGCACCCGGAAGGTGTAGGGGGTGACGGGGTCCAGGTTCTTGACGTCGTAGGTCCGCTGCGAGCCGGCGCCCTGGGTCGCAATGGGCTGCCCGTTCTGGTAGATGACGTAATCCTTCAGCGTGCCCAGGTCGGCGGCGGCGGTCCAGGCGAGCCGCAGGCTGCCGGCGCCGAGTTGGCTGACGGATAGGTTGGCATCGGTCCAGGTGGGCGCCGTGATGTCGAGGGTGCGCTGCCTGAGCGTGATGGACGTGGCGGTCCAGTTGCCTTCCAGGTCGCGGGCCTCCACCTTGAGCGTGTACTCCTTGTCGGGCGTGAGGCCGGTCATGGTGTGGCTGTTGGTGGCCGGCTCTGCCACCTGGGTGCCGTCGACGGAGAGGCGGTAGCCGGTGACACCCACGTTGTCGGTGGCCGAGGTCCAGGTGAGGGCCAGCGCCGTCTCGCTGGGCGTGGCGGCGATCGCGGCGCCCGCCGGCCAGAGGGGCAGAATCCGGTCGTTGATGGTCGTAAAGCCGGTCACGTGCTGTGAGGTCAGCTGGCCCACGCCCAGAGCGGACACGACCGCGTCCATGGGAATGGTGATGGTGTGGGCGGTTTTGTGGGTCAGATCCTGGGCCGGATCGATGTAGAGCGACTTGTCGGCAAGGGTGACGGTGGCCGCGATGGGCTCCCCGTTTTGGGTCAGTGCGATGTTTGCGAACCCGGCCCCTGCGGCAATCTCCTCGCTGAAGTTGACCACGATGGTCTTGTTCACCGGCACCTCCAGCTGGCCGTCGAACGGGTCGACGCTGACCACGGCCAGCTCGGTGGCGCCCAGCAGGAGCGTCAGGTCGGTGGGGTTGTAGGACGCGGTCACTTCGCCGGGGCCGGTGACGCTGGCGAACTCGCCCGCCCGGCTGCCGTAGACCATCACCTGGAAGGTGTGTGCCGGCGCGGGCTGGTAGTCGCCCAGCAGCGATGCGGCCAGGGTGCCGTTCAGGGTGGCGTTGCCGGTTACCCGCAGTTGGTCCAGGTCGGCGCCCGCTGCGGTGCCGCCCAGGTCGATGGCCACCACACCGCCGACATCGTTGGCGAAGGCGCCGTCGACGGTCAGGATGCCGGGGCCTGCGCCGCCCGGGGTGACCTGCGCCCGGTTGAGCAGGCTCCCCTGCACGGTGCCGCTGCCGGTCACGAGCCCCTGGTTGATCAGGCCTGCGCTGAGCGTGCTTCCCCCGCCCACGGTGATGCTGCCCGTGTTGGTGACGCCCGTGCCTGGGAGCGTGAGCTGGGCGCCGCCGCTGACGGTCAGGCTGCCGCTGTTCTTCTGCAGGCTGGCGAAGGCGCCATTGCCGGTCTGGTTCGTAAACGTCGCGCCGGGGCCGGTCAGGGCGACGTTCGCCAGGTTCTCGGTCACGAAGAGATTGGAGACTCGGAACGACGAGCCCGCGGCCACTTCGTAGCTGCCGCTGGTCAGGGGACCGCCGGTCGTGCTGTTGCCGGCGAAGGCCGGGAAGCGGTCGTCGATGTGCATGATGCCCGAGAGTACCCGGATGCTGCCCGGCGTGGTCAGCACGATCTCCAGCTTGGACGTGCCGGTGCCGCCCGACTTGACGATGGTGCCAGTGTTGGTCGTCTTCCATTCGGAGCAACAGCCGTACGGGCCGTCAATGGCGCCGTCGGCGGTGATGTCGAAGGTGCCGGCGTTCTCCAGAAACGGGTTGCTGCCGTGGTAGAGTCCGGCCCCGCTGTAGGTAATGGTGCCTTCGTTGCGCAGGGTGCGGGGGCCGTAGAAGCTCTTCTGGTTCGTGGTTTCCAGGAGCATCTGGGCGCCGGGGGGAATCAGGGTGGTGCCGGCCGTGCCGGCAGAAATACCAGCCGTCCAGCGGTAGGCGGACGTGACCGTCAGGTTGGCCGGGGCGATGGTGCCGCCGGACTGGCTGAAGCTGGCCGTGGTCAGGTCCTGCGTCAGGTTGAGGGTGCCGCCCGTGACGCTGACTGCCGGGGTCGTTACCGGCCCGGAGAACGTGGCCGTACCGCTGGTCACTTCCACTTTGCTGACGTTGACCGCACCGGCCACGTTGACCACAGCGCCCGTGGCACGCAAGACGCCGGGGCCGCTGATGATCGACGAAGCGGCCAGATTGTGCGACGTATTGATGTCGGCGGCCAGGTCGAGGGTGCCGTTTACCGTAAAGGTACCGGTTTCGTCAGACCCGCCGCTGCCAAGGAGCAGACCGAGGGTGCCGGTCTGCACGTCCACGGCGCCGTCGTTGTCAAACCCGGCGTACATTGCGGCCGTGCCGGCGCCCGCCGACTTGCGGAAGGTGCCCTTGTTGTTGATTTGCAGTGCGGCGCCGGATCCGTAGTACTCCCGCTTCAGGGTGAGATCGCCCCGCACATCAAAGAGGCCTTCGTTGGTCAGGGTCGGTCCCTTGGCGTACTCGAAGGTGCCGTCCGTCCAGGTGGCGGCGCCCTGGTTGATCACATGGATGCCGTCTTCCATATACTTACCGGCGGCGGAACTGAGCAGCCACTCCGCACCGGAGGAGACCCGGGCGGTGCCGCCGACGCCCTTGAGCACGCCGCCCGTCCAGTTGAACTGCTGGGAGACCGTCATGGTGGCGCCCTGCAGGTCCAGGGTGCCGCCGTTGCCGAGGTCGACCCGCACCGGGGAGAGGTTCTGCTTGAAGGTGGCGTTGCCGCCCGAGCCGGCGACGCTGACCGTCAGGGGTGATACCTGCGCTTCAAAGATCGCCTTGGGCGAAGCGCCATAGACGGAGATGTGCTGGGTGGCAGTGGCGCCCTTGAAGGTGGCAATAGTCGAGGAACCGATCACTTCGGTGGTGGCCACGTCGTAGGCGCCGTTCATGGTGGCCGTGCCGCCGAGGACCCGGAAGGTGCCGGTGCCGCTGATGGTCGCCTGGGCTGCGAAGGTGTGGGTGCCGTCGAACTCCAGGGTGCCTGTGGCGGCAAAGGTGCCCGCCGCCTCGCCGGGGCCGCCAGTGCCGGTGATGAAGGCGAGGGTGCCAAAGAGCGCTTCGACCGTGCCGTCGTTATCAAAGGGCATGGCGATTTCGGTCCTGCCGCTGCCCGCCGTCTTGCGGAAGGTGCCCGTGTTGTTCCACTGGGCGAGGGCGCCGACGCCAAAGATCCGCTCGATCTTAAAATCGGCTTCGGCCAGGGTGGTGCCGGCGTTGTTCAGGATGGCGCCCTCGCCCGTGGAGAAGCCTCCCCGCATGCGGAGCGTGCCCTGGTTCTGCAGCGTGTGGCTGCCCCGCAGGTTCTTGCCGCCGGTGGGTTCGATGATGCTTTGGCTCCCGACTGCCAAGGTGGTGGTGCCGGCGCCCTGCAGTGTGCCGCCGTTCCAGAGCAGCCCCTGGGCGATGGTTACGGTCCGGCCGGCAGGCACGTTCAGGATCGTGCTGCCGTTGTCCAGCTTCAGGGTGGCGGCGGTCAGGTCCCCGTTGATGGTGGCCGTGCCGCCGGTCATGTGGAAGAGGGTGGCGGCGGGCGTTCCGCTGAGGTAGGTGGTGCCGCCATCCTGCTTGAAGGTGCCGACCGTTACCGGTCCGTTGAAGTAGGTCGTGCCGGCATCGGTTTCGATGGTGCCGGTGCCGCTTACCTCACCCCCCAAGGTCCGGGTGGTGGTGCCGGCGAAGAGCAGCGTGCCGCCGCCCTGTGCGATCCACCGGCCGCTCTCATCCGCCGAGTGGGTGGCGTCAAACTGCAGCGTGCCGCTGGCTACCGAAACGGTGCCTTTATTGTCAAAGGTGCCCCGTACGCTCGCGGTGCCGGTGCCGCCGGTTTTGGTGATGGTGCCGCGGTTGTTCAGCTTCAGGTCGGCGTCCAGCGTGCCCTGCGAACGGCTGAAGGTGACGTCAGCCTGCATCTCCAGGACACCCTCGTTATTGAAGACGACGCCTTCGCGGAAGGTGATGCCCCCCGATTTCCAGGCGATGGAGCCCTTGTTGGTCAGGGTATGGCCGCCCCTGAGCTCCCGGGAGGAGTTATTGGTGATCTCGCCCAGGGCGCCCGGGCCGATGACGGTGCTGCCGGCCCCCATCAGGTAGCCGGCCTGCCACGAGAAGGTCTTCGTGACGGTCAGTTCACCCGTGCCCGCGCGGTTGCCGCCCAGGAAGAGCAGGGTGTCGACGGAGGCCGCTACGTCAAACCGGGCTTCGCCGCTTGCGATCTCGAGCCCGGGCAGGGCCGGGGTGCCGGTCCAGATGGTCGGGTAGTTGCTGTTGCCGGTCAGCCGGGTGTTGGCCACGCTGTAGGGGCCGGCAAACGTGACCTGCGCATTGTGCACGGTGACCGTGCCGCCGCCGGTGACGGAGCCGGTCAGGGTGCTGGTCTTGGTGCTTTCTGCGAAGTAGATGGCCGCGCCCGCTTCGGCGCGCAGGGTGGCAGACGCGCTGTCGGTTACGTTCCCCTTCAGCCCCAGGGTGCCCGACACGGCGACGATGGTGCCGTGGTTTTCAATGGTGCCATCGAGGGTGAGCATTTTGGCACCGGCGTCTCTGGTGATGGTGCCGTAGTTGACCAGTTTGGCCACGGTGTAGCTGTAGTCGATGGTGGCACTGTTCTGGAGCAACAGGTTGCCGTAGTTGGTCAGCACACCCGGCGCGGTTACGGTGAAAGAGCTGACATTGACCGTGACCGTGCCGTGGTTCTCCAGAGGCGCGGTCAGGGTCCGCCCGGCTGTGCCGGTGATGCTCAGCGTTACGCCCTCGGCGATGGTGAGCGCTCCGGTGCCGGCTACGTTGCCCTGGGTCCACTCCATGCTGCCGATGATCTGCCGGTTGGCGGTGCCGCCCAGCGTGGCGTTGCCGACCAGCCGCAGCGTCTGGATCTGGCTGGGCGCGTCGAAGTTGAGGGCGCCGCCGGTCAGTTCGGTCGTGGCAATCTCCCAGGCGCCGGTCGCTGTGACGGTGCCGCCGGCGACCAGGACCTTGCCCGCTCCGGTAAGGAGGCCGCTCAGGGCATGGGTGCCGGCGGTGTACTCCAGCACGGCGCCTGCGGCTACGCTGTATTCGCCGGTTTCTCCGGCCTCGCCGGAGGACTTGCGGGAGAGCGTCCCCTCCCCCACCACTACCTTGCCGTCGTTCTCCAGCAGGGTGTCGAAGACGGCAGAACCGGTGCCGGTCTTGGTGATGGTGCCAGACGCCGTGTTCTGCAGGCGCCCGACGGTCGTGGTGGATGCCGGCGCGATGCTCCGGGTCCCCACCACGTTGAAGGTGCCCGCGTTGATGAGCGTGGCGCTCGATTGCGTGAACGTTCCGTCCGTCCAGTTGACGGTGCCGAGGTTCTCAATGGTCCGGTCCTTCTGGGTCTTGACCGCAAAGGTGGTCAGCGTCATCTGGGCGCCGGCCGCGATGGTCAGCTTGCCGGCGCCCTGGACGGTGCCGCTCTTCCAGGCGAAGGTGCCGCTGACAGTCAGGTCGCCGCTCCCTTCAATGGTGCCGCCGGAGAGGGTCAGGTCCTTTACGAAGGCGGTCCCGGCCGCGACCAGCTTGCCGCTGGCGGTGATCTCCGTCGGGACGGTATGGCTGGTGGTGGCGGCAGTCAGGGTCAGGCTGGCCGTATCCTTGGTGCTGACCAGGCCCGTGCCGATGGCGGTGCCTTCCCAGGTGTGGGCGCCCGTCAGCTTGAGTTGGCCGGTCACGGTGGTGGTCGATGCCGGCAGGAACGTGGAAGCTTTCGGCAGCGTAAGGATGCCGCCGCTCACTTCCAGAGCGCCGCCGTTGACAAGGGTGCCGGCGAGGATGATCTCGCTGGTGCCCGTCTTTTGGATGGTGCCGTTGTTCTGCAGGGTGAAGGTTGCGGCGGCCGCCTCGCTGAAAGTGCCGGCGCCGGGCAGGAGTATGGTGCCTTCGTTGGTGAGGGTGATGGTTGCCGCCCGGATGGCGCCGGTCCCCGTGAAGGAGACGGTGCCCCGGTTGATTGTGTTGCGTTTGAGGTCCTTGACCGTGGCGGTGAGCAGGTTGAGCGCGGCGCCGGGCTCGACGGTCAGGGTGCCGGCGCCGCCAATGGTGCCGTTATCCCAGTCCACCGTGCCGTACAGGTGGAGGTTGCCAGCGCCATCGATGAGTGTGGCACCGCTGATTTTGACCGGGCCGCGCAGGTGGCTGTCGGCGGTGGCGTCGGTCAGATTGAGGGTGGTGTTGTTGATGGTGATGGCTTCGGACGCGTCAATGCCCCGCAGGGTCGCCCCGGCAGGGAGGGTGAGTGTGATGTCCGGCATCATGTCCGGCACGCAGACGTAGTCCTCTGGGGCGGGCGCCCGGTTCAGGTCCCAGTTCCCGGGGGTGGCCCAGGCCGTGGTGCCGGCGGCGCCGGTCCAGGTGATGGTGCAGGTGGCGGCTGCGTCTGCAGTAGGCGGCAGCAGCATGGCACCCAGGATCGCGGCGATGAGCAGGGTCCACAGGGTCAAGATTTGCAGGAGTCTGTTCAACTTGTTGCCCTCCGTCCGTCGGCACAGTCAGGTTGCCTTGTCGCTCTGGTCAGCACACCTGAGAAAAACGTACGGAGTCGGAAGATTCGCGGTTGATAAGATTTGTTCTTTACTTTGTGAGGCAGGTGGAGTTTAGTATAATCACAAGCACTTCGGGGGGAGTGGGGGCAATGCCATGGCTCAGGCAGGTGTGGAGGCTGGGCAAGGTCCGGATCTTGAAGAGTCACACTGACGAGTACTACGTGGAGTGGGGCCATGGGCACACGTTCCGCTTGCCCCGGCTGCGGTTGCCGAACCCGTTTGCAGCCAGGCGCCGGGGGGCCTGATTGGGCCGGGGCCGGGGATCGCGTGTGGAGCCAGGGCAAGCGGGCGCAGCAGAACTAAATGACAAGCGGCAGCCAGTGACCTCGATGGTCACTGGCTGCCGACACGTTTCAAAAGGATCGGGTGGTGGCGGTGGCAAGAGCCTGTGGGGGTGGGTAGAGGTGACCGAACGTTGGTGCCGGATGTTTGGGGACGGCCGAAGGCCCCCAAACGAACAACCCTGAGAGGGAATCCCCTACCCGCCCCCACAGGCGACCCCTAACGAGAAAGCGACCCCTAACGAGAAACCACCCATCCCCAAACCCGCTTCCCCCAAACCACAAGCCCCACAAACATCAACACCACCAGACTACCTAACAGCCCGGCCTGATTCGCCAAAGCCAGATCCCGGCCAAACCAGGCATACGCCAGCAAAGCCGGCCCCTGCCCCAATGCCGCCACGCCCAAAAACACCGGCAGCCGCACCCGGCTAATCCCCGCCAGATACGCGACCACATCAAACGACGCGATCGGAATCAGCCGGCCAAAGAGCGTCAACACAAAGAAATGCAGCGGCGTCAGCCCACCGGCCCGCTCCACCCACTGCTCTCCCAGCGTCCGGGCTACCCACGGCTGCCCGACCCGCCGGGCCAGCAAAAAGTTGATCGCGGCCCCCAGCGTCCCGCCAACCAGTGAATAGACCGTCCCCGGCACCGGACCATACAGGGCGCCCGCCGCCATCGTCACCGGCCACGACGGCAGCGGGGAGATGACCGCCTGCAGCATCTGCAGTCCGATCACCACCAGCGGGCCATAGGGACCGGTCCGCCCCAGCAGCCCCGCCGCCGCGGCAGCCCCGCCGCTGAAGATGGGGCGCACATACGGCCAGGCGACCACCACCCCGACGCCCAGCAGCGCCAGGCCGAGCCACTTGAGCCAGCGCACTCAGGCCTTCCCCCCGTCGTTTACCGAGGAGATTGGCTCCTCCCGCGGCTCTGCCGCCGGCCCGGCTGGCTCGGCGGGCACCACCGGCTTCGCAGGCCTGGGCGCACTCTTGGGCGGCGCTGGCTGCTGCCACCGGAAAACCTTGTTGAGAAGGTTGAAAACGAGTTTCGACTCCTTCGTCAATACCGGCCCCAGTACGGCCAGAATCAAAACATAAAGGGCTGCATAAGGCTGGAGGATGGCCGCCAGACCACCAGCCTTGCCCAGGTTTGCCATAATAATAGAGAACTCACCGCGCGAGACGATCGTCACGCCAATGTTGGACGATGCCCGATAGGAGAGGCCATTCGCCCGGCCCGCGAGCATGCCTGCCGTAATGTTGCCGACCAGCGAGACGAGCACGGCGCCCAGCGCCGGCCAGACCGCACCACCCAACGTCCGCGGGTCGATCGTCAGGCCGAAGCTGAAGAAGAAGATGGCACCCATAAAGTCGCGGAAGGGCAGAACCAGGTGCTCGATCCGTTCCCGGTGCTCCGTTTCGGCCAGAACCATGCCAACGAGCAGGGCGCCGATCGCCTCCGCCACGTGGAGCGTTTCGCCGAAGCCGGCGATCAGCATCAGGAGGCCGAACACCATGATCCCGAAAATCTCGGCCGACTGCACATTGAGCGCTTTGTTAATCCAGCGCAGGCCCACCCGGCCGACGATGAGAATCGCCAGCATGAAACCCAGCGCAATGCCGCCCGAAACGAGCACACCGCCAAGCGAAGTCGCTCCGCTCAACACGAGGCCCGACACGATCGACATGTAAACCGCCAGGAAGATATCATCGAACATGATAATCCCGAGAATCAACTCGGTCTCGGGGTTGGCGGTCCGCTTCAGATCAACGAGCACCTTCGCGATGATGGCGCTCGATGAAATGGTCGTAACGCCGGCGGAAATCAGAATCTCATAGGTTTCCCAGCCCATCAGCCATGGATAGATGACGCCCAGGGTAAAGTTCAGGGCGACATGAATCGTGCCACTGACGGCGATTTTGCGACCGGCCTTCATCACGCGACTGACGGAGAATTCAAGCCCCAGGTAAAAAAGCAGGAACAGAACGCCCAGCCGCCCCAGAAATTCGATCAGTGGGGCGCTGTGGATGAACCGCAGGTCAAAGATGCCGATTTGCGGTGCCTGCGGGCCCACCACCATACCGACCAGAATCAAAAACGGAACAATCGATACCTTGAGCCGGCTTGAAAGGAAGCCGGCTGCGGCCATTAAGGCCAGCGCAAGGCCAATTTCAAATACGACATGTGTCATCTACTACTCGCTCCCCACGGTGGACAAGAGTTGCTTCAGCGATTTGAGTTGATGACGCTCACCGGTGAGCACCAACGTGGCTTCAGCCTTGAGCACGTGGTCCGGTCCGGGATTGACCTTCTGCGTATGATCCTTTTCGATGACGGCGATGATGGTAGCCCCGGTCCGCTGCCGGATCTGGAGTTGGCCGACGGTCTTGCCAATGCTCTTGAAGCCGGGCTCAATGCGGTACCATTCGATGACGAGGTCGTTTAAGGCCACTTCCACCGATTCCAGGGCGCGGGGCTGATAGGTCATGCCGCCGATGATGGCCGCGATCACCCGCGCCTCGGCATCGTCCAGGCTGACCATGGAGATAGAGTCGTCCGGATCGTCATGATGGAAGTGGTACATCTCCCTGCGGCCATCGTCATGGACGACCACTACCAACTTGTCTCCGCTGCGGGTATCGATTTGGAACTTGCGCCCGATACCGGGCAGGTCTGACTCACGGATATTCGGCACGATGGAGACCCTCCTTAGGCTGCGTCTATCCGTTGCGGATAGATCTGTCATTCTATAGTATCACGAAAAAAAGCACGGACCCCGCAGGAATCGGCGGTGTCCGTGCACTTTGTCTGGAGTTTTGTTGGGGTGGCTCCTATTGGAAAACTCGGCGGGCGCCCAGGTAGCGGGCGGCCCACCAGGGGTTGTCGAGGGCGGTTACCTTGACCCCGGTGTCGCTGGACTGGGCGTGCACGAACTGGCCCTTGCCGTCATAGATGCCCACGTGCGAGGCGCCGGAGGCGTAGGTTTCGAAGAAGACCAGGTCGCCGGCCTGGAGTTGATCACGGGGCACGGCGGTGCCCACTGCGAACATCTCCTGCGATGTGCGAGGCATGTCGACTTCCACCACGCTGGACAGGTACCAGATGAAGCCGCTGCAGTCGAAGCCGGTGTCGGGGCTGGTGCCGCCCCAGGCATAGGGCAGGCCCACCAGGCCCTGGGCGGTGCGCAGTGCGGTTTCGGCGGACCGGGTGTCGCCACGGCCGACTTCGGGCTCTTCCTCACGGGCGGTGGTCATGACGACCGTGCGGGTCGCATCTTCCCAGCCGACCATGAGGCCGAAGTTTTCCACGAAGAAGCGGAGCGGCACCAGGGTGCGGTCTTCGACGATGCGGGGCGGCACGGCGAGGGTGACGGCCTTGCCGTTCACTTCAGCCTTGTCGCTGCCGATCTGGGCCTTTATGGTGGTACCGTTCAGGGTTGAAATAACGGTGCGGGTGGCCTGATCCCACTGTACGCTGGCGCCCAGCGCTTCGAGGAGGTCCCGCATCGGGAATAGCGTTCGCTGGTTTTCGATAATCGGCGGCACGTTCAGCGCAAGCTCACGGCCGTCGAGGGTGGCGCGAATCGGGTCAGCAGCAAAGGCGGTCTGCGGCAGAACCGTGATCATGAATGCCGCGGCGCCAATCAGCCAGGGACGCAGGTTTTTGGTGATGCGTTTCATCTCTTCCCTCCATGTTCGTTTTGTATGTGATTGAAGGAAGCTGTATACCAGGATTCTCCCGAGGAAGCTCGGTTTCCTGTGAACGTGGTTCAGTTTGGTTTCAGGGAATCGTTGCCATAAAGTCCTGCGGGTCTGTCTACGCCGCAGGTTTCACGTTCAAGTGGTCTGTCAGTATAACAACTGATGGTCAATAGGGTCAACCTTTTTGCGGAGTCCAGTTCTTGGCGCATTTTTTCGCCACGGATTTCACGGATTACACGGATTCGCTTGAAACGGCCCCGATGGATACTGTGGTTGCTCCCGAACCCCGGTAACCTGACTAGCAGGCTCAGTCAAATCCGTGCAACTCCGTGTAATCCGTGGCAAAAAATGGTCCCCAGTCTGCACCCGGGAGGGATGTGCTTAGGGATGCGAAAAGGACCGCCAAGTTTATGGCGGTCCTCAGACATTTTGTGGTATGAAATTTAGGGATTGGGATTGGGGCCGGGCTGCGGCTCGGGCTCCGGCTCGGGTTCGGGCTCCGGCTCGGGTTCGGGCTCAGGCTCGGGGTCGGCTACCGCCACCGGCTGGGGCGCCGGCTCCGGCACCGGACCCACGTGCACCAACTGCGTGGTGGGCAGGTAGTTGTCCTGCGAGAGGCGCTCCTTCTTGACCAGTTCACCGTTCTGATAGACCAGACGGTACGCCTCCGAGACCAGCCCGGGAATGCCGGCCGACCGGACCACTTCCTTGCCCGGCGCCAGGGTTTTGTCGACCAGCTGCTTGGTGGTGAAAGGCTTGGAGCCCAGCACATAGGACTCAATTTTGACTTCCAGGTTGTCGGGCAGATCGCCGTACAGCCGGAACGTGACCCGCCCGCCCCCGGCTTCGGTTTCAATATACAGGTGCCCGCCGCTGGTGTTGCGGATTTTCAGGTCCTCCCACCCCTGGGCGATGGCTGCATCCTGCGACGGGTCGATGTAGCTGACGGCCAGCTGGTGCTGGTGGCGCTCCACGATTTCCAGGTTGGCCCGCAGGGCCGCGCCGTAGAGCGTGGTGGCCGTCTGGCAGACGCCGCCGCCGATGCCCGGCACCAGTTCGCCGCCGACGATGACGAAGGCTTCCTGCCAGCCGTTCGCCCCGTCAATCGGGCCGACGGTCTGGTTGTATGAGAGGATGTCGCCGGGCGCCACGATCAGGCCGTTGAAGGCCCGGGCGGCTCGCTCCACGTTGTCTGCCCGGGGGATTGTGGGGTCGTAAAACGTAGACCACTCGGCCACCAGTTTGCGGATGTGCATATCTTCCAGGGACTGGCGGGTGACCTCGGGCGCCTTGCTTGAGACCGGCAGGTCGACCCGGGCGCCGGCCCCGGCGGCCTGCAGGGCCGCGAGCACTGCCTGGGCCTCCACCACCGTGCCGTTGGTTTCCGGCGTAATGACGGGCTGCTGATCGACCACGGCAAAGGTGGCGGGCAGCGGCTCGGATTCAACGGCGGCCCGCACGGCGCTCAGGGCGCTTTGGAGCACGCTTTGATCCCACTCGGTGAGACCTTCAAGCCGCAGGGCGGGGTGCCCGAACAGGTTGCGCTGCCACCAGGGCACCAGGGCTGCGGCCTCTTGCACCGCACCGGCCGCCCCGGCGGACGGCATGAGCCCCAGCTGGCCGCGCGTGAAGGACCACTCACGCCCGCCATAGGCAAGGGTAATGGTTTGGTCCAGTTCCGCATCCATACGGGACTGGACGGCAGCAGACAGGTCGGAAAGGCGGCGGCTCGCGGCCACCTGGCTATCGCCCAGGTAGACCCGGTAAACGGGCTTGACCGCAAAGACCACGACCACCAGTGCCGATATCAAAAACGACAGCGCCAGCGCCAGCGGCCAGGTAGAACGGGCTGGCGCCCCAACGGCACCGTGACGAGCATAGCTGCTCGACTCTCTCACGTGCGCGTCACCCCCTACTCAGTACATACGAAAGATGGGGCGACAACGTTTGGTATCTCAGCCAAATAATGCCCCTCGATGATCCTATCCCGTTTCCTACTTCCTTATTCCGGTCATCTTTCACCGGCGTTATGATTAATGTAGGTCGTGGATCAGGCTCAGGCGGGGAATTTCGACGTGCAGGCGGAGTTCAGCGCCACCGATGGCGCGGTGGACCGGTTCGGTGTAAATCAGGCGCCCGGTGGGCGTGTAGATGAAGAGGGTCAGGTCGGCCGGGTCGGCCAGTGGCGCATACGTCACCCGGAAGCGGCCCAGGTCGCCGCTGATGGTTCCGCCCAGCAGTTCCACGTCATCGTCCAGCAGCCTGGCGGCCACTACCTGAAGCCCGGTCAGGGGGCGGCCCGACTCCCGCACGGTCAAGGTGCCCGATACGGCGCGATTCAAAGGCCTCACCTCAGCTTTTTATCCGGTGTACGTGGTATGGACCCCAGCGCCAAAGTCCTCTATAATAAGGGACTGGTACTACCTGCGTATGGCACCATTGGGTTATCGTACAGTTTCTGCGGACTAATACGCCCAGCCTGTTTGCTGACGGCTGAATAACCAAAGGAGGCGCAGCCAGCTTGCCACTTCCCATTTTCGTCAAGTGGATCGGTGTGATTCTGTTCAGTGGCCTTCTCGGCGGCAGCGTGATGATGCTCGCCAAGGGAACCCTGCCCCCGCCGTTTTCCAAGGTCAAAGTCAACCCCATCGTCTCAACCGCTATTTTTGTTTTGGGCATGACTGGTGTGCTGGTCTTTGGTGAGCCGGAGCTGCTGCTGAACACGATTAACATGTTTGCGGGCAAGTAGTTTACGAACATATGAAATCGCCCCGCCACGGTCTTGTGGCGGGGCGGCTTTCTTTTTCCGGACATTTATTTAACCACGGATTTCACGGATTACGCGGATTATAGAGAAAAACATGGATTTATCTGACATCACGCTCCGGGTCATTATTTGTATATTTTTACCCAGTGAAACCCGCGTCCGATGAAAATCCGCGTAATCCGTGAAATCCGTGGCGAAAAAATGCCTTCCACCCGCGCACCCGCGGCTCTTTTGGACATGCACTGTGCGTAGAGATATGAGGGGTCATATCGACCCTTTCGCACGTGTATCCGTTTATATGTATAGATGCTGAGAGGAGGGCTGCCCATGGACGCGAAGGAGACCAAAGCACAGGCGCTGCATGACTTTGCCCAGTACGTCAACCCCATGAAAGCCCGGATTCTGCACCATGCGGGCCTCGACATCATCGAGGCCAGGCGGGAGGGCGTCCGGGTCTGGGACCTGGAGGGGCGGTCGTACATCGACTGCATTACCTCGGCCGGCTCCTTTAACGTGGGGCGGCGGAACCCGGCCATCGTCGCGGCGCTCAAGGCGGCCCTGGACGAGGCGGACCAGGGCATCTTCCTGCTTGCCTCCAAGGGGAAGGCCGACCTGGGCCGGCGCCTGGCCGAAATTACCCCGGGCGACCTGAAGTTCAGCATGTTCGGCGCATCTGGCGGCGAGGCGGTCGATTTCGCCATCAAGTTGGCCCGGGGGTACACCCGGCGCCCCAAGATCATCTCGACGAACAAGGGCTACCATGGGCACACGGGTTTTGCGCTGTCAGCCATCGGGCGGGATGCGTATCAGGCCCCCTTCCACCCCCTCATGCCCGAGTTTGTGCGGGTACCCTTCGGCGACCTGGGCGCCTTGGCGGCGGCCATGGACGACCGGACCGCCGGCGTGCTGATGGAGCCGGTCCAGGGCGAGGGCGGCATCAACGTGGCGCCTGACGGCTATCTGGCGGGCGTGCGAGCGCTCTGCGACAAGGCGGGCGCCATGATGATCCTCGACGAGATTCAGACCGGCTTCGGCCGGACCGGGACGATGTTTGCCTGCGAGTGGGCCGGTGTGGTGCCCGATATCATGACGCTCGGCAAGTCGCTGGGCGGCGGGCTCTATCCGATTACGGCGGTGGTCTTCCGGGAGCCCCTTGGCGACTTCTTGGTGATGAACCCGTTCATCCATCTGTCGACGTTTGGCGGCGCCGATTTGGGCTGTGCGGTGGGGCTGGCGACGATCGCCTTTCTTGTGGAGAACGACCTGCCCGGGAACGCGCAGCGGATGGGCGAGCGGTTCATGGCGGGCTTTGCGGCGCTCCAGGAGAAGTACCCCGAAGTGCTGCGGGAGTATCGCGGACGGGGTCTGATGATGGGCCTGCAGTATGCAGATGATTCGATGGGGCCGCGCATGAGCTACCAGTTGGCGCAGCACGGGGTGATAGCGCTGTACACCGGAAATGATCCGTCGGTGATGCGGCTCCAGCCGCCGCTGACGATCGCGAGTGAAGAGGTGGATGAGGTGCTGGCGGCGCTGGATGGGTCGATGGCGGCGATCGCGGCAGGGTCCGGCACGAGCCCGGCGGCCGCCGGCGGCGAGAAGAAGCGGAGACCTCAGCGTTAAAAGGGAGGGCGATGGGTGTGGCGACGAGTACCGAGATTCTGGAGGCCCTGGCCGATTACCAGGAGCAGTGCAACGGCAATGCGCGCCTGCGGCGCATGCAGAAGGATTGGACCAAGCGGCTCCACTTCCGCGGAACCGACACGGGCGACTGGTTTACCATGGTCGTCGTCGAAGGCGAGATCACGGCCTTTTCGGCGGGCACTGAAGGCGTGCCGGATATTGTGGTGCATGCGACCAGCGAAGACTTGTGCGACATGTTCTGGGGCGACTTGAACCCGTCGCAGAAGTACCTGCGGGGCGAGATTCTAGTCAAAGCCTCGCCGGAAGATGTGATGCGGCTGGACGCCATCACCATGATCATCTGGCCGGGGTAACGCCCAACACACAAGGAGGCAGGTATGACACAACTGCGCAAGGCGGTGGGATTGCCGACGGTGATCGCCACCAGTTCCGGCCTCGCTCTGGCCACGGTCTCCCTGACCGCCGATGTGCAGATTGGCCTGGGCATGCCCGGCGCGGCCGGCTGGCTCGCCGTGCTGGCCGCCGGTCTGATCAGTGTGCTGGCCAGCTGGTGCTTTGCCGAACTGGTGGGCATGTTCCCGACGGCGGCGGGCATCAAGCTGTTCATCGAAAAGGCCTTCGGGGAGAAGGCGGCGCTGATTTGTGCGACGCTCTACGTGGGCATTACGGTGCTGATTGTGGGCAGCGAGTCCTACGTGCTGGCCGCGGTGCTGCACTATGCTTTTCCCGCAGTGCACCAGGCCTGGTGGGTTTTCGGCTTTTTGACGCTGATGGCACTGGTCAACCTGCGGGGAATCGCCATCACCGGGATCGCACAGGATGTGGCGACCTACGGTATGGTGCTGGCGATCGGCGGTCTGGCGGCCTGGGCGCTGCTGCGGCCGGGCGCCCCACCGATTCCGGCGCCCTTCGAACTGGGTACGGGCTTTGGGTTTGCGCAGGCGGTGGCGCTGGGGGTCTTCCTCTACCTCGGCTTCGAGTGGGTGACGCCCCTGGCCGAAGAGGTGACCGACTTCCGCCTGATTCCGAAGGGGATGCTCTGGTCGCTGGCGATCCTGGCGTTTGTGTACGGCGCCCTCCATATTGGGATGATGACGATGGTGCCCAAGGAGGTGCTGGCAGGGTCGTCGATTCCGCATGTGCTCTTTGGCGAGGCGGCCTTCGGGCGGGTCGGGCTGGTGGCGATGGCGGTGGTTTCAGCGCTGGCATCGATCACAAGCTTTAACGCCGGCTTGCTGACGGCGTCGCGGTTCTTGTACGCCATGGCCCGCGACTGGGCGGCGCCCCGGTTTTTGACCAGGCTCCATCCCGATTGGGCGACGCCCTGGGCGGCGATTCTGACCCTGTACGGCCTGTGCACCGCGATGGCGGCGGCGGTGCTGACAACGGGTGCGTTCAAGCTCTTCATCTTCCTGGGTGCGGCTATCGAGTGCATGATATTTGTGGTGATGGCGCTGTCGGTGCTGCGGCTGCGGCGGACGATGCCGGACTTGGTCCGGGATTTCCGGGTGCCGGGCGGGACGCTGGTGCCGTGGGTTGTGGCGGTGCTGTACTCGGTGCTGTTTGTGCTGGTTTTTCTGCCCGACCCGGGCCGGCCGGCAGAGCACGGCGCCCAGCTCGGGGCGCTGGTGACGCTGTTGGTGGTGGCTGCGGTGGTCGCGGCGTATGTGCAGTGGCTGGTGCCGGTGCTGCGGAAGAAGGCGGCGCCGGCGGGGGGCCAGAAGCGGCGCCGGCGGCCGGGGGGATAGTTGAGACGAGACACACGAAAAACAAGGCCACCGAGGTAAGTGCCTCGGTGGCTCAGTTGATCTGGAGTTGGTCCCGGGCACGCCGGGGATGGGTTACATGGTTCAGGTGCCGCCGAAACCGATGTGGATGATGACCGGGACGACGACTTCGCCAGGGCCTGTGATGGCCTGGACGTGGCTGAGGGCCTTGGCGTCGCGGCTTACGTCGTAGTAGGTGAAGCTGATTTGCCGGTTGACCAGGTCGGCGATGGCGTCCATGGAGGCGGCACACCCGCTCCGGCCATAGACGATGACCCGGGCGACTTCACGGGCCGAGGTAACGGGCGCAGGGGCGGGAGCGCTGACAGGTTGGCCAGGTTGCACGGGGTATACCTCCTCCGGCAGCGGTACGGTTCCTTCAACGGCGCCCGGCAGTGGCTGGTGTACCGGCTCGGCTTGGCCCGGGGCCGATTCGGGAACGCCCCCGATCATGGGGAAGTTCATTTTCGGCAGTTTGACCGGGGTAGTGGCGCGCCGGGACAGGATGCCTGAAGTCAGGTCAGGACGCAGGGGCATGCCGGTCGCCTCACTTACTTCACGCTGGTGATCGTTGCATACCATTGGTGTGATTGGTTGAATTCACCATCAAGCCTCGATCTTCCTTTTCACTGATAGGAGAAAAGCAGGAGTTTATGTATTGTGGTTCGTAATATTCTACTTAGGTTACGTACGGAGGTGTTCTGTTTTGCAGGAGTTGCATCGCCTGGAGGCCTGTTCCCTGAAGGGCAAGGCCACGCTAGTTCTGACCGATACGCACATTTTCCTGGAGCCGGACGAGAATTTCCGGACTGAGGTCGAAGGCGCCCTGGAGAAGGGCCGCGATGCCGCGGAGAAGGCATCGGGCATCGCTGGCTGGATAGCCGAGAAGGCCGTGGGCTTCGCCACCCGGGCAGTTGACAGGTACTTCGCACCGCATCCGCTGACGGACGTGGAGTTGTTGTTCAAGCACGACCGGGTTGTTCTGAAGCTGGGCCGGACGAATATGGGCGCTGACCTGCAAGTCGACCCGACGGAGGCCTACATCTTCGATGCGAAGTTCCGCGATGCCAAGGAAGCGCTGCTTACCAAGTAGATCACCGGTCCGTCCCGCTGCAGGGACGGACCCTTTTTTGCCCCCATATCCCCGGGGGACCTTTCGGGTCTAAAAGAATAGAGGGCTGCCCGTGGCGAAGGCCGTGTTATACTTGATGGCAGCAAGTATTGAGGGGCGAACGAGGTTTGAAGAAATACCGGGCCGGCAAGATCAAACGGGAACATCATGTCATCGAACGGGTCTGGCCGGTGCTGGAGCGGATGGCCGAGTGTGAGCTGATTGCGTCCATCATTCCCGGGCCGATCAGCCCGCTCAACGCCCGGGGGTTTGAAGTCACCTTCCAGCGCTTCACCGATACCGGCCTGCGGCTGCTGGCCAAGAACGGGTCGGCGGTGCAGGAGGTCTGGGTGGTGACCGATGCCAAGGACGCAGCCCTGCATTGGCTGGCCGGGCAGGGCCTGGTAGACTGGCAGCCCGAACCGCCGCCCGTCAAGAAGGCCGCCATTCCCACGGGGCCCGAGCCGCTCAAGACTGTGGTTTTGCCCTCTGATATGGCCTGCGAGGTCTGCGGTCGGCCCATGCTCGCCGGCAGCCGGGCCGTCCGACTGGGCCGAAAACAATACACCTATGCGCACGTGCGCTGTGCCAAAGAGTAAAGGGGAGTCTGATTCGTGCAAGTAACGCTCACGCCCGCTGCAAGGGCGTTTTTGGGGGCAAAGGGTGCAGAAGCCGTCACGGTCAGCAGCCTCGTCTTCAGTTCGTGCTGTTCCGGGCCGCTGCCGCCCGAAGTAAAGCCGGGCGCCCCGGTCTATCCCGACGGCTTTGACACGTACGCCGCCGAGGCGGTCGTCATCTATTATGATTCGCTGCTCGATCCGCGGCCGGCCATTGTGATCGACTGCCGCGACTTCGGGAGCTATCAGGAACTGTTCGTTCAGGGCTGGGAATAGGGCTGTAGTCGGGTGGCAGACTAAGTGCGGGTTGTACCCTGACCAAAAACCGACTACAGGGGGTCTCGATGATGGAGATGCAGACGCCGGTTCTGGAGAACTTTGACCAGTGGAAGGAGTTCCTGTCCAAGCAGATCAGCAACGCCAAGAGCGCCGGTGCTTCCGATGAAAGCATCGTCAATGCCGCCACCCGCATCGGCAACTTCCTGGCTGACAAGGTAGATCCCCGCAACCGCGAGCAGCGGCTGCTCAAGGAGCTGTGGGACCGGGGCACCGAAGATGAGCGTCATGCACTGATGTCGATGACGACCAAGATGCTCTCCGACGGTAAAGTTCATTAGTATGAAGGGGGGCCGATGGTAGCCCCCCTCTCTGTTTTATGTCAGACGTTGTGACGCTCCGGCGTTGCGACGTCTTCTTGCTTTGATGGTGTCAGGTGGCGGAGGAGTCATCGCCGCGGCAGGCGAAAAATATGAGGTGATAAGGGGGATGACGCATGCTGAACCTGACCGAACGGATTCTGAGCCTTGCGGCCGACTTGACACCCCGCCTGATTGAGATGCGGCGGACCCTGCACCGGCACCCGGAGGTGTCCGGTGAGGAGTATTGGACGACCCAGCAGTTGAAGCTGTGGCTGACGGAGGCGGGCATCGCGGTATTGGATCTGCCGCTGGCGACGGGCCTGGTAGCGGAGATTCGCGGCGCCCAGCCGGGGCCGGTCGTCGCCCTGCGGGCCGATATTGATGCCCTGCCGGTTGCCGAGGAGACGGGCCTACAGTACGCCTCGGAGGTTCCGGGGAAGATGCACGCCTGCGGTCACGATTTCCACATGGCCACCATGTTGGGTGCCGCCCTGGTGCTCAAGGCGATGGAGGGCGAGCTGACAGGTACGGTGCGGGTGCTCTTCCAGGCGGCCGAGGAGACCGCCTCGGGAGCCGCCGCGCTGATTCGGGCGGGGGCGCTGGAAGGCGTAACCGCCGTGCTGGGCGCCCACAATAAGCCCGACCTGGCGTCGGGTCATGTCGGCATTAAGGTTGGACCGCTGATGGCCGCTGTTGATACGATTGCCATTCATGTGGAAGGCAAGGGCGGTCACGGGGCGATTCCGGATCTGACGGTGGACCCGGTGGTGGCGGGATCGGCCATCGTGATGGCGCTTCAGACGGCGGTGTCGCGCAATACGTCGCCGCTTGAGCCTGCGGTGGTCTCGATTTGCACCTTCCAGGCGGGGTCGGGGGCGCATAATGTGATTCCGCCTTCGGCGACGCTGCTGGGCACGGTGCGGACGTTCAATCCGGCGGTGCGGGCCCGCATGCCCGAACTGCTGGAGCGGATTGTGACCGAGGTGGCCGCCGGGTACGGGGCGCGGGCCACGCTGAGGCTGATGCCCGGAGGTACGCCGGCCGTGATGAACGATGCCGGCATGGCGGATTTGATGCGGCAGGCTGCCGAGGCGGTGGGCATGCCGGTGTCAGAGGCGGTGCCGACTATGGGCGGCGAGGATTTTGCCGAGTATCAGCAGGTGGTGCCGGGCTGCTTTGTCTGGCTGGGGACGGGGTGTCCCGAGTCGTGGCATCATCCGCGGTTTGTGGTGGATGAGTCGGTGATCTCGAAGGGCGCTGCTTTGTTTGCGCAGGCGGCGGTGTTGGCGTTGAAGTAGGGCATTTTGGGGCGGTTTATTTTGCCGCGGATTTCGCGGATTACACGGATTTGAAAGGCAAACGCGGATTATTCCCAGGAACATCATTCCAGGCCATTAAATTGAGAAATGGCCTGGAACATCCTACCTAGGGAATTCTGCGATTTGACCCGTAATCCGTGTAATCTGCTAAATCCGCGGCTAAAAAAATGCCCTATTTACGCCCAGGAAAG
>JARBUG010000055.1 GCA_029239785.1 Symbiobacteriaceae bacterium | reverse complement strand
CGATGATCACCCGCCGAAAGGCGGGAAAACCCTGGTTTCCCTGCCGCAGCTGTGCGCAGAGCAGCGCGTGGTTCGTAATCAGCACATCGGCCGCGTTGGCCTCCCGCCGGGCCCGGTGCGCGAAGCAGTGCCGGGCGTACCACTTGCAGGCATGCCCGATGCAGGTGGCCGTGTCGGAGGCGATGGACTCCCACTGGAGCGCATCCGCCCGGTCGCTAACCACCTCGCCCCGGTCGCCCGTGGCCGTCTGGCCGACCCAGGCTGACACCCGGGCGTAAAACTCGGTCTCGCGGTCCGATGCCTGGAACCCCAGCGCCCCCACCGCTTCCTCCCACTTACGGAGGCAGACGTAATTCGACCGACCCTTGAGCACGGCCGCCCGCACGGGGCGCCCCAGAATACGCTCCAGGAGAGGCAAATCCTTGGCCAACAGCTGCTCCTGCAGTGCGATGGTGTGCGTGGCAATCAGCACCCGCTCTTCGTTCTGCAGCGCCCAGAGCGCGGCCGGAATGAGGTAGGCCAGGCTCTTCCCTGTGCCCGTAGGTGCTTCCATGAGCAAATGGTGGCTCTCGTTCAGCGCCTCCGTCATTCGCCGCAGCACCTCGACCTGCGAGGGCCGGGGCTCGTACCCGGCCATTTCCCGGGCCAGCGGGCCACCGGCGCCCAGTACCGAGGCCACAAAGTCAACATTCAGCTTGACCGTTGCACTGCCGGATGCGGCCCGCTCCATTCGCTCGTGGGTTGCCACCCAGTCGGTGGCAGGGCCGGGCGCCCGTCCCTCCCCCCGCCGATCCCGGGCCACCGCCTCCAAAAAGAGGCTGACCGCCGGCCGGGTTGCCCGCGTCAGCACTGCGAGCAGGTCCACCAGCCCCGTATCCAACCGTTCCAGCCGTTGCAACACATCGGCCGGGCTCCCGCCGACCACGGCCGCAAGATCGGTAAGTTCATGGGAAATCTCATCCGCCACTTCGGCTCAGCCGCCTTTCGTTGCTCCCCCGATAAGAGGTTCAACAAGGCTTTGCTGATTCCATGCCGAAGCAGCCCCTTACCGCTCACCCGAATTCCGCAGCACCCGGAGGACCGGCCTGACCCAGTTGGCACGCTCCTGGCGCCACGCCGTTATGTACGCCGCCCACTCCTCCAGCCGCTCCGCCAGGCCGGCGAAGCCCGCGACCGGCAGCCGGTACCCGGTCAGGTCGTGCCCATTGCGGTTGGCGTCTACGATGCGTAAGCCCGTGGGCGGCTCACAAAGGTACTTCCCTTCGCCCTCGTCGGGGTCCAGCACAATCATGACCCACTCGCCCTGGTCCTCATCTTCCAAAAAGGCGGGGTCAAAACTCAGCAGGTACTGCGTCTCACCATCTTCCATGACAAAGACCGCAGGTGAGCGCACGCTCAAGGTTTGGGTTTCCACCTCGGCACGTATGCCAAGGGGCGCCACGAAGTGCGCCCGCACTGCCCCCACTATGGCAGCGGACAGCACAGGAAGGGGCTCCTCATACAGGAAGTACTTCAGGGCGAAAGCCGCCCGCGCCCCCCGTAGGGCCTCAAGCAGGTCTCCCTGGTCTCGCAGGTAATGGTGTATGTCGTGAGGCGCTCGCTGCGAAGCGATGGCGTATCCATCGGTCGTGGCATACATGTACTGCTGCCAATCGATGGAGATGCGCACCCACGTGGAGGGCCTTCCTTCGGCCAGCCGGGTGGAGAACTCAACCAGCACCTGACCGACATCACACTGGAAAAAGACGATGGTCTCATGATTGGATGATATGTAGGCCGTGACCCCCAGCGGCCCGGCCAGTTCAACCTGCACGATTTCCCGGGCATCCGAAACGGTAGTGGGCAGGGGCGCCCGGGACTCCCGCTTCCAGGGCAACATTTGCAGTTGGCGGCACACGGCCCCCAATATGTCGACCAGTTCGTCGCAGGACTGAATGGGAAGCATGGAACTGGTGCGGCCCTGGGAACCAACTTCGACCAGTTGGTACCCGATTACCGTCTGGTAGACGCGTAACTGCGACCCGACCGTAATGCGGACCCAGGCGGGCTGCTCGTCCACTACGATTTGTCGGTCAAACCATACGGTAACGGTGCGGCCCCCGTACTCGAAGCAAATAGTGTCCTGCGGATCGACGGCGCGCAGAAGCCTGGCCGTTGCCCCGAGGGGCCCGGCCAGATGCTCCTGCACAATGCGCATGGCCATCTCCATGGTCGTGATCTGCATCGGCTGCCCACTTCCTCATCGGTCTCGTCTTCCAATATGGTAACATCTGGGGAAAACGGACCGTTAGAGGTATGTCAAGGCAGAAACGAAGTTTTTCCTGTCAGGGGGCCTGCGGGCGAATCAGGCGGGTCGGACCGCTTGAATATAGGCAGAGAAGACCGCATCTTCCAGTTTGCTGTCAGCGCCCCACGTACGCAGCAACTCCCGGCTGTCCTTCGGTGTGATGCGAATATCCACAAAGCCAACCTCCGCCAACATCGCTTCCAACTCCGCCACGGACGCGGCGCCTGCGATGCAGCCCGTGTACATCGCCACGTCGGCGAGCACGTCGGGCGGCAGCTTGACACTGGTCACCATGTCGGACACAGCGACCCGCCCGCCCGGCTTCAGCACCCGGAACGCTTCCCGGAAGACCGCCGGCTTCTCAGGCGACAGGTTAATGACGCAGTTCGAGATGATCACGTCCACGGTCTGGTCCGCCACAGGCAGATGCTCGATCTCACCAAGGCGGAACTCCACGTTGGTGAACCCGGAGCTCCGGGCGTTCTGCCGAGCCTTCTTGAGCATTTCCGGCGTCATGTCGACACCGATAACCCGGCCCTGGTCGCCGACCTGACGGGCGGCCAGAAAGGCGTCGAAGCCTGCGCCGGAACCCAGGTCGACAACCGTTTCGCCCGGCCTGATCGATGCGATGGCCTGCGGATTGCCGCAGCCCAGTCCCAGGTTGGCACCTTCGGGTACGGCGGCAAGCTCCTCATCGTTGTAGCCGAGGGTGCGGCCGAGGTCATCGACCGAAATGGTGCCGCTGCAGCATCCACCGTAGGCGCCGCCCTCGGCGGCAGCAGGCGTGCAGCACGAGTTCTGGGCAGTGAGGGCATAGCGGTTGCGGACCATTTCGCGGGTCTCATCGGCGGTGCGGTTCGTGGCGCTCATTTGTTCTCCTCCAGTTGGATCAATTTGACGCCGCAGCAGTTCTCGCCCGACAGGGCGCTTCGAAGCATCTCGAGCACCTCAAGAATCGTCTCGTGCTTTTCCGGCGGAACCAGGCTCAGCAGTTGCGCAGCGTGGTCGTCCAACGCAAGGCTCAGTTGCTCATACCGCTCCTTGCCCGCCTCCGTCAGCCCGATGTACACAGTCCGGCGGTCGATGGTGCCCGGCACCTTCTCCACCAGGCCTTCGCTCGCAAGGCCCTCGGCCACCCGGCTGACCCAACCCTTGTCGACATCGAGCTTGCGGGCCAGTTCGGCCACGGTCATGGGCTTGCTGCGGCCCAGTTCGGTCATGAGCGTGCACTCGCTGGCGTTAGTGGGGCCGCAGCAGGCCAGTGTGTCACGCTGCGACTGCAGAAAAAGCTTGGCGACCTCCCGCAGAAGGGAGCCGGTGTATCGGTAGTCCATCCTGTTCACTCCTCGTTGCTATGAACAACGTTGTTGACAACAACGATACACCTTTGGTCGGTCCCTGTCAAGGGCCTGACAGGCAGTTCCGCCAGATGCAGAAACGGCGCCACCTCGAAGTCCGAGGTAGCGCCGTTCTCGTTGGCGAGTGCCCAACCAAACTTATCACGCGGCTTTCTGAGCCTTGGACTGGCCCCGAGTCCAGCGGGGCAGGAACATGCCGGTCCGTTGCCGGTACAGCACGTACTCCTCGCCAAACTCCTTCTCCATGTCCTGCTCTTCCCGCTTGGCAAGCCGGTAGTACATAAACAGAATCAGCGGGAACATAACCAGCAGCGGCACCGTCGCCCACTCACTGAGCATGGCCAGGCTGAGGCAGAAAACCCCGGTATACTGCGGATGACGGATGTATCCGTAGATTCCCTCGGTCACCAGGCGACCCTTGCCTTCTTCCTTCACCCAGTAATGCTTGTGAATGTCGCGCCATCCCAGATAGATGAGGACAAAGCCCAGCAGGCCGAAGATGATCGTGCCGATGATGCCATTCGCCCCGATGTAGGGCTGAAGGGTATGTCCCCACAGAATCCCTTCAGGCAGCTGAACGCCGAAAACCGCCCCGACCAGGTACATGCCGAACGGAATGCCGTGCATTTCGATGGCGAAAGCAATGATGAAGGCGAGGAAAGCGCTCTTGGGCTTCCAACTCATCTTGCGGTAATAGGGCATGAACAGAATCGCGATGCCGTACACGATGATCCAGAAAACCACTGCACCCCACAAGCCATAATGACTCCAAATGTTCTCCTCAGCCTGCATTCTTGCGTTCCTCCTTAACCTGGAACCAGCTTCCAAGGTCATAGTGTAGACGGCATTCACCGCCGAGACTATTCCCATAATGCACAACAATTTCGGCTATCAAAAAGAGGGACCCCCGTCACGCAAAAGCGTCACGGGGGTCACGTTGATCGGACGGGTTACATCCTTCGAACGGGGGACATCGCTCGGATGGGTTACACGCAGCCGCCACCGAACCCGCCGAAACCACCGCCGGGATATGCGGCGATGCCGGGAATGCCGGCCGTGGTCGGATATGCAGAGGGGACCGTCGCCACGGTCGTCACGGGAACAGCGTATTCATACACACGGTAGACTGTGGCGTTGGCGGCCGGATACGCAGCAGCGCCGGGACCGATCATCAGATCACTGACCCCAGCCTGGGCCCCGATGAACGGCGAATAGGCAGCGGCGGAGGCACTCTTTCCGAAGAACAACCGGACTCACCTTCCCACGGTAGGTATAGCGTGGTCGATCCACCACGTACGCCATGGTATGAGTCCGGGCGCCCCCCGGTGACTCGGTGGGACACTTCTTACTCGGCCAGCCCTCTGATCAGGTCCGAAGCCGCCCGCACGAGGCGCTCCACCTCGGTATCGGCCGGATGGCTGAAGATCTCCCGCAGCGTGCCGGTCTGCACAATGCGCCCTTCCGACAGCACGGCCACCCGGTCGGCCAGCGGCGAGATCTCGGTGAAGTCGTGAGTCACGAAGAGGGCCGTCATGCCGGCCGCACGCAACACCCGCCGCAGGTCCTGCAGAAGGGCCACCCGGGTCAGCACATCCAGCGCCATGAACGGCTCGTCCAGGAAAAGCACCCGGGGCCGCAGGGCCAGCGCCCGGGCCAGGCTGACCCGCTGCGCCTCGCCCCCGGACAGCGCCCGGCCCGGCCGCTTCGCCAAACCTTCCACGCCGAACATGGCCAACGCTTCCGCTACCCTTGCGCGCACCTCGCCCGACGGCACGCCCCGCAGCCGCAGCCCAAGCGCCACGTTCTCCTGCACCGAGCCCTCCACCAGCAGCGGGCGCTGAAAGACCACCGCCATCTGCCGGCGCAGGGCCAGCGCCTCATCCGGCAGGCGAACCGCGCGCCCGTCGAACCGGTAGGTCATCTCCGCTGGCAACAGCAGCGCCAGCGCCTGAAGCAAGGTCGACTTTCCCGAACCATTCTGCCCGATCACCGCCAGCACTTCGCCTGCTTCCACGGCAATTGCGGGCACATCCAGCACCAGGCGCCGCTCCCGGAAGACTCGCAGCCCCTCGGCGGCGATTATCGCATCAGCCATGGCTGCCTCCCCCGCTGCTGGAGCAGCGTCAACGCAAATGTGACGGCGTAGGCCAACAGCAACAGCACAATGCTAACGCCAATGGCGAGGCTGTAGTTCCCCTTCGAAACCTCCATGACCGTCGCCGTGGTCAGCACCCGGGTCTGACCAAGAATGTTGCCGCCAACCATGGTCGATGCGCCCACTTCCGATACCACGGCGCCGAACCCGGCGATCACCGCCGCGAGAATGGAGAGCTTGGCTTCCCGCACGAGCAGCCAATAGAGTTGCCAGCGTGAGGCGCCCAGGGCGGTCAACTGCAGCGTCAACTGCGGATCCAACTGCGAGATGCCGGCCACAGTAAAGCCCGCCACCACCGGCGCTGCGATCACCGTCTGCGCTACGACGATCGCCGCGGGGGTGTACATGATGCCCAGGAAGCCCAGTGGTCCGTTCCGCCACAGGAAGATGCTGACCCAGAGCCCCACCACCACCGGCGGCAACGCCATGCCAGTGTTCACGAGACTGATCAGGACCCGGCGCCCGGGAAAGCGGGAAAGCGCCAGCAGAATGCCAAGGGGCACGCCTATCAATACGCTGATCAGCGTCGCGAGGCCCGAAACCCGGAGCGTGAGGAACGTAATCCGCAGCGTCTCCGGGTCTCGTGTATAGAGCAGGTGTATTGCTTCTTTTACGCCTTGCCAGATCGTCTCCACACGACCAACCTACTTTGTTGCAGTGAGTTGTTCCTCGGTCTTTCCACCGTCCGGGAAGAACAGCGGCTTCCCGTACTTTTCGACACCGAACTGACCGATCGCCTCCTGTCCTTCCTGGGAAAGCAGGAAGGCATGGAACGCCTTGGCGCCCTCGGCGTTGACCTTGCGAAACTTCGCAGGGTTGACCAACATGACGTGGTAAATGTTGAGGAGCGGCGCATCGCCTTCCAGCAGCATCTCAAGCGACAGGTTCTTTTGAAGCGAAAGGAAGGTGGCCCGGTCGGTCAGGGTGTAGCCCAACTTTTCGTTGGCGACGTTCAGCGTCTGGCCCATGCCCTGGCCGGTCTGCTGATACCACTGGCCTTCGTTCTTGACGCCCGCGGTCTTCCACAAGGAGAGTTCCTTCTTATGGGTGCCGGAGTCGTCACCACGGGAGATGAAGATGACCTTGGCATCGGCGATCTTTTTCATCGCCTCAGCGGCGGTCTTGGTGCCCTTCACCCCGGCCGGGTCTTCTTTGGGTCCCACGACAATGTAGTCGTTATGTGCGACAAGCCTTCGCTCGATGGCTGCGCCGGAGTCGACCAGCTTCTTTTCGTCTGCCGGTGCGTGAACGAGGAGTACGTCAGCCTCGCCCTTCTCACCCATGGCCAGTGCGGCGCCCGTGCCCACGGCAATGGGCTTGATTTTGTAGCCTGTATCCTTTTGAAACAAAGGAATGAGAACATCCAGTAGACCGCTGTCCTGGGTGGAGGTGGTCGTAGCAAGAATGACGTCCGGATTTGCCAGGGGCGTGGTCGCGTCCGGCTTGGTCTCCTTGGCAGTGCAACCTACGGTCATTACCAAAGCGAGGGCAATGGCAGCTAGTGAGCGAAAATGCATGCCGGTTATCCCTCCCACTCGTTATGCTAACAAAAGCATAGCGCCGAAACGAATTGTGATCAATATCCCACCAGGGGTTCAGAGGTAAATTGCACTATTTTGTCTAATTCTCTATGCAGTACTCTCCATCGAACTCCCTACCCGCCAAACGCAGGAACTTCTGTTCCAAAAGGGGAATTTACCCAGCGTGGCAAAGAAAAGGGAAAACGCTAAGGCAGCAAAGCGTCCCTACGTGGCCATTGTAGCGTTCTCGTTGTGTGCACTCTTTACTGTCCTTACAGCTATCAACAGTTACCTCACCAAGGTTCCTGGCTTCTGGGTGGCCGTGGAAGCGGCCAAATCCTTCGCTCAAAACCAATTTGGCTTCTTTACATTCCTGGTCTCCCTGGTTGGCATGGTACTGGCCTGGGTGTTCGCCCAAGTTCCCGAAATCCCATTCGCCGCTTTCAAAGTCAAAAACCCACTCCATCAAGCCACATCCGGCAAGGACCGCCTTCAGTTCGAACAGCAGAAACGCGAGTGGGAGTCAGAACGAGAAACGCTGCTCCGCAAATCCAGAGCCACCGAAAAACTGCAGGCCGAACTGGCGCATCTAAAACAGCAGTGTCGCTCCCTGCTTGCCGAGCGCGACATAGCCGCCACCAACGTTGACATTTACGAGTTCGCCCTGAAAACGTGCAGCCACCAGGATTCCGTTCTCGAAAAGCTCTTTCTGGCATTCGACCAAAGCGATACCCAGTTCGACGCCGTTTACCGGCAAACCATGAATTGGCTGGCCCACGTAGCAAAGCAACTGGTGGTCTTGCAGCACCGCACCCTCACCTGCACCGTCATGAGCTACGACCAAACTGCCGACCAGTGTCACATTCTCGGTGAAGTCGGCACCAGCCCGACCCGAACCAACCGGTTCAGTCCCAAAAAAGGCGTGGGCATTGGCGGCGCCGTCCTCACTTACGGTGAACCGATCGTCGCAGGCAACGTACTGAAAGACCCACGGTATCTGCCATCCACCAAGGACGATCCAAGGTCGCTCCTGTGCATCCCCGTCTTCAGCGAGCGACAAATTGTCGGCCTCATCAACATCCGCTGCCGGCCAGAAAACGCCTTCAGCGACATGGATCTCAAAACCGTTCAGCCCGCCGTCGACAACATTGCGGTCGCCATGGCCCTCGCCAAGCTCCGGCGGGTGCAAAAACGGCAATCCGCACTGACCCGCAAATTGGACCGTCAGTGAAGCCTTCGAAAAGGCCTACGGTCCGGATACCCGCAGAACCTCCCACTCCGCCCGACCGGGGGCCACGCGGCCTGCCCAGCCCCTCACAGACAAAGGCGGAAAGGCACCTAAACGCTAAGGGAAATCAGAGAGCCACTCCAGCCGGAGTGGCTCTCTGCGTTAGGTCATCAACGGAAAGAAGAGCGGCTCACCGTACTGCTCACAGCCAAACCGGCGAATAACCTCCTGCCCCCCGCCCACGGTGGCCCAGGTGACAAAGCGCTGTGCCGCCTCGTGCTGCAGCCGCGGAAACCGCACTGGGCTCACCGAAATCACGGCGAACTCGTTGCGGAGCATAGGGTCGCCGGCCGAAAGCACCACAAGCCCCAGGCCTCCGGCTGCGGACCGGGCGCCCAGGTAGGCCGCCCGGTCCACCAGCACATAAGCCCCCGTCGCCTCGGCGTCACGCAGTGTGGCCAGACTGCCCATGGAGCCCCGGGCACAGGTGCGGTACCAAGGCCCCCCGGGCACCACGCCCGCTGCCGCCCAAACTTCCAGCTCCTTCACGTGGGTCCCGGAGCGGTCGCCCCTGGTCACGAAGGGGGCGCCCGCCGCCGCACAGCGGCGGAAAGCCTCCCCCGCCGTCGGCGCCGTTCCGGCTCCGGCGGAGTCGGCCGCGGGCCCCAGCAACAAAAACTCGTTGGACATCAACACATGCCGCCCCGTCCCGAACCCGGCGGCCAGGAACTCCGCCTCCAGGGCCGGCGCATGGGCCAGCACCACCTCGGCCCGCCCCTCCCGGGCCAAAGCCAGAGCCTGCCCACTGCCCGCAGCCACATGCCGGACGAGAATCCCCGTCTCCTGGTAAAATGCCTCCTCCAGGGCAGACACAATCCCAGACTCCACCGGCCCAATCGTGCTGGCCAGCAAGAGCGGCGTGCCCCCCGGCGCCTCATCCTCACCGTGAAAAACGGCCTCGGCATCGGCGGCAACCCGTGCCCGGAACTGCTCATACCCGCTCAAAAGCCCCCGGGCCCGGGCGGTCAGCTCCGAGCCACCGCCGGCGGCCCCGCCAACCCGCTTCTGTAACAGAGGGGCGCCTACCCGCTCCTCCGCTGCCTTCAGCAAGCCCCAGGCATGGCGGTACGACATCTTCAGCTCTGCGGCGGCCTGGTTAATCGACCCCAGGCGATCCACACCCCGGAGCAAGGCAAAAAGGCGGTCGCCGGAAATTGCGCCGCCCAATTCGAGCAAAACCTTGTATCCCATATCACCCACGGCTCATCACCTGCCGTCAGTCGCCCCGCCGAATTCGCTTGCCATCGGTATAAACCACCACGTGCTTCGGGCTCCGGGCGTAGCCCACCAGGTCCATGCCCAGGTGGCGGGCCAGCCGCACCGCCTGGTCAGTGGCGGCCGTCAGCGAAGCACCCACCGCGATGCGGGCCCGACCCATTTTGCTCGCCGCTTCATATGAAATGCGCCCCGACGTAACCGCCAGGGAGCGCTCAAACTCCCAGCCTGCCCGCAGGGCGGCGCCAATCGCCTTATCCAGAGCGTTGTGCCGGCCCACGTCCTCCCGAATCAACATCTCGCCCGTAGCAGCCAAGACCAAAGCAGCTGCATGCACCCCGCCCGTCTCGGCATACAGCGGGCAGTTGGCCTGCATGTGCTTGATCCAGCCGATGACCTGGTTCACGTCGACGCTCAGTTCATGGCTGACCGGTTTCAACTGCAGCGCATCCTTCAAGGATGAGAAGGTGACACCTTTGCCACACCCGGCTGTCAGGTAGCGCTGGCGCCGGCCCGGGGCCGTCTCGGCGCCACCCGCCAGGTCGACCCACACCAAGCCGCGGTCCTCTTCCACCGTCAGCCGGCGAATGTCAGCCATCGACCGAATCAGGCCCTCGCCGTACAGGAAGCCGGCGGCCCAGTCTTCCAGGTCGCCGGGCGTGCATTGCAGCGTCATCAGTTCTTCGTCGCCCAAATATAGCGTAACCGGCCGTTCGACCGGCATAACCGGCGTATTTTGCTCCATCGTGCGGGCCTCCTTTCGGGAGGCTATTCGCTCAGGGGGCGGAAAGTCCCTTCCTGGACAGGCTCATCCCCCAATCAAGGGCCACAGCACAGGCGTCAGCACCAGCGTCGCGCCGGCAGCTGCAATCATCGACAGGCTGGCTACCGTTCCTTCCACGTCGCCAAACTCGAAGGCCCTGGCCGTGCCCGCCGCATGCGCCCCGGTCCCGAACAGGGCGCCCCGGGCCACGGGCGTGCGAATCTGCAGCCAGCGAATCACCGCCGGACCGGCCATCACCCCGACCAAGGCCGTCACGATCACAAACACAGCCGTCATCGTCGGTACCCCGCCAATCGACCGGGAAATATCCATCGCCACCGGCGTCGTTACCGACCGGGGCGCCAAGCTGGTCGCCGTTTCGGGGCTCAGATGCAGCCAGAGCGCCGGAAGCACCGAACTAAGCAGTGCGGTAGCCGACCCGAGCACCGCACTGAGACCAATCTCCAGCGCGTACTTGCGCAAAAGAGGAAGGTTCTTATAGATGGGGATGGCGAATGCCACCGTAGCAGGGCCGAGCAGGTGGCTGATCCACTTCGCACCCACCAGGTACTCCCCATACGTGACCCCGGTGGTGCTCAGAATCAGCACCAGCGCAGCCGGCACCACCAGCAGCGGGGAGAGGAACAGAAGCGGCACCCGCGTGTAAATCCGCTTGGCAGCCACAAACACTGCCACCGTCAGCACAAGGCCCATGGCACTCAGGCCGACCGTACCGATATTAAGCATTCCCGCTCCCCCCTCTCTCCCTTACTCTTGCCAGCCGATCGACCACAACCCCCGTGCAAACCATCACCGCCACGGTACTAAGAACGATCACCAGCAGAATCCTTCCGCCGCTGGTTACCATCAACTGCTGATATTGAATAATGCCCACGGCCGCCGGCACAAAGAAGAGCAGCATATTCCCCAGCAGCCAGCTGCCGCCCGTCTCCACCCACTCAAGCCGTATGACCCGGGTCTGCAGCAACAGCACCATGAACAACATCCCCACGATGTTGCCCGGCACCGGCCAGCCGAACCGACCGGTCAAGTAAGTACCAAACCAAGACACCGCCGTCAGAATCGCGATCTGAGCCACGATTTTATATAGCTTTTTGAATGCTGACATTTCGCTTCCCCCTCATGGTCACAGTATACAGCGGGGGTTTGCATAGGTAAAATACATGTATAGCATCCCGTTTATGTATGCGGTCTATAAATGGGGGAGATGCCGGTATGGATGTGCGTCCGTTGCTTTACTTCGTCACCGTCGCCCGCCTGAAGAGCTTTACCCGGGCCGGCGAGCATCTCCACGTCTCTCAACCCACCATCAGCAAGCTGATTCGCAATCTGGAAGATGAACTGGGCGTCACGCTGCTCGAACGGTCCACCAAGCAGGTACGGCTGACCGACGCCGGCGCCGCCCTCATGGCCCAGGCTGAGCAAATCCTGGGCGCCCTCGAAAGCCTGACCGAAAACCTGTCAGACGTCATGCACCTCCGTAAGGGCACCGTGCGCATCGGGCTGCCGCCAATGGCCGGGGCCCACTTCTTCCCCGAGGTGCTGGCCAACTTCCATGCCCAGTATCCCGAGGTCAACCTCCGCCTCGTCGAGGATGGCGCCAAGAAAATCGAAGAAGCGGTCAGCGACGGCAGCCTTGACCTCGGCGTCATCGTTCTCCCCACCGACGACGAGCGCTTCGGCCAGGTCCCCTTCGGCGGCTCCAACCTCATGGTCGTCGTCAGCAGCGGGCACCCGCTGGCCGACCGCACAACACTCACGCTGAAAGAACTTGAGCACCAGCCCTTCATCCTGTTTCGCGAGGACTGGTCACTGCACGACCGCATCATGCGAGCCTGCAGCGCCGAAGGCTTCCAGCCCACCATCGTCTGCAAGAGCGGCCAGTGGGACTTTGTCGTCGAACTGGCCGCCGCTAACCTGGGCATCGCCCTCCTGCCGGAAACCATCTGCCGGCGCCTCGATCCGAATCGCCTCCGGACCATCCCGCTTACGGCCCCGGTTATTCCCTGGTACCTCGCCATCATCTGGCGAAAAGACCGCTACCTCTCTTTCGCCGCTCGCGAATGGCTCAACTTTGCCCGTACAGCCCTTAGGAACTAGACGGAGGTTTATTTGTATATGCTGCTATATCTCATACGCCATGGCCAGTCTGAAGGGAATGTCGCCACGCACGATATCCCCGATGGCAACCTGACGCCCCTCGGTTTCCAGCAGGCCCGCGAGGTCGCTGCCCGCCTGGCAGGCGAGGGCATTGATCTGGTCATCTCCAGCCCCCTGCGCCGGGCGCTCCAAACCGCTGACGCCCTCTGCCGCCGCACCGGTGCGTCCCACGAAGTCTGGCAGGACCTCTGCGAGCACCGGGACAACGAGCCCTACCGCTTTCTGGGCCGCCCGGGCGTCAAGACCGTCTGTCCTGACGCCATCTGCGAAGAGAACTACCCCGAAGACGGCTTCGACTTCGGTTTGGAGACCCCCGACGACGCCCACGCCCGTGCCCTCCGCATGTTCGATCGTCTGCAGAAGCGCTTCGGCGCCGAGGAGAAGCGGGTGGCCCTCTTTGCCCACGGCGGGTTCAACGCCTTCTTTATGATGGCCGCCATGGGCCGGCCCCGGGCGCCGGGCTGCTGGATTGAGCAGCACAACTGCTGCGTCAACCGCATCTGGATCAGCCCCGAGCGCATCCGCATCATCTCCATGAATGAAACCTGGCACCTTAGCGAAATCAGCTAACCAGCCATTCATAAAGGATCAGGGCGCCCCTTCGAGTGAGGGGGCGCCCTTCGTTATGTCTCGCTAGAACGCAGCGATCACCGCACCGCCAAACTTCTCATCAATGAACTTCTTTACCTCGGCCGAGTTCAGCAGCTTCATCAGCTTCTGAATCTCGGGGCGGCTCTCGTCGCCCTTGCGCACGGCCACAATGTTGGCGTACGGATTATTCGTCGGCGACTCCACAGCCAGCGTAGCGGCGTTCAGCTTCAGGCTGTTCTTCGCCTCCAGGTAGTAGTTTCCGTTGATGACCGCAGCGTCCACATCCTGCAGCGTCCGGGGCAGCTGCTCGGCATCGATCTGCTGGAACTTCAGCTTCTTTGCATTCTCGGTAATGTCGTTCGGAGTCGCCTTTACGCCCACGCCATCCTTCAGCTTGATCAGACCCGCTGTGGCCAGCAGGTTCAGGGCCCGGCCGCCGTTGGTCGCATCGGCGGGAATCGTAATGGTCGCGCCATCCTTCAGGTCCTTCATATCCTTCAGCTTGATGGAATAGACGCCCAGCGGCTCCAGGTGAACCGCACCGGCGTTCACAAGCGCAAGCTTCCGGTCAGCGGCGAATTCGGTAAGGTACGGCACGTGCTGGAAGTAGTTCGCATCCAGGCTCTTCTCGGCCAGAGCCAGGTTGGGCTGCACGTAGTCGGTGAACTCCACAATCTCAAGCTTCAGCCCTTCCTTTTCGGCCAGGGGCTGGACGAACTTGAGAATCTCGGCGTGGGGGACCGGGGTGGCGCCGACCTTCAAGGTGATCCCCTTGGCCGCATCGGTCTTCGGGGTATCGGCCGCGGCAGCCGGAGCGTCAGTCTTGGCGCCGCCGCAGCCGGCGATAAGGCCAAGGGTCAGGAGCGAGGCGACAACGGAGACGGTAAGCTTCTTCATGTGAGTGACACCCTCCTATTTATGTGTGAAACGGGCGGCCAGCCGGTCACCCAAGAACTGCACCAGTTGGACCAATACCAGCAGAACCCCAAGACACCAAAGCATCACGTCGTTACGAAAGCGCATGTATCCGTACTTGACGGCCAGGTCGCCCAGGCCGCCGCCGCCCATGGCCCCGGCCATGGCCGAATACCCCATGACGCTGATAATCATCAGCGCCAGCCCCCGAACCAACGACGGCAACGCCTCCGGAATCAACACCTTGAAGATAATCTCCCGGTTCGTGGAGCCCATGGCCACTGCGGCTTCGATCAGGCCCGGCTCCACTTCGCGCAGGCTCTGTTCTACCACGCGGCCCATAAACGGAATCGCCGCCACCACCAGCGGCACAATCGAAGCAGTCGTCCCAATCGATTTGCCCACAATCAACCGGGTCAGCGGCGAAATGGCCACCATCAAAATCACGAACGGCGCCGACCGACCCACGTTGACCACTGCGCCTAGAATCCGATACAGCCACGGTTTCTCCCAAATGCCGCCCCGATCGGTCGCAACCAGCAGGACGCCCAGTGGCAGCCCCACCACTGCGACACATACGGCCGCAACCAACGTCATGTAAAGCGTTTCGAGCGTCGCCTTCTGCAGCATCTCCATCAACTGATCAGACATGGCTCAGCACCTCCGGCGAAAGACCCTGCTCCCGCAGGTAGTTCAGCGCTCCGGCCACAGCCGCAGGCGGACCCGTCAGCTCCAACAGCAGGCGCCCCACTCGCGTCGCTCCAACCCGCTCCACGGCACCTTCGATGATGTTCGCATCGATGCCGCAGGTCCGGGCCATGGCCGTAATGACGGGCTGTCCAGCCGCTTCGCCCACAAAGGTCAGGGCAACCAGCGTGGCACCCGCCTGGCCGCTCCATGCCGCTGCGTGGAAGGGCTCATAGAACAGATCGTGCAGCCGCGACCCGGGCCGGCCGATCAGATCGACCACCTTGCCCTGCTCCACCAGGCGGCCCCGTTCCAAAATCGCCACCGAGTCACAAATCTGCTTCACCACATCCATCTGATGGGTGATCAGCAGAATCGTCAGGTTCAACTGCCGGTTGATCTCCCGCAGAAGCGACAGAATGGAGCGGGTTGTTTCCGGGTCCAGCGCCGAAGTAGCCTCGTCAGAAAGCAGAATCTTAGGTCCCGCCGCCAGCGCTCTGGCGATGCCCACCCGCTGCTTCTGGCCGCCCGACAAATGCGCCGGATATGCTGCCGCCTTGTCCGTCAGGCCGACCAGTTCCAGCAACTCCCCAACCCGGGCCCGAATGCGGGCGCCGGGCCACCCGGCTACCTCCAGCGGATAGGCCACATTCGCCGCCACAGTCCGGCTGCCGAACAGGTGGAAGTGCTGAAAGATCATCCCGATCTTCTGCCGCTCCACCCGCAGGTCCGCGGGGCTTAGTGTCATCATGGAGCGGCCCTGCACCAGCACATCGCCGCTGTCCGGCCGTTCGAGCAGATTGACGCAACGAATCAGTGTCGACTTGCCGGCCCCACTCTGGCCCAGCACACCGAAAATCTCTCCATTTGGCACAGTAAGGCTGACACGGTCCAGAGCCGTCAACGCACCGTACTGCTTGCTAAGCTCGCGTAACTCAATCAACAGCTCACAACTCCTCCGTCAAACGGCAATAAGAAAAGCGCCCCCAAAAAGGAGGCGCACGGCAAACAGCCTGGTCGCCTCTCATCGTGAGGAAAGCGTTACGCCTTCCCCGGCATTGGCACCGTGCACGCTGGGACGCGTGCCGGTTGCCGTGGCTTCATCGGGCCAGTCCCTCAGCCGACTCTTGATAAGAGCATCCGGTATTCAGTTCGTTAGCTGATGGTATCACTGAACTGTATCCACGTCAACTAATTGTTCCCCTTCATGGGGACAGTTGTCATTCCCGTCACACGGCAGCCTGCCCGGGCACCTGCCCCGATTTCCGCCCCCAAATGACCTCCAGTTCGTCCGCCGTCAGCGGGCTGCCGAAGTAATACCCCTGACCCAGGTCGCACCGCAGCGCCTGCAGTTCACGCAGTTGCTCAGAATGCTCGATGCCTTCGGCCACCGTCTCCAGCCCGAGGGCCCGGGCCAGGTTCAGAATGCCCTGCACCAGCGATGCGGCCTTTTGGCTGGACTCAATGCCCTTCAGGAACGACTTGTCCATCTTCAGTACATCAACGGGCACCCAGCGCAAATAGCTCAGCGATGAATAGCCGGTGCCAAAGTCGTCGATCGCGAGCTGGACACCCAGGCTCCGCAGCTCGTTAAGCCGCTCCAGGAAGGTATCGGTCGCATGCATCAGCACGCTCTCCGTAATCTCCAGCACCAGCGAACTGGGCGCCAGACCGGTACTCAGGAGGGCGTCCCGCACCTGGTCCGCCAGGTCCGCGTGATGCAGCTGCTTGACCGACAGGTTCACGCCCACGGTGAGCGGCGACGAGTCCGGATGACGTTCATGCCAGACCCGCAGTTGCCGGCATGCCTCCGTGAGCACCCACCGCCCGATGGGAATGATCAGGTCGGTCTCCTCAGCCAGGGCGATGAACTGGCCCGGCTGCATCACACCCCGCTGCGGGTGATACCAGCGGAGCAGCGCTTCCACCCCCACCACCCGGCCCGATGCCAGGTCAATCGTAGGCTGATAGTGCAAGACGAACTGCTCCTCCTCCAGGGCGTGCCGCAGCTCGGTCTCCAGTTCCATGCGCTCCCGGACCGCCGAATACATGCTGGGATGATAAACCTCGCACCGGCCTTTTCCCATGGCTTTCGCTACATACATGGCTACATCGGCGTTACGCAGCAGCTCGTCAGCCCGCTCGCCTGCGGCACTGCTCGCCGCCAGACCGACACTGACGCTGATGCAAACCTCCCGGCCGTGCAGGCTGAACGGCTCCTTCATCTCCGTCGCGATGCGGTCGGCGATTGGCAAAGTCCCCTCGACGCCAACCCACTTCAGCAATACCGCGAACTCGTCGCCGCCGAGACGCGCCACCGTGTCAGTCACGCGCACGCAAGAGAGCAGCCTTTCGGCCACCGCGCACAGCAGTTGGTCACCGACGCTGTGGCCCAGACTGTCGTTGATCGTCTTGAAATTATCCAGATCCAAAAAGAGCACCGTAATCGGCTCTCGCCGATGGCTCTGCTCCTGAAGCGCCTGTTCAACCCGGTCTTTGAAGAGTGCCCGGTTCGCCAGCCCCGTCAGCGTATCGTGAAAAGCCTGGTGCCGAATTTGAGCCTCCAACTGCTTCCGCTCGGAAATGTCGCGGGTGTTTAACACCAAACCACGGACATTCTCATCTGCCAGCAGATTGTTGACGGTCGTTTCCGCGTAGCGTACCGAGCCGTCCTTGTGGAACCAGCGCCACTCCAGCCGCTTGTGCTGCCCGGGTTCGGAAACCAACCGGCGCAGCACGGCCAGGTTATGCGCCGCCTCATCGGGGTGAAACAGCGCCTGCAAGTTCCGCCCTAGCAAATCGGCAACGCCATGGCCAAAAATCCGCTCCACCGACGGGCTTTGGTAGACTACCCGGAACTGATCATCGATGATGGTGATCACGTCAGACGAATTTCGAACCAGGGAGCTGAAGCGCGATTCGCTCTTGCGCGTCGCAGTCTCGGCCATCAGGCGGAAATTCTCCTGTGCCGTCACGAACTGGCGAATCATGACCAATGCGGTAATCCCAACAGCCCCGAAGATGAGATCATCGAGCGCACCCGTGGCGTTGTCGCGAGCTACGAAAAGGAGCAGGGCGTAGCTGGATACGACAGCCAGATAGGGGAGAAGGCTGAAGGGACGCCCGCCCACCGGCGCCGGCTCTGTCTCACCGGCTTCCCGCAGCTTGCGCAGATGCACATACTGCAGGTGGGCGCTCAGGCCGTTGAGAAACGAGCCGACAAACCAGAAGCTCTCAGACCAGGCCCCCGTCTGATACAGATCATGCAACTGCAAGTACGAGAAGGCAAAATCGCCGCCGATATAGACCAGCGTTCCGGCCGCCAGCAGTTTCAGGGCGTCAGTGCGAACCGTCGAGCCGCGGCTCAGCAGAATAATCGTCACACCACAGAGAATGACCAGATCCCCCAGGGGATAGGCCATGGTAAAGGCCGTTTCCAGAAAGGTGGCGTCTTGGTTTTTCGCGATCGGTCCAAGCACGAAATACCAGACAATCATCCAACTGCCCAGGAGTACCGTGGCCGTGTCCAGCACAAACTGGACCTTTTCCTTGAGGCTACGTACGGCTCCGGGGAACAACTCCAGGCCAGTAAATAGAATCGGATAAGATAACAGGTACGGCAAATCGGCCCATGACGGGAAGGGTTCGAGGTGGAGCACCTTCTCATAGAAGAGCCAGACCACATCGCCAATCGCCGTACATAGAAAAGCTGCGCCAACGACCGTTAAGGCGCGGCGAGTCTTTGTGCCAGCAACAGCCTGGTGGGCTGCCCGCCAGGCCAGCACGGCAGCCGACGCACTCAGCACGATGTTGCCGTAGTCAGCCACCCCGACTCGCAAGTCTTCGCTGCCGAAGCCGAACCAAAACCAGACAGAACCCGTAATAGCCCATAGGCCGAGCATGACAATGAGCAGCGTACCCCAATCATAGGGCGCTTTTCGCCACTGGCGCTTCATTTCGACAGCCCATCCCCACACATTGGCCATATGTACATCCCCTCTGGTCAAATACCTATATCGTAACAGCCCTAACTGTTTATGGTTATGTTACCAAATGTAGAGACGGTTTTCAAGGTTCTCATTCGTCCGAGATGTGTCCGACGCCTTCCGGCACTCTGCATTCCTCCCGTGAATCTGCTATGCTTGATTCCAGGAGGCGAACTCATCCATGTCCAGGTTGCTCCATCCCGGCGAAGTGGCTGCCCTGAAGGGCTGCAGCAAAAAGAGCGTGCAGCGGGCTTGCGAACAGGGAAAGCTCAACAGTGAATACGACCCCATCAACAACGAGTACACCGTGTACGACGACGAACAGCTTGCCCAATGGCGCCCGGGTGACCGGCCCTCCCCGTAAAGGGGGGGCCGGTTCCTCATTTGTGCGTGGCCCGGAACACCGGCCCCACCCGGAGCGTCCAACAATCAACACAGCCCCGGGCAGGGAGATGACGTCCTGGACATCGTAACGGTTGGCACGTACATACGCATGGACAATCGGTTCTTATTTGCCTTTGGTCCCCATGCAGAACGACCGGGGCGGCTGGCAATCGTCCGAGTGGGCGGTCACCGTGAACCGGGCGAAACTGCCTGGGAGTGCGCCGCGCGCGAGGCCCTTGAGGAAACGGGTCTCTCCATCACACCGCTACCGGTTCGCGAGACGCTCTTGTGGAGCCGGGCCAAGGGCGAACTTGAGCCCCTGCCCGCACTCTCGGAGCTCCTGCCTTCCGCCGGTCCCCGGCCCCTGCTGGTCCTGCCCCGTGCAGACCAGCCAGGCGCCCCCGTCAATGTCATGTATCTCGTCCAGGCGCAGGGAGTGCCGGCTCCCCTCGACGTTCGGGGTTTGCTCCTGCTCACGCCCGCTGAGATCCTTACGCTGAACCGAAGGCCCACCACCCTGGATGAGTTCCTTGCCGCGGGCGGACAGGCGTTCACGCACGAGGCGTTTCCTGCCGAGTGGATCCTCGAACCGGGGCTCCAATTCCAACTGCTGGCCCGCCTGCTGGAAGCAGGGCAGCCGGACGTGACCGCCTTGGCAACCGTCCGGGAAAAGCGATAAGGAAAGGGGGGCGGCCGCCAGGCCGTCCCCCTTCAGGTTACCGAGTCACTGTCACCGTGTGCGTTGCCGTCGCCGTGGCGCCCTTGTCATCGGTCACGGTCAGCGTCACCGTGTAAGTGCCGGTCCGGGTGTACCGGTGAGGCACCCGGTTGCCGGAGCTCTCGGCCGTGCCGTCGCCCCAGTTCCAGACCCACGAGACGATCCGGCCGTCGGCGTCGGTGCTGCTCCGCCCGTCGAACGTCATCAGGGTGTTGACCCGGCCGCTGGCCGGCCCCTTTATGACTGCGACAGGCCGCGTGTTGTCGATAATCCGGAGCGTGCCCGCAGCCACAGCCCTGGTCTCGTTCCCGGCGGCATCGACCGCCCGGAACATCACGTAGGCGGCGTTGGAGGAGATGCCGTCAGGCACCGTCCACTCTGCCTCGTAATGGCCAGGCCGCACCTCGGTCAGCGTCACCTCACCTGGAGTCGCTGTGCCCGGTGTGGTGCTGCCCGGAGTCTTGCCCGGGACCGTTACACCCGGCTTGGCCACGCCCGTCGCCGGGTCGACTGTGCCCGTGGTCGAGGCACCGCTGATACCGATCTGGAAGGTGGCTTCCGCCAGACCAGGCTCGGAGTCGAAGGCGATGGTGACCCGGTCGCCCGTGTACAGCGTTGTGTTGGTGCGAGGCAGCATGCTCGAGAGGACGGGCGCCAGGGAGTCGATCATCACGGTGCGGCTCACCGCGGTGGTGTTGCCGGCCATGTCCTCAGCGACGATGGCCACTGTGTTGGTGCCTTCGGTACCGACAATCTCCATCGCGAAGCTGCCGTCCGAAGCTACGGTCACGTTGGCGCCGTTCACCGTGAGGCTGTCCAGGTGGTCCTCCGCCACGCTGCCGGAGACCTGGATGATGCGGTTCCGCTGGGCTGCATTCTGAGCAGGGGCGGTGACCGCCAGGTTCGGGGCCACGGAGTCAAGGGTGACGGCCACCGCAGCGGAGGGAAGCGTCTCGACACCGCCGCCGGGCGGGGTGGAAACCGCCGTCAGCTCGTGGGCGCCTTCGGCCAGCATCACCGACGTGCTCCACTGACCGGCAGCGTCAGCCGTAGCAGTCCCGGCTGCCATGCCGTCCATTTCGACCGTAACCGCCGCGCCTGCAGCCGCCGTGCCGGTGACTGTCAGGTTCGGGTTATTGGTGAAGGAGCCGTCTTCCGGCGACGTGATCGTGGGAGCGCTCAGCTCCATGTCCACCATCGCCCGGATCATCAGGTTGCCCGAGTTCTCGAAGAGCGACCAGGCACCTGCGACCATCTGCCAGTTACGGCCGGTGGGAGGCGTGGATTCGTCGACCGGCATGCCGGGCGTGTTCGGGTACGGAGCGTCCTGGATGTAAGCGATGAAGAAGTCGTCGCTCGTCACCAGGCCGAGGTGGCTGAAGTCTACTTCGTTCCAGTCACCGCGCACCGCGTTGGTGACCCGAACTTCGCTGCCGATCATCGGGCCAGGCGTGCCGTCAGGATTGGCGGCGAACACGGCAGCCCGGAAGGTATTGCCGCCAGGGGTCGGCCAGCTCGCATCCCACAGGAAGATGCGGGCGCTCCGGAGCATCACGGCCCCGCCATCCGGCGGCGACATGCGCACCGCCCAGCCGTTGCCGGCGTCGTAGTAGCCCCAGGCGTTTTCCGCCACGCCATCGTCGTAGGCGATTTCGCCGGGCATACCCACGAACGGCTCAAGCCACATGTCCATCGTCTCGGTGGCACCACCGGCGACGGTAACCTCGTCGTTCGCCGCGTAGTAGCCGCTGGCACGGGCCTGCAGCGTATAGGTGCCTTCCAGCACCTCAAGCATGTAGTGCCCGGTTGCGTCGGTCATGGCCGGCGCGACCTGCATGTCCTCAGCGACACCCACCGAGGCCCCGGCCAGCGGTTCGCCCGTGCGGGCATCGGTAACCGTGCCGGTAATGCGGCCCCTGGCCATCGGGCCCAGGACCATGATCGCAGCCGTGTCCTGTCCGTCCTCCACGATCACCGTCGTGTCTGTCGGATGATACCCGTAGGCCTCAGCCCGCAGGGTGAAGGTACCGGCAGGCAGCACGATCGAGAAGGAACCGTTGGCAGGGTCGGTGCGAACCACACGGCCGGTTTCGAGCACGGTGACGGTCGCTTCGACCGGCAGCGAGCTGATGCCGATGCCGCTCGGCCTGACCGTGCTGGTCACACGGCTCACCTTGCCTGCATTGGTGCGGCTGGGCATTTGAATCTGCTTGACCGCCGGGGTGGCGGGCTTGCCCTTCGGGCCCATTTCCGCCTTGACTTCCGGACCCGTCAGCGGCATATCGAAGACATTGCCACCGGCAGCAGAGCCAGCGACCATCACATCATCGATGTACCAGCCGGCGTACTCCACGGAGCTGTCGGTCTGGAGCCGGAAGCGGATCTGAATCGTCTGGCCTGCGTACGGTGTCAGGTCGATGGTGGGAGACTCCCAGCCCACCGGAGAACCGCCGCTGGGCGACGTGTAGGACGCCAGGACAGTCCAGGTGGCACCCGCATCGGCCGATACTTCAACCCGGCCGAAGTCGAAGTTGCGCTCCAGGGCGTACCAGTGCGCAAAGCGCAGGGCGGCGTTGGCCATGCCGCTCAGGTCGATGGGCGGGGAGACGAGGGAAGCGTTGGTGCTGCTGGCGTAGTTGCCGGCCAGGTTGGTCGCCCAGACGTTGCTGCCGGAGTTGGCGCTGCCCGGGCCGCTGGTGGGCGTGCCGCGCTGCCAGGAGTCACCGGCGCCGCTGTGGGCCCAGCCGTTGTCACCCGACTCCATGTCATCCTGGAAGGCCACCATGGAAGCGGCCGGTGTTGCGCTGGCCTCAACCGACATGTCGCTCTCATTGCCGAACATGTCCGTTGCAGTCACCACGTAGTAGTACGTGGTGCCGGCCGTGACAGAGCCGTCGGCATACTGCGCAGCGGTGGGCTGACCGAGCATGCTGTACCCCGACCCTGCTGTGGTGGAGCGGTAGACGCTGTAGTGGTCGAGATCGCCAGCCGTCACGGCATCCCACGACAGGTTAATCCCGCCGATGCCGTCAGCCGTGGCCTGCAGGTTGGTGGGCGCCGCGGGCGCCTCGGCGTCTTCATACAGTTCCACGTCGTCGATGTACCACCCGGCCTGGGTGACACTGCCATCGGACGACAGGTAGAAAGCCACAAAGACGCTGCTGCTGCCTGCGAACGAAGAGAGGTCGACTACCTTCTGCCTCCAGCCGTTGCTGCTGCCGGTGACGTAGTCGAGCATCTGCCATGTGGCACCGCCGTCGCCGGACGCCAGCACATAGCCGAGGTCGAAGTTGGTCTCCAGCGCGTGCCACTGCCAGAAGGCCAGCGACGTGCCGGGGCCGGCGCCGCTCAGGTCGATGGGCGGCGACATGAGGAAGGATTCAGATGCGTCGGGGTAGTTGCCGGACAGGTTGGTGGCGGCCAGGCGGCTGCCGGAGTGGGCGGCGCCCGGACCGGAGGTCGGGGTTCCGATCTCCCAGACGTCATTTTCGCCGCCGTGGGTCCAGCCGGCCGTTGACCCTTCAAAGTCCTGCGTGTGCGGCAACGAGAGGCCGCTCATCAGCGTGATGGAGTGCGGCCGGGTTGCCGAGCCGCTGCTCTTCATGTTGCCTGCGTGGTCCATCGCCTGAATGTAGTACTCGACCGAATCGCCGAAGGTCATGTCGGCCGGAATGCTGCCCATATAGGTGGCAGACCGGTGATCACCTTCAGTGCGGCTCATGTCGACGGTACCCCACCAGGAGAGGCCGGGAATGCGGAATCGGAGCTGCACGCTGGATACCGCCACGTTGTCGGAGGCGGTTGCCGAAATGTCGATCGGCAACTGCTTGTACGACTCGGTCACCGGTGTGTGGGTGACCACGGGTGCTACGAAGTCGTCGCCGCCGGTAACGACCCGGCCGGAGACGGAGCCTACGCCGTCCACAACCATACCTACCGCCGTAAAGGCGTTCAGGAGGCCGTGGCCGAAGCCGTTGTTCGGGGCGGTCGGGTAACGACTGTCAGTTAAGGGGTCTGCACTGTTAATCAAAATCTGTTCGATTTCTTCAACGGTCAGGGCCGCATTTGCTGAACGGAGCAGAGCCACTGTGCCGGCCACGTGCGGTGCCGCCATGGAGGTGCCGTTCCAGCCACCTTCATAGCCGCCGCCCGGGACGGACGAGCGAACGTTGACGCCAGGTGCCGAGATTTCCGGCTTCATGACGCCGTTGTAAGCCGAAGGGCCACGGCCGGAGAAGCCGGCAAGCGCATCGTTAGCGTCCGTGGCGCCAACGGCGAAGGACTCAGGGTAGTTGCCGGGAACGGAGACCGAACCATCGCCAGGACCGTCGTTGCCGGCGGCGAAGACGGGAACGATACCCGCTGCCCGCCAGGCACGCACGACGTCACGGAACCAGTCGTCGATGCCGGGGCCGCCGCCCCAGGAGTTGTTGACCACGTCGGGCGCCTTGGAGGGGTCGCCGCCCGGGGCCAGAATCCACTGACCGGCTTCGATGATGTCCTGGTCGGTGCCGTTGCCGGCTGCGTTCAGGATTTTCGCGGCCATCCAGCGGGCGCCGGGCGCCACGCCGATCTGATTGCCAGCACCATCGTCGCCGACCATGGTGCCCGTGGTGTGGGTGCCGTGGCCATGGTCGTCGTACGGCGCTGACTGGCCGTTGACGGCGTCGAACCAGCTGTAGGTGTGGTCCACGCTGCCGTCGGCATTCAGGCCGCGGTAGGCGTTCTGCAGGGCGGGGTGTGTGCCTTCGACACCGGTGTCCAGGCTGGCTACGACGGTGCCTGAGCCATCGATGCCGTACATGCTCCACACGGCCGGAGCCCCGACCTTGTCAAGGTTCCATTCGGTGGACATGATGCCGGCCTCACCCATGGCTACCGGCCCACCCTGGCCGCTGACGGCGGTCGGGCTAACCCCGTTGCCGACGCTGCTCACCAGTTTGATCTGGCCGATGGGCAAAATCTGTGCGACGTCAGAGCGTTTGGCGATTTGCTGCATGACGTCCTGCGTGGATGTGACAGCGATGAGGTTGGCTACCCAGTACTTGTCTACCCGGGTGACGCTGCCTTTCTTCATCAAGGCGTCAAGTTCGGCCAACAGCCCACGCTGTGAGTTGTTAGCGGTCTCTTTCAGTGCGTTGATGACGGCGGTGCGAGCCATGACCTCTTGCTTGGCGGGCGCTGCGTTCTGGCGGGCCGCCGCGGCGGCGCCGAACACATCGGCCTGGGCCCTGAGCTTGACCAGGTAGCTCTGCGGCTTCGCAGACTGGGCGAAGGTCTCGCTGACCTTCTGGTGGATCTTGGCACTTGCGCTCTCCTGCTTCGCGTCCGGCCACCGGGAGGCTGAAACGCTTTTCCCTTTGCCCGGGTTAGCTCCCGGACCCGCCGGCCCCGTCGGTGCCGCTGCGAAGCTGGACTGCACGGGAAGCAGCAAGCCCAGCATGAGAGCCACCCCTCCCTTCAAGCCGCTCCGCCACAGGCGTCGCCATCGGCTGGCGGTCCCTGATTGGAACATTGCTCCACCTCCAAAGGAGATTAGTGGAGGGCGGCTGCCCTCTGCATCTTCAGATTCGGCAGAGTCTAACAAATTCCTCCTATCTTTTCCAACGATTTACATCTTGGATTGGAATAATATGTTCGTGAAGCGTAAAGTGCGAGGGCCGGAAAGTTGCCCCCATGAAAAAGGCGCCAGGAGGCCGTTACGGCCTCCTGGCGCCTTTTTCATTTACGCGTTACTCGAAGCTCTTCTCGAGTTCGTCAACCAGGGATCCCACATAGGCCACGGCCTTGCGAATGGGTTCCGGCTTGCTCATGTCGATGCCGGCCATTGCCAGCAGGTCCAGGGGACGCTTCGTCGAGCCGGCACGCAGCACGCTGAGCCAGCGCTGAACTGCCGGTTCCCCCTCCTCGCGGATCATCTGGGCCATGGCGGTCGCGGCCGTCAGTCCGGCTGAGTAGGTGAAGGGATACAGCCCCATGTAGTAGTGCGGCTGACGCATCCAGGTCAGGCGGGCGCCCTCATCGATGGTCACGGCACCGCCCCAGAACTGTTCCAGAATCTCGCCCTTGGCGGTACTGAGCGTGGCAGCCGTAATGGGTGTGCCTTGCTCCGCCAACGCATACATGCGCCGCTGGAGTTCCCCTTCAAGCAGGTGTCGTACGAAGTTGTGATGGTAGGTGGCCATTAACTGCAGAATCACCCAGCGACGCATCCGCACGTCGGTGGACTTGGCCAGAATGTGCTGGCCGAGGAGCAGTTCGTTAATGGTAGACGGGGCTTCGACAAAATAACGCGACACGTCCGTGTTAAATAGGCGCTGGTGCCGGTTGGCCAGTTCAAAGTGGCCGGCATGGCCCAGTTCGTGGGCCAGCGTAAAGGCACCCCGCATGTTGTCGGCCCAGGTTAACAGAATGTAGGAGTGGGAGCCGTAGGGCGAAGCGCAGAAGGCGCCGGTCGACTTGCCCACGTTGTCAGCCCAGTCCACCCAGCGCTCGCTCAGGGCCGTCCGCATGATCTTCTCGTACTCGGGCCCCATCACGCTCAGAGCCTCTAACACCAGGCTAGACGCCTCTTCGCGCGAGATGCCCGGGTTGAAGGCCGGGTCGAGGGGCGCTTCGATATCGCAGTAAAGCACCTGGTCGAGGCCCAGAACCCGCTTGCGCAGGTTGACCAGCCGGCGCATGTGGGGCGCCAACTCGGCCTGGATGATATCGAGCAGGTTATGATAAGCCTCCAGCGAAACCTGGGCCGGTGCGAGCAACATGTGCGTGGCCGATGGGTAGCGACGCAGCCGCGCCATCACGACGTGCTTCTTCACTTCGGTCGCCCAGGTGGCAGCCAGGGTGTTCTTGTATGCCCCCAGTCCCCGGGTGAAGGCCGCGAACGCGTTCCGACGGGTGACGGGGTCCACGGATGTCTCGTAGTTTTCCTCGTAAAGGGCAAAGGAGAGTTCGCGTTCGCGTCCCTCCCCGTCTGCAAAGTTCGGGAAGGTCATATCGGAACTCTTGGCCCGCTCGTAGGTGGTGTAAGGTGCGCCGTGGACTTCGCCCAGGGCGGCGACGGCCTCTTCGGTGTCGGGGTGGAGCATATGGGGCTTCTCGTCCAACAGCCGTTCAATGTAGGGGCGCAGCTCGGCGAGCCGCTGGTTGGCCTCCACCCAGCGCTCAATCGTTCCGTCGGGCAGGGCCAGCAGTTCGGACCGGATAAACGCAAAGTTGGCTTCGGCGTTGGCGACCAGGGAGCCTGCCCGCATGTCCAGCTCTTGGTTGGCGGGGCTGGAGCCGTCCTCGGCTGACTTGAGGCCGGCGTAGGTGTAGAGCCGGTAAATGCGCTCGGAAACGGCCTCCTGTGCGTCAAGGCAGGCCTGTGCCACATCGGCGCCCTCGGCCAGGCGCCCCTTGAACGAGGCCACCTGCGCTACGGCGGCCTCAATGGCGGTCAGTTCGGCATCCCAGGCGGTCTGGTTGGAAAAGAGGTCCTCCACGGCCCAGGTGAGTGCTGCAGGAACTTCGGGCCGGGTCAGGCGCTTCTGCATGTTGGTCGCTCCTTCGACTGACGTGATATCGAGTCTTTACCTTCCATAAGATGCCCGAATCTTCCTCCCTATGAGCGTAAACGAAAGACCGTGATTCCCTCGCGGGAGACACGGCCTTCACGCAAATCTCCAATCGTCACGCGGTTACTTGGCGAACTTCCCCCGAACGTACTGCTCCGGCCACTTCACTTCGGCGCCCAGCTTGTGGGCAGCTGCCAGCGGGAAGTACGGGTTGCGCAGCAGCTCCCGAGCCAGCAGCACGATATCGGCCTTGCCGGACCGGATAATCTCGTCAGCCTGGGCGGCTTCGGTGATCAGGCCGACGGCTCCGGTGGGAATGCCCGCTTCGCCGCGAATGCGCTCAGCGAAGGGCACCTGGTAGTTCGGACCCAGGTAGGTGATCTTCTGAAGCGGTGAATTGCCGCCCGTCGACACGTCGACCAGAGCGACGCCCCACTCCTTCATCATCTTCGACAAGGCAACGGACTGCTCAATTTCCCAGCTCGGCTGGCCTTCGACCCAGTCGGTGGCGCTGATACGGACCCAAATGGGCTTTTCCGCCGGGAAGTTGGCACGAACCGCTTCAAAGACCCGCTTGAGCAGGCGGGCCCGGTTTTCGAGGGAACCGCCGTATTCGTCGGTGCGCTTGTTGCTGATGGGCGAGAGGAACTCGTGAATCAGGTAGCCGTGGGCGGCGTGGATTTCCACGCTGTCGCAGCCAATGTCCTGCGCACGGCGGGCGGCCTCGCCGAAGGCAGCGACCACCCGGTCGATGCCGGCCGGGTCGAGTTCGGCCGGGGCGTTCCAATCGTCGGCGAAGGGGATGGCACTGGGAGCGACGGGGCGCTCGGGACCGAAGCCCCGGCTGGCGCTCCAGGCCTTGCGCCCGGCGTGAGCGAGCTGAATGCTGAAGGCGGCGCCCTGCTGGTGGGCGAAGTCGGCCATGCGCCTGAAGGCAGGAACCTGGTCGTCGGTCCAAATACCCAGGTCGCCTTCGGAAATGCGGCCCACCGGTTCAACGGCGGTCGCCTCGGTGATAATCATGGCGGCGCCGCCCATGGCCCGGGTGGCATAGTGAACGAAGTGCCATTCGGTGGGAATGCCGTCGGGGCCGGCGCTGTACATGCACATAGGCGCCATCACGATGCGGTTGCGAAGGGACAGTGCGTGCTGCGTGTAGGATTCAAAAAGGTGTGGCATGCTGGTGCGAACCTCCCGATACATAGTCTGCCCTATTTCGACGACCGCGACAGAATGTGGGGTGCGGCGAAGAACTCACGCACTGCATCCAGTGCCTCCTGACGGTATAGCAGGTCGGGGTGGCCGGCCGAGGGCACCAGGTGAAACTGGCCCTGCTGAACCGACCCAGCTAGCTCCTTTCCCTGCTCCACCGGCACCATCAGGTCACGGTCGCCCTGCACCACCAGCGTTGGGCAGGCCACGGCAGCCAGGTCAGCTGGCGAGAAGCCTGGCCACGTGACCTCAAACATGGTCCCCAGTTCGACCGCAAGCTCGTCCCAGGGAATTTCCACATGCTTGGCTTCGAGCTGCTGCACCCACAACGGTGAACGCCGCCGGATGTCCGCCGGGTCGAACGCCTTCCGCCCCCGGGGCGCCGTGTGAATGCGCCCGGCCAGCACCGCCAACCCCGACAGGCGCCCCCGCCGGGCCAGCTCAACACCCACTGTGGCGCCGAGGCTGAAGCCCGCCAGCAGGGGACGCCTGACCCCCAGGTACGCCATGAGCGCCTCCGCGTCGTCCGCCAGCTGGGCGATTGAGAGTGTCCGCCCCGGATTACCCGTCCGCCCGTGCCCCCGTTGGTCAGGTGCGACGAGGCGGACCCCCAGGGGCGTCAGGACCTTGTGCAGCGGCGCCATGGATTCAGCGGTCTGGAGTGACGCGTGCAATAAAAGCAGGGGCCTCCCATCGGAAGGCCCCGTTTCTTCGTAATAGACTCTGGTTCCGGCCACAGGTGCATAGGGCATGGGCAAATAAACCTCCTTGCGCCCTATGTGCCGTCCCGGTGCGGCTGCTCAATCAGCCGCATGAACCAGAAAGCCACCAGGACCACACACAGGAGACCGCCGGCCGCGACGAACCTGACCACAGGACCGCCCCCATCCGTCTACATCGTTACTAGATGAAACGTATGTGGGTGGAACAATGGGGCATCATTCGTCGCGATAACCCAACGTGCGCAGAACGTTCTGGCGGTTGCGCCAGTCTTCCTTGACCTTCACGAAAAGCTCCAGGAAAATCTTCGAGCCCAGCAGTTCCTCAATATCGGCACGCGACTTGGCGCCGACTTGCTTGAGCATGGCGCCCTTCGCCCCGATGATAATGCCCTTCTGGCTGTCGCGCTCCACGTAAATGGCCGCAGCCACGTACACGGTGCCCGAGTCACGCCGCTCGAGCTGTTCAACTTCGACAGCCACCGAGTGGGGAATCTCTTCCCGGGTCATCTGGAGAATCTTCTCGCGAATAAACTCGGCGATGACGAACTTCTCTGGCTGGTCGGTGACCATATCCTCGGGGTAGTACTGCGGCCCTTCCTCCATCTGACCGACGATCAGGTCGAGCAGCTTGTCGATGTTCTTGTTGGCCAGGGCCGAAATGGGCACTACGTCCAGCCAATCGATGGTGCGGGCGTCGGGTGCGGGGTTTTCGGAGCGTACAGACGGCTCGCTCAGCGCCTTGTAGTTGTCCATGACCTTATACCAGTCTTCCCGCTGGACCCGGTCCATCTTATTGCAGACGAGGATCACAGGCTGACCGGCCCGGGCGATCGCCTCGGCCACGTACTTGTCGCCGTCGCCGGGCTCAGGGGACGACCCATCAACCACGAAGAGGACCACGTCCACCTCGGGGATCGTGCTGACGGCTACCTTGTTCATGTACTCGCCCAGCCGGTGGTGCGGCTTATGAATGCCCGGGGTATCAAGAAAAACCACCTGGGCGTCGTCGCGGTTATACACACCAAGAATGCGGTTGCGTGTGGTCTGCGGCTTGTCGGACATAATGGCCAGCTTCCGCTCGATGAACGCGTTCAGCAGCGTCGACTTGCCCACATTCGGCCGCCCCACAATGGAACAAAACCCAGAAACAAAGGATTCGTTGCTCATGCGTTACCCCTTCGGTGGCAGATCAGTCTCACGGAACGCACCGGGCAGCAGCTCCCTCACGGAAGTGACCTGCACGTTCCCTCTCAAGTTGGTCAGCAGCACTTTCGCATCAGGCCCGAACTCGCTCATTACCTGCCGGCAGGCGCCGCAGGGGCTGACCGGCCCCTCGGTGTCGGCAACCACTGCAATGGCGGTAAACCGATGGTGACCATCGCTAACCGCTTTGAAAATCGCGGTCCGCTCAGCACAGTTGGCCAGTCCATAAGATGCGTTTTCAATATTACAGCCCGAATAGAGCGTACCATCTTCTGTCAGCAGCGCCGCTCCGACTGGGAACTGTGAATAGGGGACATATGCCCGCTCACGCGCCTGCCGGGCGGCTTCAATCAATTGCTGGTCAGTCACACAGAACACCTCCAACGTTAGCCCCGCGGCCCACTGTCGCCGCCAAACAATCCCAGGGCGCCTGCGACCAGGGGCAGCAGTACCCACCAAGGACGGTTCAGGGCAAGGTCCCACAGAGCGGTTACGGTTTCAGGAATACCCCTGCTGTACAAAAACAAGAAGGCTGCAGCGAACACGGCATGGAGCGCAGCCACCAGCACGGCGCCCGCGGCCACCTCTTTGGCCTGTCCGGCCAGCGGGTGGCGCTCTCCGCCGGTGGCGTAGTCGACCGTCCGCTCCACCGCCGTGTTGACCATTTCGGCGAACAGCACAGCGACTACCGTAGCCGCGAGATACGCTGTCTCCCACGGCGCCAGGCCCACAGCCACCGCTGCCACCACGGCGCACGAGGCCGCAAAGGTGTGAAACCGGAGATTCGGCTCCTCGCGGTACGCAACGTAAATGCCACGGAATGCATCAGAAAAGCGGGGCAGGACCGTGTGGTGCCGGAACCGTTCGTGACCGTCCGACGTTCTTCTTCCAGGCTTCACTAGCGCGTCAGCCCCAGTCCTCCCAGGATCTCTTCGGTCTGGGCCATCATGGCTGATTCTTCTTCGGGCGTTTGATGATCGAGCCCGAGCAGATGCAGCATACCATGGGCGACCAGGAAACCCAGTTCGCGGTCGAACGAGTGACCATAGTCGGCCGCCTGCTCGGCGCAGCGCTCCAGGCTTACAACGATGTCGCCCAGCAGAACCGGCTCGCCCTCGGGCAACGCCGCCAGCTCCTCACCCTCCAACTGAGAGAAAGAGAGGACATCCGTCGGCTTATGCAGCCCCCGGTGGTCACGGTTCAGGTCCATAATCTGCTGGTCATCAACAAAGGTGATGGAGACCTCTGCCTCACTCAGCTCCGGCCTGTCCGCCAGTTCCAACGCTCTCTGGGCTACCTTCTCCACCAGCCGCTCCTGCGCTTCCGTCAGCGCCACCTTCTCCTGATCGTTGGCGATCCAAACCGCCAGCGCCATCGGCTTTCCCCTCTCCTCCGTTAGCTCCCGGTGCCCCGGGCGGGGCCAGCTTGCCCTGCAAGGCTTCGGGATATTCGACACGGGCGTGGTGCACACCGCTCAGCACTTTGACAAAGGTACGCTTCAGGGTGTCCAGGTCCCGCAGGGTCAGGTCGCAGTCATCCAACTGGCCCTGCTTCAAGCGGTCGTCAATAATGCGCTTGACCTGTGATTCAATCTGATCGACGGTGAGCGACCCCTTCTGGCGAATCGCCCGCACCGAGGCCTCGCAACTGTCCGCCAACATAAGAATGGCCGTCTCCTTGCTGCGAGGCTTGGGCCCTTCGTACCGGAAATCATCTTCCAGCACGAACTCGGACTGCCCTTCCTTGTTGGCCTTGTGGTAGAAGTAACCCACCAGCGTGGTGCCGTGGTGCTCGGGGATAAAGTCGATGATCTCCCTGGGCAGCCGGGCTTCCCGGGCCATTTCCAGGCCATCTTTCACGTGGCTGGTGATGATCAGCGCTGACAGGCTGGGCGGCAGTTTGTCGTGCGGGTTCTCCCCGCCAAACTGGTTCTCCACAAAGAAGTACGGCCGCTTTGTTTTGCCGATGTCATGGTAGTATGCCCCAACCCGGGCCAGTGTCGTATCGGCGCCGACCGCTTCGGCGCCCGCTTCGCACAGGTTGGACACCAAAATGGTGTGATGGTACGACCCCGGCGCCTCAACCAGCAGCTTTTTGAGCAGGGGATGGTTCGGGTTGGAGAGTTCCAGGAGCTTCAGCGGCGTCAGAATGCCGAATAGCGATTCGAAAACCGGCAGGGCGCCCGTGGCCACCATGGCGGCCAGTATACCGTTCGCGGCGCCGAGGCCGGCGTCAATCCATGGGCGGGCCGACAGCAGTGGATACGCCTTCACCATGTAGATGCCGATAATCGTCAGGACGTTAGCGGCCGAGACCATCAGGCCGGCCCGATAGATATCGGTGCGGCTCTCCACCCGGGAAACGGCGTAGCTGGCCACGGTAGAGCCCACCAGAGCGACCAGAGCGAAGTTGACCTGATCGACTTCGGTGGACAGGCCCACCAGCAAAGCCAGCAGGGCGTTCTGAAGCAAGGCGGCCCGGGTATCCAGCAGAATGGAGACCAGCATGCCATTGACAGCCACTGGCATGAGGTAGGCCACACCGGGGCCCAGGTTGCCGAAGGCCTTCATGACCAGTGACAGACCCAACGTGCCGATTCCGATGACACCCAGGAGGAACATCTTCCGGTCGTGGTCGAGCAAGTCGGACCGGTACCGGCTCATGTAGAGTGCCATGAGCCCGACCATGACCGCCGAAAGGACCGCCGTGCCCACGATGGAGCGGTAGTCCGTGGCGTTGCCGACAAGGCGGAGGTCAACCAGGCCGGCGTACTGCTCGTCGGTGACGGGTTCACCCTTCTTGACGATCAACTGACCGACTTTCCAGGTGACGGTGTTCTCTTCCCGGGCTGCGGCCAGTTCACGCAGTTGCTGTGTCTGTTCTGCGTCAACGACCAGATTGGACTTGATGGTGCCCTTGCTGACTTCTTTTGTGAAGATCTTCAGCCAGGGCTCCTTGGTCTCAATGGTGTAAGGGTCGGTCTCCTTATCGATCTTGTCGCGAATATCCTGTACATCCGCCTTATAAATGGGCGTTTGCAGGGCCGTGCGTACAATCTTAAGCGCATCGATGCGGGCCAGATCGAGCAGGCGCTCCTCGGCGTTGAGCAGGGCGGTGTACGTTTGTGGGGTGACATTCGCCCCAAGGTTCAGTTGCTTGGTCAGTTCCGTCACCTTGGCGGCCGGCTCCATATTGGGCAGTTCCCGAATCGTCCGCACCCGGGTGAAGGAGTAGTTAACGATGTCCTCGGCTTCCTTCAGCAGAGCGGGGTCGACCTTTTGTACAGGAGGGACGGCCGCCGCGGCCGCCTCTTTACGCCGCTCGGTGGCCAGGCGGTTAACAATCTCTTGGGGAGCTTCAATGTCGCGAGGGGCAATGTCGCCTTCTTGAATCGCATACCGCCGGGGCACGATCTGTCCGGAGAGCATTAGTGTGAGTAGCGCGAAGAACAGGCCCCCCAGCAGTGCCCGGCGGACCTTGGTGTTCTTCAGCCTGCCCTGCAAAGACCAGCGTCGTAGGCGGTCGCGCAACTCGTGCAGAAAATCCATGACGGTACCTGCCTCCTACGCCTTCGGCTTGAGCGGCGGCAGGGGCGAGGGGGCGGGCACAAACGCCTCGTACGCCTTGATGATGCGCTGCACCAAGTCGTGCCGGACGATGTCTTTTTCCGTCAGATAGCAGAAGGAGACGCCTTCCACTCCGTTCAGAATCCGCTGCACCTCCACCAGGCCGCTCTTGGTGCCTTCCGGCAGGTCGACCTGCGTGATGTCGCCGGTAACGATGACCCGCGAGCCAAAGCCCATACGGGTCAGGAACATCTTCATCTGCTCGGGCGTCGTATTCTGCGCCTCGTCGAGGATGATGAAGGAGTCGT
>JARBUG010000227.1 GCA_029239785.1 Symbiobacteriaceae bacterium | reverse complement strand
AGCCCCCGCCGCCCAACCCGGCCCCCCAACCGTAACCGCGCCGAACCATCCCTGCACCGCACAACTTTCGACACGAGTTGTACATCAGTGAAGGATTTTCCCGACAGTTTCCAGAATCTACTCCACTGACTACCGCGGTGTGGGAGACACCGCGGCTGTTGGGGGAAAAAAGCATGATCAATCCAGAGAACCGCCGGGAGTACTTCCGGGTCCCACTTGACCTTCACCCGGCCAACATGCAGATTCTCGAAGTCGGACAGCGCCCCATCACCACATATCCACGCATCGTGCATCTCTTGAACGCGTCAGGCGGCGGCCTCTACGTACAGGCCGAAGATGACCTTCCGGTTCGGCGAGGCGTCATCGCCCAGTTTGAATTCACCCTTAGCCAGACCACCTTTTCATTCCGAGGGGTGCTGGTCCGCAAGCTGGACGACCGCGTTACATACAAGTACGGCGTTGAGTTCATCGACATGGATGAGTACCAGCGCGGACTGTTGCTCAGCGTTCTGGGTCGGATGCAGGTGGAACAAAGCAGGACCGCTGGGGCATAACCCGAGTGGTCCTGTTCCATTTCTCAAACCAGGCTGGCCCCCGCTCATACGAGTAATACGAAATATTCATGCGTGACTGCCACCCTGCACGTAGGAGAAATCTGCATACAAAGCGTACCTTCACACTATAGTCGGGTGGTGTGGAAGAGTAGAGGCCCGATAACCGGGCGCGGGGGCGCCCACCGAAGGGGGAGCAGTCTTATGCCCATGGTACCGCTTCGGACCCTGCTGGATGCAGCCGAGAAAGGCAACTATGCGGTCGGTGCGTTCAACTGCAACAACATGGAGATCGTCCAGGCCATCGTAGAGGCGGCAGACGAACTGAGGTCACCTGTCATCATTCAGGCCAGTCAGGGCGCCATCAAGTACGCCGGCCTCCACTACGTGGTGGGACTGGCCAAGCTGGCTGCCGAAGCGACAACGGTCCCGGTCGCGCTGCACCTGGACCACGGCACCGACTACAACACAGTCATCGCCTGCATTCGTGCGGGCTTCACCTCCGTCATGTTTGACGGCTCCCAGTGGCCGAAGGAAGAGAACATCGCCCGCACGAAGGAGATCGTCAAGGTCGCCCGCGCCGTGGGCGTCTCGGTCGAAGGCGAAATCGGCAAAATCGGCGGTGTCGAAGATGATATTTCCGTCGACGAGCGCGACGCCATGCTGACGCCCGTCCCCGATGCCATCGAGTTCTACGAAGCCACGGGCGTCGATGCGCTCGCCATGTCCTTCGGCACGGCGCACGGGCATTACAAGCTGCCGCCCAAGCTGGCCATCGACCGCATTGACGAGGTACACCGCCGCACCGGCGCCTACCTGGTCATGCACGGCGGCTCCGGCGTTCCGGAGGAAGATGTGCGCAAGGGCATCGCGGCCGGCATCCGTAAGGTCAACATCGATACGGAACTGCGCGAAGCTTTCCTCGGCGAAGTGCGGCGGCAGCTGAACGGCAAGCCGAGCGAAATCGATCCCCGCAAAATTTTGGGCCCCGCGAAGAGCGTCCTGAAGGGAAAGCTGAAGGAGAAGATGGAACTCTTCGGGTGTGCGGGCAAAGCGTAGCCAGATACGTAAGCGATGGGGCGCCCCGCCAGCGGGGCGCCCCGTTCTGGCCCGTCACGGCGATCATAGGAGGCTGTTCGGATGGACCCACTCTTCACCTTCGGCGATCTGGTCCTCGATGTTGTGGCACAGGTTGCTGATCAACTGGACGCCGATACCGACACACCGGGCGATGTGATGTCGGCGCCCGGCGGCTCTGCCGCAAACCTGGCGGCCTGGACGGCCCGCCTGGGCGACCCCGTGCGCTTCGCCTGCCGGGTTGGCGACGACATGCTCGGCCGTGCCCTGGTGGATGACATGCGGCGGGAGGGCGTCGAGCCTTTCGCTGCGACCGACCCCGACCACCCGACCGCTGTGCTGGTCCTCTTCGCTCAGGGAACCCAGCGGCACATGATGGTCCCGCGGGGCGCCAACCATTACCTCGACGTCGCCGACATTCCCGCACAGGCCCTGCTGTCGTCGGGCTGGCTCCACGTGACGGGTTACTCCTTTTTCTGGGAGGCAACGGCCCGGGCCGCCGGGCACGCCCTCAGCCTGGCCCGGCAGTCGGGCATTCCCATCTCCTTTGACCCGTCGTCGGCCGGCTTCATCCGGCGGCACGGGCTGGAAGTGCCGGATGGCGTGCAGGTGATTCTCACCAACCACGAAGAGGCCCTCGCCCTGACCGGGGCCACCTCCCCGGGCGATGCCGCCCACGAACTGGCCCGCAATGTACCCCTGGTGGCCGTGAAAATGGGCGCTGCCGGTGCGCTGATCTGTCATGAGGGGCAGCTGAGCCACATTCCAGGCGCCGAACTGGACGGCCCCGTGGTCGATACGGTCGGCGCTGGCGATGCCTGGGGCGCCGGCTTCATCTCCCTGTTGCGCCGTGGGTGGGAGCCCGTCCGGGCCGCTGAGGCCGCCAACCGGCTGGCCGCGCTCACGGTCACCCGCAGGGGTGCCCGCCCTGCCATCATCATGCCGGACGAATTCAGCCGCCAAGGAGGCAGCCCCCATGACCAGTCGCTATGAACTAGAAACACTAGCGGTGCACGGCGGACAGGACCCGGACCCCACAACCGGTTCCCGGGCCGTGCCCATTTACCAGACCACGGCCTACGCCTTTGACGACACCGACCACGCCCGCCGCCTCTTTGCCCTGGAGGAGCCCGGCAATATCTACACCCGCATCGGCAACCCGACCGTTGAGGTCTTCGAGCAGCGCATCGCCCTCATGGAGGGTGGCGTGGCGGCCGTCGCCTTTGCGTCGGGCCATGCGGCCCTGGTCGCCACCATCCTGAACATCTGCCATGCCGGCGACGAGGTGGTCACCTCTTCCAGCCTGTACGGCGGCACTTACAACCTGTTCGCCACAACGCTGCCCAAATACGGCATCACCACGAAGTTTGTCGACCCGTCCGACCCGGAGAACTTCCGCCGGGCGATCACGCCCCGCACCAGGGCCGTCTTCGGCGAAGCGATTGGCAACCCCCGCCTCGACATCTTTGATATGGAGGCTGTCGCGCAGATTGCCCACGAGAACGGCATTCCGCTGATTGTCGACAATACGTTCGCCAGCCCGGTTCTCTGCCGGCCCTTTGAGTGGGGCGCCGACCTGATCATCCACTCAGCCACCAAGTGGCTGGGAGGCCACGGCGCCGCGATGGGCGGTGTCGTAGTCGACTCGGGCCGGTTTGACTGGAACAGCCCCAAGTTCCCCGGCTTCACCGAGCCGGACCAGAGCTACCACGGCCTCCGCTACGCGGTCGATTGCGGCCGGGCCGGCTTTGCCACCAAGGTCCGCACCCAGATGCTGCGCGACCTGGGCGCCTGCCAGAGCCCCTTCAACGCCTTCCTGCTGCTGCTCGGCCTCGAAACGCTGCCCCTGCGCATGCGGCAGCACAGCGAGAACGCCCTGGCTGTCGCCCAGCATCTGGCCAGTCATCCGGCGGTGGCGTGGGTCCAGTACCCGGGGCTCCCCGAGCACCCGTCGTACAGCCTGGCCAAGAAGTACCTGCCGGGCGGATTCGGCGGCATGTTGATTTTCGGGGTGAAGGGCGGCCTGCAGGCCGGCGCCCGGTTCATCGACGGTGTGAAGCTATTCAGCCATCTGGCCAACGTGGGCGATGCCAAGTCGCTGGTGATCCATCCGGCCAGCACGACCCATTCGCAGTTGACGCCCGAGCAGCGCATTGCTGCCGGCGTCGGCGATGATCTGATTCGGGTGTCGATCGGCATTGAGAACGTGCAGGACCTGATCGCCGACCTCGATCAGGCACTGGCACAGGCAGCCGGGTAACGCAATGAACAAAGGCCCGCCGCGGGGAGCGGCAGGCCGATACATACACAGGCTCATCTGGAAAAGGAGGGGGTTCCGCATGATCAACGAGGAGAAAGCGATCGTTGACCTGTTGCAGAGCGCCGAAGGGCCCAAAGTGATCGCCGTGGTCGGCCTGTCGGACAAGCCCGATCGCCCCAGTTACCGGGTTGCGGCTTTCATGCAGAAGCTGGGCTATCGGATTCTGCCCGTGACGCCCAAGGGGGAGACGATTCTGGGGGAACCCGTCTTCCGCTCCCTCGCCGAAATTCCGTTTCCGGTGGATGTGGTTGATGTCTTCCGGGCGCCGGAGCACGTGCCCGCCGTGCTGGCCGATGTGAAGCAGATGCAGCACAAGCCCGGCTACCTCTGGCTTCAGGAAGGTGTCATCCACGATGAGGCCGCCGCCGAGGCCGAGGCGTACGGGCTGAAGGTCGTGATGGACCGGTGCCTCTGGAAGGAGTACGACCGGGTCCACGGGCGGGCGCACTAGCCGGCCTTCCTGACCCCGACCTGGGCCATGACCTCGTCCCAGGACTCGCACCGCGAAATCAGGGGATGCCGAACCTCACGGTTGTACGGCGCCCCAAACAGCAACACCGGAACGCCCGCCGCAGCCACGGCCAGGGCGTTCTTTGGCGTATCCTCCACCAGCAGATCGATTCCCGCGGCCCGGGCGGCGGCCGCCTTGTCGGCGCCCTCCAGGCAGTGGAGCTCGTCAACCTGAATGCCGTAAAACTCCAGCCATGCCTCGGTCAGCCGGCGTACGCACTGCGACCTGGCCGTAATTACCACCAGCGCATGCCCATCCCGCCGCAGGCGGCCCAGCGCCTCGACGGCCCCGGGCATCGGCCGGTTCGGCATGAGCAACTCAATCAAATGGTCATCGCAGAAGGCCGCCATCTCCGGCGTTCCGTGCGTATCGGGGAGATCATCGGGACCATAGTTCGTGCCAAACTGGGTGTTTAGAATCCGAATCCAATTTGAGACCGAATCGACAATAACGCCGTCCAGATCAAGGCCGATACGCAAGGTTCACAAACACTCCCATCAACGGTCAGACTGCCAGCCGCCCCAGCAGGGAGCGGAAGCGTAGCTCTTCAAACTTGGCCCGCCCCGCATCGCGGTTCAGGTCAAATCGGCAAGCCTGCAAGTCGGGCACACCGGGCACCGCCCGGTCGATCGTCGCCAATTGCTTGCACAGCAGGGCGATCTCCCGGCCGTTCTCCAGCCGTTCCCGCAGCTTGCCCTTCTGCGTATGGGCGTTGGCCAGCACGCCCTCCACCGTATCAAATTCATGCAGCAGCTTGACCGCCGTCTTTGGGCCGATGCCCGCGATGCCCGGAATATTGTCTGACGTGTCGCCTGCCAGCCCCTTCAGGTCAGCCAGCTGGCCCGGCAGCAGCTCAAACTCCTGCACGAACCGGGGCACATCGTACGTTTCGTGCTGGTTCATTTTCTTAACGAAGCGGACCTGGGTCTTGCCCGAAATCAACTGGAACACGTCGCGGTCGCCGGTCAGCACGCTGACCTCCATGCCACGGCGCTCGCCTTCCGCAGCCATGGTGCCCAGCAGGTCGTCGGCTTCGTAGCCGGGTGCCTGCAAGCAGGTGAGGTTCAGCGCCGAAAGTGTCTCCCGCAGAATGCCAAACTGGGGCGCCAGGTCGTCGGGGCACTGGTCGCGGTTGCCCTTGTAATCGGCGAACATGTGGGTGCGCCGGTTGTCGGCGATGGGGACGTCAAACGCGACGGCCACATGGGTCGGCCGAATGGCCGCCAGTTCCCGGAAGGCCATTGTCATAAAGCCATATACGGCCCCCACGGGCCGGCCCGCCGTATCCGACATGGGCGGCATGGCGAAAAACGCCCGGAAAATCAGACCGCCGTCGATCAAAAGCAGCGTGTCGATGCGAATGTCCTCCTCCTCAGCCCAGCGTTCAACATCCGAAAGGAATTCGTCACCCGCACGATACATTCCTCGCGCCGACGGCAGACTACTAATGCCAAACGTGGGGCAACCGCCCGCTGCGGCGCCGGGCTTGACGCAACACCCGTGAAAGCGCCATGATAGGAATAATCGCACTGGAAAGGGTGGCCAATCGTGGTTGAGCATATCGTCTGCTTCAAGTTTAAGCCTGACATTACGGCCCAACAGGTAGATGAATTCGTCGAAATGCTGCGGGGCCTGAAGGGGAAGATCGAAACCATCGTTGACCTGAGCGCCGGCAAGACCTTTACCCCCGAGCGGGGCCAGGGCTTCACGGTCGGTCTCGTCGTTCGCTTCCGCGACAAGGAAGGCCTCGCCGTTTACGGCCCGCATCAGCATCATCAGCCTGTCAAGAACCGGGTGGCCGAAATCTGCGAAAGCACGCTGGCGGTCGACTACGAGTTCTAGGCACCCTCAATGGGTGCCGTAGCCCGTCAGGCGTGGGCCTGAGCCTGACCGGCCCATGCCGAGAGGGTCTAGGCACCCGGGGTGGGTGCCGTA
>JARBUG010000226.1 GCA_029239785.1 Symbiobacteriaceae bacterium | reverse complement strand
CCGAAGGGCTGCTCCTCTTCACCACTGACGGCGACCTGACCCACCGGCTCCTGTCGCCCAAGTGGCACGTGGAAAAGCTCTACTTCGTCCGGCTGGAGCGGCCGCTCAGCCCGGAGGCGCAAGCCGTCTTCGCAGATGGTGTCGTCCTGGAGGACGGGTACCGGTGCATGCCGGCCAGGCTTACCATTCTCGGTCCACAGGAAGCCACGGTCGCCATTCGCGAGGGTAAATACCACCAGGTCAAGCGCATGTTCCAGGCCGTGCAAAACTACGTCGTCTATCTCAAACGGCTGGAGATGGGGCCGCTCTCCCTGGGCGACCTGCCCCTGGGGCAGTCGCGCCCTTTGACCGAGGCAGAGGCCGGCGCCCTGTATGAATCTGCCGGACTTGCCCGACCTTGAGGATTGTGGTAAACTAACCACTGTCGCTGAGAACCGTCGACTCGGTCCTGCGCCTCCTCCGGCGAGGCACTGGGTTGGCGGCGCTTGCCGAACATACAGGCGGGGCACAGGTCCCTGCCACCAGGAGGTTGTCTCACATGCCGCTTTCCGTCGAGGAAAAGAAGAACATCATCACCCAGTATGCCACCCACGAGGGTGACACCGGCTCCCCCGAAGTTCAGATCGCCCTGCTCACCAACCGCATCAACGAGCTCACCGATCACCTGCGCACCCACAAGAAGGACCACCACTCCCGCCGTGGTCTGCTCAAGATGGTCGGCCAGCGCCGTTCCCTGGAGCGGTATCTCATGAGCGTCTCCCTCGAGCGTTACAAGACGCTGATCGAGCGGCTCGGCATTCGTGGTATCAAGGCGTAATAACGTAGGACCGGGCATTGCGCCCGGTCCTTTTCCTTGTCCGCTCCGGTCCCATCCTGCATCATGAGGTGACGACGGTGAAACGGTTCAATCGGATCATGGTGAAACTGAGCGGCGGCGCACTCGCCGGCGGCGGCGCACTCGCCGGCGGCGGCGGGTTCGGTTTCGACAGGGATGCACTGGAGCACATCGTCAGCGAGATCCTTTCGGTTCGGGAGTTAGGCGTGGAGATGGCCATTATGGTCGGCGGGGGCAACATCTTCCGCGGCAACATGGCCGATGACTGGGGCATCGAGCGGGCCGAGGCGGACAATATCGGCGCTACAGCCACGGTCATTAACAGCCTGATGCTGCGGGGCGCCCTGACCGCCCGGGGCGCCGGCGATGTGCGGGTCATGACCGCCATGCCCATGAATGCCGTAGCGGAACCTTACATACGCCTCCGAGCCATTCACCACATGGAGAAGGGGAGGCTGCTCATTTTTGCAGCCGGAACGGGGCAGCCCTACATCACCACGGATTACCCATCCGTACAGCGGGCGCTGGAAACCCGGTGTGACGTCATTCTCGCCGCGAAAAACGGTGCAGCCGGGGTCTACACTGCCGATCCAAACAGCGACCCGGCAGCCAGGCGATTTACTACCATGCCTTACGAAGAGGTGTTGCGTCGCAACCTCAAAGTGATGGACCAGGCCGCCTTTTTGCTGGCCCGCGACTTCAAACTGCCCCTGTACGTCTTCGATTTCGCCGAAAAGCAGGCCATGCGCCGCATCTGCGAGGGGGAAGAGGTGGGCACGCTGATTGCCGACGGCATCCCGGTGAATTTCGGGTAAAAAAGTTGGTGTGTCAGGAGAACGAAACGCCCCGGCCGACCGGTCTAACATGCGTGAGGTGAAAGCACCGTGCTGCTATCCGAAACGGCCAGGCGAGAAGCCTTCACCACGCTCTTCTCGCAAATGTCGCCCCGCCTGTACCGGACAGCCCTTGGCATGCTGGGCAACCCGCACGACGCATCAGATGCGCTGCAGGAGGCGGGCCTGAAAGCCTATCGCTACTTCGACAAACTCCAGCAGGAAGAGGCCGGCCCGGCGTGGCTGACACGCATCTTGATCAACGCCTGCTACGACCAGGGGCGGCGGCGGTCCCGCACCACGCCCATCGGCCTCGAAGTTGAGCAGGAAGAAGCCGGGGGCCTTCCGGCTGAAACCGACTGGGAACTGGTCCAGGCGCTTCAGACCTTGCCGGAGGAGCAGCGGACCACGGTGGTGCTTCGATTCTTTCAAGATCTGACCGTCCCCCAAATCGCCGCCGTCATGAATGTGCCGGATGGCACGGTGAAATCGCGGCTGCACGCGGCCCTGAGCCGAATGCGCGGCCAGTTGATGCAAAGCAGAAGGGAGGGAGTGCAGTGAAACCTCACGCAGTGGGCAGCGCCTGCCATCGTGTGCAAATGGAACTGGATGAGGCCCTGGCCACGGGAACGCTCGCCCTTCCGGCCGAACTGGCCCTTCACGCAGATGGGTGCCCCCGTTGCGGCCCCGAGTACCGCGACACGGAAGCCCTGCTTTCCCGGCTCAGGGGAGCAGCGGCCGGCATCGAGCTGGGGCCGGTGCCGCAGGCGGTCGACAAGGTTCTGGACCAGATTACCCGCGAAGCGGCCCCCCGTGTTTTCAGCATGGTGGAGGCTTCGGCCGGGTCCCCGGGCGCCCAGCACCGGCAAAAGCAGGTACGGACCCGTTGGATTCTTGGGCAGGTGGCAGCAGTGGCTGCCGTGCTTTTGATCGCCGTAGGCGGAATCGGATACGCCATTCTCAAAGTGAACGAAGCCGTGAGCGGGGTCAGCCCCGGCGACGTGCTGGCCAAGTTCGCATCACCGTTCCGTTTCACAGACACCGCGAAGATCGAAAAAGCCAAGTAGCAAACTCTCCCGGGGCAGATCAGCGCCCCGGTTTCTTATTTTCCGCCCCATCTTTTTCGTCCGATGCTCATAATTCGGGCCACTGGCAGGAAACGCTAATTGGCATGTAGAAGCCAACAAAGTTAGGAAAAAGCGTGCCATAGGAAGGCGGGTCGCCGGGAGGCGACCAGCGAGCGGGCGTACGGCGCTCCCACGGGAGCGGTCCGGCGCGGGCACCGCTCGATTACCCACCGGTCCCAGGCACAGAAGGAGGACCACTGTGAATCCGAACACGTATACCATGGAGCTCGGGGGTCGCATCATGACCCTCGAAACCGGAGCGCTGGCCAAGCAGGCTTCGGGTGCCGTCCTCGTCCGCTACGGCGACACCGTTGTGCTCGCCGCCGTTGTGGGCAGCGCTTCACCGCGCGAAGGAATCGACTTCTTCCCCCTCACCGTCGACTACGAAGAGCGCCTTTACGCCGCCGGCAAAATCCCCGGCAACTGGTTCCGTCGTGAAGGCAAGCCCACCACCAAGGCCATTCTCTCTGCCCGCCTCACCGACCGGCCCATCCGGCCGCTCTTCCCCGACGGCTACCGCAACGACGTCCAAATCGTCGTCACGGTCATGTCGATCGACGGCGACCACGCGCCCGAAATCATGGGCATCGTGGGCGCCTCTGCGGCCCTGACCATCTCCGACATCCCCTTCGAGGGACCCATCGGTGCGGTCATCGTCGGCCGTGTGAACGGGCAGTTCGTGATTAACCCCACCGCCGAACAGGCGGCCCAGTCCGACATGCACCTGGTCGTGGCCGCCACCGAGCAGGCCGTCCTCATGGTCGAAGCCGGCGCCAAGGAAGTGCCCGAAGAGACCATGCTCGACGCCATTCTCTACGCCCACGACATCATCAAGACCGTCATCATCCCGACCATCAACAAAATGCAGGCTGACGTCGGCAAGCCCAAGCGCGAGGTCACGCTGGCCCTGCCGCCTGCCGACCTGGAAGCCGCCGTCAAGGCGATGGCCACCGACCGGCTGCGCACCGCCGTTCGCAACCCTGACAAGCAGGCCCGCGAAGAAGCGGTGGCCGCTGTTGGTCAGGAAGTGCAGGACGCCCTGGCTGAAACCTACCCGGGCAGCCAGAAGGCGATCGGCGCCGTGCTGAAGTCGGTCCTCAAAAAGGAAGTCCGCAAGGCGATCATCGAAGAAGGCATCCGGCCCGACGGCCGCGGCCTCGCCGATGTCCGCCCCATCGAATGCGCGGTCGACCTGCTTCCCCGCACGCATGGTTCCGCCGTCTTCCAGCGTGGCCAGACGCAGGTCATGTCCGTCACCACCCTGGGCACACTGGGCGACGTGCAGGCGCTTGACGACCTGAGCCTCGAAGAAGAGAAGCGCTACATGCACCACTACAACTTCCCGCCCTTCTCCGTAGGCGAAGCCCGGCCCATGCGCGGCCCCGGTCGGCGTGAAATTGGCCACGGCGCCCTGGCGGAGCGGGCCCTCGACCCGGTCATCCCGTCGGAAGATGTCTTCCCGTACGCCATCCGGGTGGTCTCGGAAGTGCTCGAGTCCAACGGTTCCACTTCCATGGGCTCCGTTTGCGGCTCCACCCTGTCGCTCATGGCTTCCGGCGTGCCCATCAAGGCGCCTGTCGCCGGTGTCGCCATGGGCCTGGTGGAAGATGCCGAAACTGGTCGCTACGCCGTTCTGACGGACATCCAGGGCATTGAAGACGCCCTGGGCGACATGGACTTCAAGGTTGCCGGCACCGCCAAGGGCGTCACGGCGCTGCAGATGGACATGAAGATTTCCGGCACCGGCCGCGAAATCCTCGGCAAGGCGCTCAGCCAGGCCAAGGAAGGCCGCATGCACATCATGTCGAAGATGCTCGAAGTCCTGCCCGAGCCGCGTACGGAGATGTCCAAGTACGCCCCGCGGATCATCATCATGAAGATCCATCCCGACAAGATCCGCGACGTCATCGGCAAGGGCGGCTCGACCATCAACAAGATCATCGAGTCCACCCGCATCGGCAACGTCAAGGTCGAGATCAACATCGAAGATGATGGCACCATTCATATCGCCTCCATCAACCAAGAGGCCGGCATGAAGGCCGTCATGATGATCGAAGGCCTGACCAAGGACCCCGAACCCGGCATGGTCTACCTGGGCAAGGTAACCCGGCTCATGAACTTCGGCGCCTTCGTCGAAATCATGCCCGGCAAGGAAGGCCTCGTCCACATCAGCCAGCTGGCCGAGGAGCGGGTCAATAAGGTCGAAGATGTGGTCAACGTTGGCGATGAAATCACCGTGAAGGTGACCGAAATCGACAAGCTGGGCCGCATCAACCTCTCTCGCAAGGAAGTTCTCCGCGAAGAGAAGAAGTAAGCCACGCAACATAAGGGTCGGGCGTGTGACACGCCCGACCCTTCTCATGGGTGACAGAACCTACACCTGGGGAGGTGCAGGCAGAGGCGGCCCGTGCCCCTCTGCCACATACAGGATGACGTTTTACCAGAAGACGACACTGCCGGGCGGCCTGCGGGTCATCACGGAAGAGATCCCCCACGTGCGCAGCGCGTCGGTCGGGGTGTGGGTGGGTGCCGGCAGTTGTGGTGAGGCGCCTGCCATTTCGGGCATCTCGCACTTTATCGAGCACATGCTGTTCAAGGGCACCCAGAGTCGCACAGCCAAACAGATCGCCCAGGCGATCGACGGCCGCGGCGGGTCGCTCAACGCCTTTACCAGCAAGGAGCACACCTGTTACTACGCGAAGGTTCTCGATGAGCACCTGCCCATCGCCATCGACGTCCTCTCCGATATGGTTCTTCACTCGACCTTCGAAGCCGGAGAGATCGAAAAGGAAAAGGGCGTCATCATCGAAGAGATCAAAATGTACGAAGATGTGCCCGACGACATCGTCCACGACCTGTTTGCCGCGGCGATGTGGCCCGGCACGGCGCTTGGGCGCCCAATCGTCGGCACTGCTGATACGGTGCAGGCCCTAACACGGGAGCGAATCCTGGGCTACCGGGATGCACAGTATACATCACCTAGCATTGTGGTGGCCGCGGCGGGGCGACTGTCGCATGACCAGGTTGTCCGGGAAGTGGCCCGTGCCTTCGCTGAAATGGATGCCCGCGGCCCCGGCGGTGCATGTGGTGAAACGTGCGAAGCACTGCCTGCGTTTCCGACCCATTCCCGGGCTTTGGTTCGGGAAAAGGAGACGGAGCAGATGCACCTGGTTGTGGGCATGCCTGGCCTGCACACCGACCACGACGAAATCTACGCCCTGCACCTGATCAACACCGTCCTGGGTGGCGGGGCTTCCAGCCGGCTCTTCCAGGAGATCCGCGAGGAACGCGGGCTCGCTTACTCCGTCTACAGCTACCAGACCAGCTTCCGAAAAACCGGCGACTTCGGGGTGTACGCGGGCGTCTCGCCCGCCGTGCTGGAGCAGGTGCTGGGCCTGATCCTGCACGCCTACGATCAGGTCGGCCGCGAGGGGCTGAGTGCAGCGGAATTGGAGGAGGCCAAAGAACAGCTCAAGGGTCAGATCATGCTGGGCCTCGAGTCGACCTCCGGCCGCATGACCCGTCTGGGGCGGGGTGAACTGATGCTGGGCCGTGTCCTCAGCCCGGACCAGATTATCGAGCGCATCAACCGAGTGACAAC
>JARBUG010000225.1 GCA_029239785.1 Symbiobacteriaceae bacterium | reverse complement strand
AAGGGCTTTGGCGCCACCAAGCTGGCCAGCACCGGTGGGTTCCTCAAGGCGGGCAATACTACGTTCCTCATCGGCGTGCCGGCGGCCAACCTCGAAGAGGTGCTCGCCATCATTCGGACCAGCTGCCCGTCGAAGAAGTCGCTCAAGGGCGACCTGACCTTGAAGGAAGGCAGCCTGAAGGGCGCCGCGGCGAATCCGTCGGCCCCGCTGCCGTCTGAGGTGGAGGTAGGCGGTGCCACGGTCTTTGTGCTGGATGTGGAGCGGATGATTAAGGTGTAGATGTTGGGCCGGGGTGCGTTGGGCGCCCCGGCCTTTTTTTGTTGTTGGGTTTCGCGGTGGGCGGGCGGGTCCGGCCAGGGGCGCTCGTCGCGGCGGGGCGGCTCATACAGAGGTATGTTTCTTGCTGCCGCAAGAAACTTCAACTAACGCCCCGATGCTCCTCAACCCCTGACCGGACCCGCCCGCCCGGCGGCGGCCACACCCCCCACATTGGTAACGGGCGCCTCGTTAGGGCCATCGAGGCCCTAACGAGGCGTAAGTCTGTTGGGCTGCACCTCGGGGCGTCAATCTACTTGGTTTTCGCCCGTCGGCCCTGGAGTGTGGGCGCCGCCAACAAGATTAGGTGCGGGACTGCCTCGCCTAAACGCTGACGTTTCGGCGGACCTCGATGGGCCGCCGAAGCGCCCCGGTAAACCGATGGTGGGGCACGGCCCAGGCGGGCCGGGTCTGGTCAGGGGCTGAGGAGCATCGCAGCGTTAGTTCACCATCTTTGCGGCAGCAAAGATGATACCGATAAGTAAGCCGCTGCGCCGCGACGAGCGCCCCTGGCCAGACCCGGAACGCCAGACCCGGAACGCCACCCCGGAGCGCCGCGACAAGCCAGGGTAAGAGTCATGCAAGAGGTACCTGTCCGCATAGAGTTCCACCTGACGGGCTTGGACCCGAGGAGGTGGCGCCGGTGCTCAACTTGATCTGGACCGCCCTGATGGTGATTGGCGTGGCGGTCGCTGCCATGACCGGCCGGGCCGGCGCCGTGACCGACGCCGCCTTCCAGGCCGGCAAGGTCGCGATCGAAACAATCATCGGCCTGGCCGGGCTGATGGCGCTCTGGATGGGCCTGATGAAAGTCGCCGAAAAGAGCGGCCTGATGGAAGGGCTGGCCTGGCTCCTGCGCCCCATCGTGCGGCTGCTCTTCCCGACCCTGCCCGGCAATCATCCAGCAGTCGGCGCGATCCTCATGAACATCTCCGCCAACATGCTGGGGCTCGGCTCCGCCGCTACGCCCATGGGCCTGAAGGCGATGCAGGAACTGCAGGAACTGAACGATGAGAAGGAGACCGCCAGCGAAGCGATGTGCACCTTCCTGACGCTCAACACCTCATCGATCACGCTGATTCCCGGCACCATCATCGCCCTGCGGGCGACCTACAAATCGGTCAACCCGGCTGAGGTGGTGGGGGCGACGCTGGTCGCATCAGTGGTGGCGGGCATCTTTGGCATTCTGCTGGACTGGCTGGTGCGCAAGTATAACCGGGCGCGGGGGAGGTAGGGGCTGTGTCGCTGCTGGATACCTTATCACTCTGGACGATTCCGGCCATGCTGGCCCTGATTCCCCTGTGGGGCTACATCCGCAAGGTGAAGGTCTACGATACGTTCATCGAAGGCGCCGAAGAGGGGCTGAAAGTGGCGGTTCAGATCATCCCGTTTCTGGTGGCGATGATGGTCGCGCTCTCGGTCTTCCGGGCCTCGGGCGCCATGGATTTGCTCGCCCGGGCCATCAACCCGGTCACCGCCCGCCTCGGCTTCCCGTCGGAGATCCTCCCCCTGATGATCGTCCGCCCCATGTCCGGGGCCGGCGCCCTGGCCGTCACGGCCGATTTGCTGAAGATCCACCACCCGGATTCGTACATCGGCCGCCTCGCCTCGATCATGCAGGGGTCGACTGACACGACCTTTTATGTACTGACGGTCTACTTCGGGGCCGTCGGCATCCGCAAGGTGCGCTATGCCGCGGCTGTCGGCCTCACTGCAGACGTAGTTGGCTTTTTGGCAGCACTCTGGGCGTGCAACTGGTTTTTCCGCTGACAGTGTGGTAAAAATAGAAAGGGTATTGCCATACATACGCCATCTACGACAGGGAGGACTACATACATGAGCGCTGAAGCAAAGCTGCTCGAACTGGGGATCCATCTGCCTGAGGCGCCGAAGCCGGTCGCAGCCTACGTCCCCTTCGTCCGCAGCGGCGATCTGGTCTTTACCAGCGGTCAAATCTGCATGGAGAACGGCCAGTTGAAGTTCAAGGGCAAGGTTGGCCGCGATCTTCCTCCCGAAGAGGGCTACCAGGCGGCCCGGCTCTGCGCCATCAACACGCTGGCGGTGCTGAAGGCGGCGGTCGGAACGCTTGACCGGGTCCTGCAGATTGTGAAGGTAACGGTCTTCGTCAACAGCGCTGCCGGCTTTACGGCCCAGCCTGCTGTGGCCAACGGCGCCTCGGAGTTCTACACCCAGGTCTTTGGCGACGCCGGTCGCCACGCCCGGTCGGCGGTTGGCGTGTCGGATTTGCCGCTGGATACGGCGGTGGAGGTTGAGGTTGTGGCCCGCGTGGCACAATAGCAAAGCGAGGCCAGAGCAGGCTGCCAGCGCAGCCTGCTGCGTGCTTCTACGGCAACAGCAGCGCGCTGATGTCCACAATATACCTCCCAGGTGCCGTGGATTCGAGCAGAATCTGCTTGTCGTCCAGTCGGAAGGGATAGGGCTCCGCCCCTTCCCGGATGAGCCGTGCGGTGGCGCCCTCGACCAGGGCGGGCAGGCTGAGGAAGAGGTTGGTCCGAATCCCCCAGATGGTGGGGGTGCCAGGCTCTGCCTCGGCGGTTACCAGTACGGCCGGCCGCGCCTGGTTTGTGCCCAGGCCGGCATCTTCCAGGTCGACCTGGCAGACGTGGGTCCGCCCGGTGGCGGCCAGACGGCGCTGGGCGGGAAGCCCGAGGTCCAAATGATACTCGTCACGCCCCAGCGACCGGCGAACGGTGCCGGCCGGCGTGGTCAGCCAGGTCTCGAAGAATGTGCCGAGCCGGAGCGCACAGGGCCGATCGGTGACGAGTTCCAGACCCAGTTTCAACGCTGTATTCACCTCCGTCTTGTCAAGGCGGTGGACTGCCCGGCGTGGCGGAGTACAGCATATGACTTGCAAAGTCCGATGGTGAGGTGTGAACGCTATGGTGGACAAGACCCGGAACCCCGGGCGCTCCGCCGGCGGTCCTGGTAATCGGGACCGGCGGGCGCCAAGGTTGGGTGAACCGGGCGGACGGCCTGCGCAGGCGGGCCGTGCAGCCGGTAAGCCCGGGATGGGTCCGGCACGCCCCCGCAAGGCGGCCGGGGGTATCGATCGGAGCATCGTGGAGAAGCTTGAATCAGAAGGGCTCCTTTCCGCTGAGGGACGGCGGTACTTTGCCGACCAGGCCGGGGGAGGGGCGCGCAAAGGCGCCGGTCCGGCCCGGGCCGGGCGGCCTGCGGCCGGGGTTCGGCCCCGGGCCGCGGGGGAGGGCGCCGGGCGGCCAGAGCGCGGCGAGCGCCCTGGGCGCGGTGAGCGGGCCGAGTTCGGCGCCGACCGGGCCGGGCGCAGGGTAGGGGGGGCCCGCCCCGAGCGGGGTGCGGCTCCGGCGGAGCGCCCGGTACGGGCCGTACGCCCCGGCCGGGGCGTCAGACCCAACGAAGCCGAATCGCTGGTGGCCGAGCGCCTTCATAAAGTGATGGCCCAGGCGGGCCTCGCCTCCCGCCGGCACAGCGAGGAACTCATCCAGGCCGGGCGGGTCACCGTCAACGGCCGGGTCGTCACCGAACTGGGCACCAAAGTTGTGCCCAACCGGGATATCGTCGAAGTTGACGGGCGCCCCCTGGGCAAGGCGGAGGAGTTCGTCTATATCCTCCTGAACAAGCCGAAGGGCTACGTGACCACGCTTTACGACCCGCAGGGGCGCCCCAAGGTGACCGACCTGCTGGGCGAAGATGTGGCACAGCGGGTCTACCCGGTGGGCCGGCTCGACTACGACACCGAAGGGCTGCTGCTCCTGACCAACGACGGCCAGATGGCCAACATGCTGATGCATCCGGCCCGGGAGATCAAAAAGACTTACATCGCCAAGGTCCGGGGCGTCCCCGGCCCGGCGAAAATCCGGGCGCTGGAAGAAGGCATCGAGTTGGATGACGGCCCGACCGCCCCGGCCGAGGTCAAGCTGATCGCGGCCAACGGCCCGAACGCCGCCACGCTCTCCATTCGGATTCACGAGGGCCGCAACCGCCAGGTCCGCCGCATGTGCGAGGCGGTCGGCCATGAAGTGATCCACCTGAAGCGGACCACCCTGGGGCCGCTCCACCTGCGGGATCTGACGCCCGGCCAGTGGCGTGAGCTGACCGAGCGGGAGCTGAAGGACCTGAAGGGCGCTTCGGGCCTGAAGCAGCCCGCCAGCCGGGGCGCCCGGGTCGCTGCGATTGTTGAGCAGCGCAAGTCCCGCACCCGGCGGGCGCCCGGCCCGTCGCCCCACGAGCCCGAAGCCGAGGTCCAGGAGAGCCGGCGCGGCCCCGCCGCAACGGCGCCCCGGCCCCGCACGGCCCGCCCGGGCCGCTCGGCCGGCCCTGCCACCGACCGCACCGGCGGCGCCCCAGCCCGTACCGCTTCCCGGGTCGCTTTCCCGAAAAATCGGGGACCCCGATAAAGAGGAATAACTCCTGCGCAGCCCGAAGAGTTGGATAGGCGGCATTCGCCACTGTCCAGCTCAGGAGGGCTGCTTTCCTTTGTATACCACCCTGTTTCTCCACCACCCGGTCCGGCGCCCCGGCCGCACCGCCATCATGCTGTTCCTGGCCCTGCTGCTTCTCGTCGCAGGCTGCGCCAAGCCGCCCGAGCAGGAGAAGCAGGAAGATCCCCCCAAGCCCACCTATCAGGGCGGGCTCACCCTCTGGGCAGCACCGGGCCTGGCCGGCACGCCGGTCAGCACAAAGCCCGACCAAGCTTTTTTTGACGAACAGGCCAAAGCCTTTGCGGCCAAGCATACGAATATCACGGTGGACGTGCGCCACTTTGCCTCGCCCCAGGAACTGGAGGAGGCCCTTCGCACCGCCACCGAACTGCCTGACATCGCCTTCGGCCGTTACGTTTCGCAAGTGGCACCCCGCCTTGCGAACCTCGCACCGCTCCTCGGCCCAAGCGCCGGCGAGTACCACCCGCATGCCCTGGCTGCCTTCCGTGCGGGCGATAAGCAGGTCGGCCTGCCCGCCCTGCAGGAGCTGCAGGTCCTGGCCCTGAACGAGCAGAAGTTTGCCGCTGCCGGCCTTCCCTTGCCAAAGGATGGCCGCTGGACCCGGGCAGAAATGGAAGATAGTCTGAGCAGACTATCGAAAAGTGGCACTTTTGGTCTTGGTTTCTACAACTTGCCCGGCTACCATGAATGGTGGCCCCTTGTCGACGGCCTGCTTACGCCCGCCGGCGCCATCGCCCCGGGGGCCGAAGCCGGCTTCGCCCAGTTGCAGCAGTATCGGAAAGACGGCATCCTTCACCCCGATACGGCAAAGCTAAAGGCGGAGGAGACCTGGGCGCTTTTCGCCAAAGGCGAGTTCGCCGTCATGCCCGTCAGCGTCTGGGCGCTGCCCTTGCTGCGCGGCGGCGACTATCACATGAAAATTTCGGTTGCCGGCTTCCCCGGCGACATTACCGTGGGGTACACCTACGGCTACATGCTCTCCCAGCAGACCGATGACCTTAAGCTCCAGGCCGCTTATGCGCTGGCCAGCTTCCTTGGCTCGGGCGCAAACCAGACCCGCCTCTCCTTTCAGACCGGCGCCATGCCGGCCCTCAAGACGGCCGGCAACCCGTTCCCGAACGACCCGGTTCTCACCCGTGCGTTTGGGCTTGCCGGTACACAGCGCTCCCTGCCAGCCGGCCCGGCCTGGGATGAGGCGGAACTGAACGCCGCCCGCCCGCTCACCTTCGCCCTGTTGGGCGCACGTGTTCCCAAGGCCGCCATGCAGGAGATCCAGCAGACTTTCCAGACGGCTATTGCGCCTACCGGGCGGTAGGCGAGCGAATAGCGGGACGGGACCGCCCCGTCTCGAATACACCAGGGCTCAAAGGGCCAAGGGAGGATTTCGCAAGTTATGGCAAAGGTCAGTCTCCGTCACGTCTTCAAGAACTTCGGCGAGGTCAAGGTAGTTAAGGACTTCAACCTGGAAGTCAACGATCGTGAGTTTGTCGTCTTCGTCGGCCCGTCCGGCTGCGGCAAGTCCACCACCCTCCGTATGATCGCCGGCCTCGAAGAGATCTCCGACGGCGAGATCTACATCGGCGACAAGCTCGTCAACCACGTCGCCCCGAAGGATCGCGACATCGCCATGGTCTTCCAGAACTACG
>JARBUG010000224.1 GCA_029239785.1 Symbiobacteriaceae bacterium | reverse complement strand
GACGGGCCGGACGCCGCAGGATGTGGCCGATGAGATCCGGCTGCGATTTGGGCCCGATAAAGGGGATACTGGGCAATGGCACAAGTAAACGTAGAGCTGGCTGAACGCAGCTACGAGATCATCATCGACCGCGGGCTGATTTCGCACCTGGGCACGCTCGTGCGCCGGGCGGTGCCCCGGGCGACCCGGGCCCTGATCATCACCGACACCAACGTGGCGGCCAAATTCGGCGGCGTGGCCAAGAAGTCGCTGGAAGATGCCGGCCTGGAGACGCTGAAGGCGACCGTGCCGGCAGGTGAGCAGTCCAAGAGTCTGGCGCAGGCCTACAACCTGTACACGGCCTGCGTGAACGCCCAGCTCGACCGGCACTCGGTGATTATCGCCCTGGGCGGCGGCGTGGTGGGCGATTTGGCCGGGTTTGTGGCCGCCACCTACCTGCGGGGCATCGCCTTTGTGCAGGTGCCTACGACCCTGCTGGCCCAGGTCGATTCGTCGATTGGCGGCAAGACAGGCGTCGACCTGCCCCAGGGCAAGAATCTGGTGGGTGCCTTCCACCAGCCGTCGCTGGTGGTGGCCGACCTGGACGCCCTCTCCAGCCTGCCGGGGCGCGAAGTGGCTGCCGGCATGGCCGAGGTGGTCAAGCATGCCATCATCCGCGATGGCGGCTTCCTCCACCTGCTAGAGAGCGAAACGGACCGCATTTTGAGCGTTGATCCCGTGGTGATGGGGCCGGTGGGGGAGAATAACTGCCGCATCAAGGCGGGTGTTGTGGCCGCTGATGAACGTGAGAACGGCCTGCGGGCGATTCTGAACTACGGACATACCGTGGGCCACGCCATGGAAGTCTCGCTGGGGCTGGGCAACTGGCTGCACGGCGAGTGTGTGGCGGTGGGCATGGTGGCGGCGGCGCTGATCAGCCAGAAGCTGGGCGTGCTGAAGGAGCCCGACCTGCTGGTGCGCACCGAGCGGCTGCTCGGCCGGCTGGGGCTGCCGACCCGGCTGCCGGCGAACCTTAACTTGGCGGCCATGGAGGCCCTGATGTACCGTGACAAAAAGGCCGAAGCGGGCCGCATCAACTGGGTGCTGCCCGTGCGGGCCGGCGAGGTGGCCATCTCCGGCAACGTTCCGAACGCAATCGTACTACAGGCCCTGGAGAGCCTCAGGAGGTAGACCCACGTGAAGAACCTGCTTGATTTTTCGCCCGAGGTAAAAGCAGCGCTGGAGGCCGGGCGCCCGGTGGTGGCCCTGGAATCGACCATCATCAGCCATGGCATGCCCTATCCGGAGAACCTTACGATGGCCCAGGAAGTGGAAGGGATTATCCGGAGCGAGGGCGCCGTGCCCGCCACCATCGCCATCATGGACGGCCGGTGCAAGGTGGGGCTGACCGAGGCGGAGCTTTACCGCCTGGCCACCGAGAAGGACGTGGCCAAGGTCTCGCTGCGTGACATGCCCATTGTGCTGGCGAAGCGGTTGCTGGGCGCCACCACTGTGGCCACTACCGCGACCATCGCTGAGGCAGCGGGCATTCAGGTCTTTGTGACCGGGGGCATCGGCGGGGTGCACCGGGGGAACGCGGGCTCGCCGGCCCAGGTCTGGGACATTTCCGCCGACCTGACCGTGCTTGGGCGCTGCGCGACCACCGTGGTCTGCGCGGGGGCCAAGTCGGTGCTCGACATTCCGGCGACGCTGGAGATGCTGGAGACGCTGGGCGTGACCGTGGTCGGCTATGGCACCGACCGCTTCCCCGGCTTCTACACCCGCGATGCCGGCCACGGGGTGGATGCGCGGGTCGATTCGCCCGCGGAGATCGCCGCGGTGATCGCGGCCCGGGCCGCCACGGGCATGCCGGGCGGCGTGCTGGTGGTCAACCCGGTGCCCGAGGCGGACGCCCTGGATTCCGCTGAGGTGGAGCGCCACCTGGGCGTGGCCCTGGCCGACATGGCCCGGGAAGGCGTCGCCGGCAAGGCCGTGACGCCCTACCTGCTGGCCCGCATGAAGGAAGTGACCGAAGGCCGGTCGCTGGCGGCTAACCTGTCGCTGGTGCGCAATAACGCCCGGGTCGGGGCGAAAATCGCCGTTGCGCTGGGGCAGCAGGGATAGAAGAGGGTAGTGCGATGAAACACTGAGATCACTCGGTCTGTATTGGCGGGTGATCTCTATCTTTTATGTCATGCTGGCGCTGGTGGGGCTCATAGGCGCAGGGGTCACCTACTGGAAGAGCGACCGCAAGGCAGACTTGCTGATTCTCTACGCGTTTGCGGCGGCGGTGATCATTCTGGCGGACTGGATCGCCTACGGGGTCCTTCAAATGTACGACTACTATCCCGGTTTGGCGGCCGACCACACGGTTGACTCGGCACTGGGTGAACTCCTGGCCGAACTGATCTTTGTTCCTTGTTTCGTTGTCACGCTTGTGCCCCAGGTCTCTGGACTGGCCGGCATGATCATCGGCTCCGCCGTAGTCGCTGCGCTGGAGATCGCCATGAAAGCCATGGGCATCTACGATGGTTCCACCTGGATCGTCGAGATGACGGCGGCAGGCTTTGCTGTCTACTTTGCGGCGCTGGATCTGCTTTGGCACGACCTGGAACATGAAACGCTCTCCGGCCCTGCGGTTACGTCGATTCTGCGCGGCGCTCTCGTTTTCGACCTGATGGCGCTTCTTTCGCTCTTGCTGCGGGCCATGCAGTGGGTGATCACATACATCGACGTGGCGCCGACCCGTATGGGCAACAATGCCCTGGGACGGCTGATCGCCTATGGCATCGTGGCGGCCTCGCTGGGTTACTGGGCGCTGTCAGGAAATGGCCCGGGGCGCTGGCTGCGCCTCTGCGTGGTCATGGGGGTGCTGTTCGTGTTTAACGTCATGATGGCCGCACTCGGCCTTCACATCATGCGGCCACCTTGGAGCATAACGGCCGACACCCTGGCACAGGGCGCGGCCATAGGCCTGGCCCTGCTGGCCGATGATGCGGTGATGGGCCTGCGGGCTCGCTGCTGCCGGCGAACGACCTGACGTAGCACGTAAGTTGGGACTTGGCATAAGCGAAAAGTACTAGTAACATGTAGGTTGTGCTTATCGACATCAATCCCAACTGACCAACTACGCAGGAGATGAGCGATCTTGTCCAAACAGACGATTGTCGTGCTGGAAGGCGACCAGACCGGTCAGGAACTGCTGGAGGAGGCCGTCCGGCTCCTGGACCCGACCGTGATCGGCCTGGACCTGGAACTGGTTCGTTTTGACTTGAGTCTTCAGAACCGCCGGGCAACGCAGAACCGGGTCGTCTATGAGGCCGCGGCCGCCATGCGCCAGGCCGGTTACGGCCTGAAGGCTGCCACCATCACGCCCGAACAGCGCGGCGACGTGGGCTCCCCCAATGCCATCCTTCGCAAGGAGATCGACGGAACCGTCATCCTCCGTACCGGCCGTCCGCTGCCCGGTGTGGAGACCATCGGCCATATTACCGCACCCATCGCCGTGGTGCGCATGGCAACGGAAGATGCCTACGAGGCCAAGGAGTGGCGCGAAGGCAGCGAGGCGGAGGAGAAGGCTTTCCGCACCACCTACATCTCCCGGCGGAACTGCCGGGCGGCGGCGGAGTTCAGCTTTATCCTCGCCAAGCAAATGGGCGCCCTGGTCTTTGGCGGCCCCAAGTGGACCGTCTCGCCCACCTACGAAGGGCTTTTGAAGGAATGCATGGACGAGGCCGCCAAGCAGCATCCCGACGTCCCCTACGACCCCCAACTGATCGATGCCGCCTACGCCCTGCTCTTCGGGCGGGCCAGCCGGCCCCTGGTCATTCCCTGCCTCAACCGCGACGGCGACATTCTCTCTGACCTGGTCCTGGCGCTCTACGGCTCCATCGCAGGGTCGGAATCGCTGCTCATCAGCTTCGACGACCAGTTCCAGCCCAAGGTGGTCATGGCAGAGGCGCCCCACGGCACGGCGCCCAGCCTGCAAGGCAAGAACGTGGCCAACCCCATGGCCATGCAGCTTGCCGCCGCCTCGCTGCTCATGCAAATGCCCGGCTCTGACTACCAGCGCGCAGGGCGGGCCATTCGCACCGCCTGCCTGGAGGCCGTCGCCGCCGGCGTTCGCACCGCCGACCTGGGCGGCACCGCTTCGACCAGCGGGTTCACGGCTGAAGTCATCCGCCGCACCCAGCAGAAGCTGGAGCGGGTCGAAGCCCGGTAATCGATCCCAAAAACGCTATGCCATAAGACTGGACAGGAAAAAGGCACGCGCCCGGCGAACGGGAGCGTGTCTCTTTTCGTTATAGAGGTAGTGTGCCCCACCGAAGCCCCCGAGGGTGACAGCCCCCTTCGCACTTAGATTAAATAGACGAGGTGATCCTGGTGAAACGGCTGCTCTCTCTGCTGCTCTGCCTCACGCTGCTTGCGGCGCTGCCCGGCGCTGTTGTCCGGGCGGCGGACGAACCCCCTACGCCCGTGGTCTTGCTGGACGGCTATCCCCTTCCCTTCGACGTTGACCCCATGATCGTGCAGGGCCGGACGTTGGTGCCGTTCCGGGCCATTGCCGAGGCGCTGGGCATCGACGTGGTCTGGAACCAGGCGAACTGGTCGATTCAGGCCTATGGCCCGGGGACCGTCGTCTATTTGAAAATCGGCGACCCGGTCATGTTTGTGAACGGGGAGCCTGTGGCGCTTGACGTGCCGCCCATGATCGTGAACAGCCGCACCCTGCTGCCCCTGCGGGCCTTCAGCGAGGCCTTCGGGGCCGACGTCGGCTGGGACCCTGAGACCTACACGGTCTCCATCACGTCGCCGGTGCGCTCCCTGCGCATGCTGGCCTTCTACAAGGTCCCTAGCTTCGCCCGGCGCCACCTTGTGCCGGCCTTCTCTGATGTCGCGTACGGCTGGGCCCGCTTTGCGGCCGACGGCGCGGTGGTGACGGACGGGGAGGACTTCTTCTGGCCCGCGCCCGCCGGTGAGATTACGGGTGACACACTGCTGGCCGAAGCCGCCGCTGCGGGTACGCAGCGCTATCTAATGATCTTCGCGGACGACAGCGATGGCGGACTGGCGACCAACCTGGTGCGAAGTAGTGAGCGCATCGCCCGGGCGGCTGACGGTGTGGCCGCGCTGGTCGCCGAGAAGGGGTTTGACGGCGCCCTGCTCGATGTCGAAGGGCTCGGCCTCGGCCTGGAGGGCGAGGCGCTGGAGCAGGTGCGAGCGGGTTACGTGCGCCTGGTGGCGGCCGTCAGCGAGCGGCTGCACGCCATGGGCAGGGAGACAGCGGTCAGTCTGCCGCCGCCGCCGCCGAACGGCTGGTACCCCGGGTACGACTACGCGGCCCTGGCTGAAGTGGCCGACGTCATCCAGTTGATGGCGCACGACTACGGCGGCGACGAGCCCGAGCCGGCCGACATGGTTGATGAAGGAATCAGGCTGGCGATCGCAAGCGTTGGCGAGGCGAACCGGCAGAAGCTGCTGCTGGGCGTCCGCTTCCTGGAGACCCCGGAGTCGCTGCGCAGCCTGGCAGGGCTTGCGAAGCGGTACCGGCTGGGTGGCATCTCCTTCTGGTTCCTGGGCGAACTGACCGACGGGCAGAAAGCAGCCCTGGACAGCACGGTGGTCCGCACCGAGTAGGAATTTCCGGCGGGCGGTGGCAGGAGTTGGGCGGCGGCTGGCCAATACAGATGGTGGTATAGACAGGCCCTACAGCGTCTCGCACGAGCCAGGGAGGAAGGTAGATCTTGACTACCATTAAGGATGTCGCACGTGCGGCCGGTGTCGCCCCATCGACCGTTTCGCGGGTGCTGGCCGGCTCTAGCCGGATCAGCCCTGAAACGCAGGAGAAAGTCCGGGCGACCGCCAAGGCGCTTCACTATTATCCCAATGCCATCGCCCGCAGCCTGGTTCACAAATCGACAAATACCATCGGGCTGGTGATCTCGCGGCCGGCTGAGCAGGCCTTTGCCAACCCGTTCTTTCCCGAGGTGATGCGGGGCATCGGCTCGGTGCTCCATAGCGAAGGTTACAGCCTCATGCTGACCATGACCGCCGATGCGGCCGAGGAGCGGCGTGAGTCGATGCGCATGCTGCGGCAGCGCCGGGTAGACGGCGTGCTGCTCACTTCCAGCCGCCTGCATGACCAACTGATCGATGACCTGCTGGACGAAGCCTACCCGGCGGTGCTGATTGGCCGGGTGCCCGACCTGCGGCCCCTGTCGTGGGTCAACAATGACAACGTGGCCGTGGGCCGCATGGCCGTGGAGCACCTGGTCAGCCGGGGCCACCAGCAGATTGGGCTGATCGGCGGCCCGCCGGACCTGATTCTCACCGAAGACCGGCATGCCGGTTTTGCGCAGGCCCTGAGCCTGGCCGGGCTGGCTGCCCGGCCCGCGTATCAGGTCGACGGCGGCTTCACCAAGGAAGGCGGGTACCGGGCCATGAGCACCCTGAT
>JARBUG010000054.1 GCA_029239785.1 Symbiobacteriaceae bacterium | reverse complement strand
GGTGCGGTTTTTTCTGTTGTCGGACACCGTCGGGAACGGCTTTCAGTATCTTTATGCATCCGAGTCATTGTTGGGCATGGTTTTGTGCATCTTTATGCATCTGGGGATGTTTTTTCGCTTCTTTATGCATCCGGGCCACTGTTGGGCATGAATTTCTGTTTCTGTGCATTGCTGGGCCATTGTTGGATGGCGTTTTGCGTCTCTGCGTGGAAAAGGTCATGAAAAGGCAGCCCAGTACAAGAGGAACGCTGCAGTCATGTTCTGGCCGTAGGGAAGGGCTTCCTTGAGGGCGGGGTCAGCCTCGGCGCCCCACGTGCTGTCGATGCTGGGCGGAAGGAGCGGGTGCTCTTGCAGCTTTTGCTCTGCCAGCGGGCCAACGTGGTCGACATAGATACGCTTGGCGTTAACGGCCACGGTGTGGAGAATGTCGGCGGGGTTGGTGAAGCCGAGCAGGTTGGGGTCGATCTGGTCGCGGCGGACGTGCTGCGGATCACCAATAAAACGGTGCCGGTTGGTTTCGGCGTAGGTCTCGAAGCCCGAGTGGCGCCAGTCGTGGAGTTGGCCGGAGGCGAAGACATTTGCAAAGTTGGCTGCGTGCATGGGCTGGGTCAGGTCGGTGAAGTAGTGGAGGGAGAGGCCGAGTTTGTAGCCCATGCAGTCGGTCTGGTCGGGAGGAAGGGGACGCCCTTGCGCGAGGTTCTGCCGCAAGTCGGCCAGGTGGGAGGCGGCGGCCCGGAAGTAGCGTAGCCCTTCGGTCATGGCCGTGCCGGCAGTAAAGCCGAAATAGTTGGTGCGGGTGTCGGGGTCGTAGAAGTGCTTCTCATAGAGGATGCCGGTGTAGGTCAGGTTACCGAAGGCGTCGGCGTCGATGAGGCCCCGGTGCAGGGCGGCTTTGAAGGTGGGGTTGTTCCACAGGGTGAGCAGGGTGACGGCGCCGTCGATGGCCCGGTGAAGGCTGATGATGTAGAAGGCCGTATCGACCACCTGGGCGTGGGTCTCTTCACGCCACTGGGGAGCCAGGGTTTTGCGGCGAGGGGGCGTTGCCGGCAGGTGGCAGTGGGCGTGACCGCAGCAAGAGCGCTGTGACTGCGCTTCGGCCATCAGGGCGTCGAGGTCGACCAGTTCGAAGGACTCCCAGGAGAGGGCTAGGCGTTGGCCGGTGGCGATGGAGCGCAGGTTGATGTGGCTCCCGTCGGTGCCCAGCCATTCAAAGACCGCCGCGGGCGTGAGGGTGGTGCGGCTGGCAATCAGGCGCCCGTCTTCCTGGACCCCCAGATATGTGCCCGCCTGGGTCTTGAGCCCGACATACTGCATGGTCCTCTTCCTCCTCCTGGGGAGACGCCGTGCGCTCACCCTTTTAGTATAAAGGGATGTCTGTTCGGAAGAAAGGAATTTTTGGGAATTGGTGCTGGCAGGGGTTCGTGTGTGCGAGCCGAAGAATGTAGGTGAAGGACGCAGCATGGAGGTCGCTAATCAACATGGCAGCCATCAAGATCATCACCGACTCCACCGCCGACCTGGGTCCAGAACTGGCCCGCCGGCACGAAGTTACCGTGGTCCCTCTGACGGTGCAGTTCGACCAGGAGAGTTATCTGGACGGCGTGGATATGAACACAGAGCGGCTGTTCCGCATGGTCGGGGAGCGCAAGCGCCTGCCCACTACGGCCAGCCCCAGTCCCGGTGCTTTCCACGCCGCGTTTTCGGCGGCCGCAGCGGACGGCAGCGATGTGATCTTCATCGGTATTTCGAGCAAGTTCTCCTCTACGGTGCAGAACGCCCGCATCGCAGCCGATATGCTGCCCGAGGGCCGGGTGACGGTCTTCGACTCGGCGAACCTGTCCACGGGAATCGGGCTATTGGTGTTGCTGGCCACCGACATGGTCCGGGCCGGTCGGAGCCGTACCGAGATCATCGCCGCACTGGAGGAGGCGCGCCCGAAGGTCCGCTCAACCTTTGTGATCGATACCCTGGAGTATCTGCACAAGGGTGGCCGGTGCAGCGGCGTGCAGGCGCTGGCCGGGGCGTTGCTTCACATTCGCCCGATGATCGCCGTGGTCGATGGGGGCATGACGGTTGCCGGCAAAACCCGGGGCGCCCGGCAGAAGGCGCTGGACGCCATGCTGGAGCGGTTTGCACAGGACGCCGGGGCCGGGCTGATCCGGCCGGACCGGGTCTTCCTCACCCACACCGGGGTACATGAAGACGCCCTGTACCTGGCGGATCAGGTGCGGCGGCTGCTGCCCGGGGTGGGCGAAGTAGCGGAGACGGCGGCCGGGTCGGTGGTGGGAAGCCACTGCGGGCCGGGGACGATCGGGGTCTTGTACGTGTTGAAGTAGCGGTCGAGTTCACAACGAAAGGCACCATCCCCGCCGGGGGTGGTGCCTCATTTCAATGTGTTCGGTCAGCCCTACTTCCAAATCAGCACAAAGGTGCCGGCGGTGATCAGCCCGCCTGCCAGCAGCGTCTTGGGAGTGAACTCCTCGCCCAGGATGAAGAAGGAGAGGATCAACGTCAGGACGATGCTCGACTTGTCGATGGGGGCAACCTTTGACACGTCACCCATCGAGATCGCCTTGTAGTAGAAGAGCCAGGAAAGCCCGGTGGCTAGTCCGGAGAGTATCAGGAAGGTCCAGTTGTGCCGGGTGAGGTCCTTGAGACCATGTTGGGCGCCCGAATAGAAGACGATGCCCCAGGACAGGACGATGACGACGACGGTGCGGATGGCGGTTGCGAGGTTGGAGTCGACGCCTTTGATACCAACTTTGGCAAGAATGGCCGTCAGGGCTGCAAAGAGTGCGGATAAGAGGGCGAATAGCTTCCACATAGATGCGGGCGCCTCCCGTGCTGCAAGAGATATATGTATTGTATCATGCCCGCAGCCGACGGAGGGACGCCGATGACGGGGCGCAGTTACCGGCTAAGCAGCAGGGTGTTGCCATGCAGTTCGTGGTGCAGCCCCAGCGCTTCCAGCAGGAACGCTGCCGGCACCATGGTTCGCTCTTCGTGGGTCAGCGCCCCGGCCGACCCGGGGTGCACCTTGAACTGGCGCTCTCCCAGGGTGACCAGAGCGGCCTGCTCCGGCTCGTCCCAGGTGACGGTGGCTCCTGCTGCCTCAGCGACAGCCCGGAGCGGGAGCATCAGTTCATCTCCATGCCACAGGGCTGTGGCTTTCAAGACCTGGTCGCCCAACTTGATGGCGATGGCCCCGGTGCTGTGCGCTGTGCCGTGCCCCGCGCCCCCTGCCTCCGCATGGTGGTCTGCCGCCTTGATCGCCTCGTCGATGGCATGCACGTACGTCTCAAACGCCAGCACAGCTTCCACTGCCGCCCGGTTTGCGGCGACCGTGCCTTCCTTGGCGGCGGCTTCCCGGGTCTCGATAATGGCGTGGTACTTGGCTTCTAGCTGTGCGATGAGCGCCTCGTCGAGGACTTCCACCACGTGATGCAGGTCACCGGTCTCCACCGCTTCCTCGGCGGCGTGGAGGGCGGGGCCGAAGTCGGTGTCGTACTTCAGGCCGGTGTACGCGGCGCCTTCGCCTTGCCGGTGGAGGCGGACGGCTGTCTCGGCGAACCAGTGTTCCGCAAGTTCGGCTGCCTTGCCGCCTTGCTTCATGGCTTCCCGCGCCTCGCCGAAGGCGGCGGTCAGTTCGGTTTCAGCGGCGGCTTTGATGTAGGGAAGGATCAGGTTGACGTCGTCCTGCGCCAGCGCCTGGCGGGCGGCGGTGACCACGGGGCCGCCCACGCTGTCGCAGTGGGCCAGGGCCGGCTGGGCCGGCAGCAGGACTGCAGCTCCAGCCAGGAGCAGAGCGGCCACCAGGGCGGCGCCCCCACGCCGCATGCGCGCACTGAGTCGGGTAAACAAATGCACGACCTCCTTCTGTTCTGATCGGACCGGTTCTGGGTCCATCTTTGCATGGGTGGAGGCGGGCCTACATTGACGCGCGTCAATTTTCGGCAAACTTTTGGGGGAGTTTATCCTGCCGCCGGGTTTCGGGTGCCGCAATAGCGAGGGGCACCAAGCCTTCGCTTGATGCCCCGTAGGTTTTATGTATGCTGCTTCGTTTTATTTCTCTTCGTTGTTGGCCGCCTTGGTGCGGCTACGGCGCACGATCGCAGTGCCAGCGCCCAGACTGAGAATCAGGGCCTTCCCGTCCGGCCCCCAGAAGATAGGGCACTTGACTGGGGTCAGGGGGCGCAGCTCGGGGTACTTCGCAAAGACCCCGCCAAGGTGGAAGGTGTATCCCCTGTCGGACCGCTTGAAGGCGCCTTCGCCCTTAACGCCGACCTTGACAACCGAAATGGAGACCTGCTTCAATGCCACGTTCGCCCGGTAGAAAAAGATCGCCTGCTCCCGGAGAATCCCTGACTTCCTGACCAGTTCGTCGAAGTAGTCCCGGGCTTCAACGCCGGTGGTCGTGTAGCCTGACTTTCCGGTATTTCCGTAAGAAGCGGTGCGCCGCGTCTCCCGACTCGAATAACTCTCGTTAACGTCCTCGAAACCATCGTACATATCCGTTCGACTCCCTTCGCTAACAGAATGCAGTGTTAATGTATCTAATTGGAATTATACAGAACATCATTCTTTGTGTCAACAATGTGCGCTAAATATTTTTACGTCTGATATCAACGCAAAAACGCGGCTAGTCTCGTACGACCAGCCGCGTTCTTATGGGCAGAGCGATGAGGTACGCTGATCAGAAGTAATCCGGCCGCCCGCCCGCCGCCCGGGTCCCGTGGGAATCCTGTTCGCACCGGGGGCAGCGGGCATCGGTGTCGCTGTTGTAGAAGGGTTCGCCGCAGGTGCAGGTGCGCTCGGCGGCCTCGGCCAGCACCCGGGGCCGGTCCCGGGTTTCCAGGGTGATAACCTCGCCTTCGCCCCTGGCGATGGCGCCCGCCGGGCAGAGGGCTGTGCAACGGCCGCAGTCGGTGCAGAAGGCGGCCCGCCAGATCAGGTGGCCGGGGGTCATGCTGTAGGCCTCGCATTCGGTGGCGCAGGCGCCGCAGAAGGTACAGCCGCGGGTGATGGCAGGGGCGCGTCGGGTATTAAGCGTGGGCGCGTAGTGGGCGAGGTGCATGCTGTGTTGACCCCCTGTGAGTAGAGAGAACCTATATCTTCCGCACCCGGTGCCCGTCCAGCACCCGGGCCGCCTGCAGCGTTACCTCGGGCCGGACCTTGAACCGGATGGACGGCCTGGTCTGCCGGGGGCTGGGAAGCAGGGGCAGGGTCTCCGTCAGGCAGCTGCCGGAGGGGCAGGTCGCCGCGAGGTCGCCCAAATCGCTCAAGTCGCCGAACGCCAGCGCCCGCACGGGGCAGGCGCCCACGCAGGCCGGCTGCAGCCCCGCGTCCACCCGGCCGGCGCAGCCGCTGCACTTGGACATCTTCCCCTGCGCCTCATCATACTGCGGGGCGCTGTAGGGGCAGGCCATGGCACAGTACTGACAGCCGATGCACCGGGACGGGTCGTGAACCACCAGACCATCAGCCCGCTTGCCATAGGCCCCGGCCGGGCAGACCTTTACGCAAATCGGGTCGGCACAGTGGTTGCAGGCCATCGACACAGCATAAGCGAACGGCCGCGGATAGGCGCCGCCTTCCACCACCCGCACCCGGCGCCAGCAAACGCCAACCGGCAGGCCGTTCGTCTCCTGGCAGGCGACTTCGCAGGTGTGACAGCCAATGCAGCGTGCCACATTTACATGGAAACCTAGTTGCATCTCAGCGGCCCCCTTTCTGCTATCGCCGGGCCACTTCAACCAGGCAGGTGTGCTGGGCGGTGGCGCCCGCAAAGGGCGTGGGCCGGTCGTTGGTCAGTACATTCACGGCGCCGGCCCGGTCGACGCTGCCTGCCACGCCAGGCTCCGCCGGATCATGCCAGACGCCCTGGGGCAGGGCTACCACACCAGGCCGGATCCGCTCCGTCACCCAGACCGTGGTCTGCGTCTCGCCGCGGCCGTTGAAGACGCGTATCTTCTCGCCGTGCGCCAGGCCTCGGACCGCGGCGTCGGCAGGGTTCATCCAGAGGGCGTGCTTTTCCACTTCGCGGAGCCGGGGAATGTTGTGGAAGGAGGAGTGGACACGCGCCTTATGGTGCGGCCCGATCAACTGCAGGGGGTACTTCTGGGCCAGCGGATCGCCAGGCGACTCCCAGTCGGCGATGTACTGGGGCACGGCCGGCATCTGCGGGTGGCTGGCGGCCTTGAGCCGGGGGGAGCTGATTTCAAGCTTGCCCGAGGGCGTCTTGAATGGCTGGCCGCCAGCCACTTGTTCCTCGTAGCCCACGATCGGGTCGGCCATGTTCAGCCGGATGATCTGCTCCCGCTTGAACCGCTCCCAGTCCGCCGTAGGCGGCCAGGCAGCGGCCAGCTCCCGCAGAATCTCCTCTTCGCTCTTGCCGCCGAGGGTCCAGGCGTCGGCCAGGCCAAGCTGGCCGGCCACCAGCGTGAAGATCTCCCAGTCGGACTTCGATTCATAGAGCGACTCGATGATCTTCGGCATGAAGACCACAGCGCCGTTGGCGTGGGCGATATCCATCCGCTCGAAGAGCGTATTGACGGGCAGGAGGAGGTCGGCAAACCGGGCGGTGGGCGTCATGAACTGTTCATGAACCACGAAGTACTTCAGGCTCTCCGCCTGCAGCGCCGTGATCGCCTTGTTCAGGTTGCCGCCCTGGTTCAGGTGGTTGCCGCCCGTGGCGATGGCCATGTGGATGTCGGTCGGGTAGCCCCCGCTTTTTCCCTTCAGGAAGAGGTCCGGCCACTGGTTGCAGGGCACGGTGGCAGCAGGCCTGCCGCCGCCGGGGCCGGGGCGGGCGCCCGGCAGGCTGCCAACGCCGTTGCCCGGGAAGGCGAGCATCCAGTTCATCAGGCCGGCGTATCCGCCGGGCACGCCAACGTTGCCCGTGAGCGCGGCAAGCGCCGGACCGCACCGGGCGATCTGTTCGCCGTAGGCGGTGCGCTGTGGCCCGAGGCCCATGACCAGGGCGGAGGGCCGCACGGAGGCGTACTCCCGGGCCATCTGCCGGATCAGGTTGGCCGCCACGCCCGTGATCGGTTCGGCCCATTCGGGGGTCTTGCGCTGGCCGTCGGCGCCCCGGCCCAGGATGTAGTCGAACCATTCTTCATGGCCGAAGGTGTGTTGCTCGAGGAAAGTCTGGTCGTGCAGGTGCTCTTCGATGATGACACAGGCCATGGCGCTCATCAGAGCGACGTCAGACCCCGGCTTCAGGGGGACCCATACGTCGGCAAAGGCCGCCGCCGTGTCGGTGAAGCGGGGGTCGACTACGTAGAACTTGCAGCCCTGCTCCTTCGCCTGCTGCAGGTAGTAGGCGGTGTTAGTGCCGGTGCCGCCTTCGGCGGGGTTCCAGCCCCACATCAGCATCACCTTGGTCTGCAGGAAGTTGGGCGCGCTGCTGTTGGCCACGGCGCCTACGGTGTACGGCGCCGCGACGGTGGTGGCGCCGGAGGAGTAGCTGAGAGTCTGCTCGGTGCCGCCGCCCAGCATGCGCAGGAAGCGGGGGCCGAGGCCGCGCCAGGTGTTGTGCAGCGTCAGGCCGATGGTGCCGGAGCCATCCATGCTGAAAATCGACGACGGACCGTACTGCTCCCGGATCTCGGTGATCATGTGGGCGTACAGGATGGCCGCTTCGTCCCAGGAGATGCGCTCGAACTTCCCCTCGCCCCGGTTCCCAACACGCCTCATGGGATACTGAAGCCGGTCGGGCGCATAAATGCGCTCGCGATAAGACCAGCCCCGCAGGCAGCTGCGCAGCTGGGGGCTGGTCGGGTCGTCGGGGGCGGCATCATCGGTGCCCATCCGCACGATGGCACCGTCCTTGACGTAGACCTTCAGGATGCACTTGGAGCCGCAGTTTCGGGCGCATGCTGTGTAGTAGGCGGCTTCCACGGGTTGATCATCCTCTATATGAACGGTCACATACCTCTTGAAGATAGTGGGTTGGGCCCATGGGCGTCAAGCAGGTGGTTATCCCCCAACCGAGATCTGGTAGACCATCAGTGCCACGGGGAAGTCAATGAGCACGTGGAAGAGCAGTAAGTACGGCATGAGGCGTGGGCGCCGGTGGAGGACCCAGCCCAGGAGCAGGGCAAACGGCAGGAATTCGGCACCGCGCCATAGTGCAAACCGCCAGTCCGGAATGAACGGCAGCATCATATGTTGGATGCCGAGCCAGAAGGCGGCGGCCAGGATCGCTTTCCAGTTGCTGGACCAGCGGGTCGCCAGCCGGGGCATGGCATAGGCGAAGTACGTGGGAATCTCGCCGAGCGCCATGGTCAGCGGGAAGCTGAAGAGGGCGACCAGCGCTACCGCGTAAGGCAGGGGCTGCGTGAACATGTTCACGGGAACCATGTAGTCGCCGAAGAGCAGGTACCCCAGCCCATAGTTCGGAATTATGGCGATGGGGCCGGCGAGGAGGATCACCCCGAGCAGGACCAGCAGGTCCTTGCGCACGTACTCCCGGCTGAAATCGGCCTTGATCAGCTGCCAAAAGGTCAGGCCCTCGCGCCGGGCCAGGTGGCGGAGCAGGCCATAGCAAATCAGGTTCGTCAAGGTCACCCCTACCGGCCACCACGCGACCGAAGCCTGCCAGGGGCTGGGCGCACCCTGCAGGGCGTAGTACGCGGCGACAAGGGCCTGAATGATCAGGAACAGGCTGAAGCGGAGGACCAACATGGTAACGGGCCAGGCGCCGCGGCTGGGGTCAGCACCGGTGGCGGCACGGTGCGTTGCGGCATGCTGCATACTTGGAGCACTTCCTATCTGCATAGTCTTGGACTTTGCAGAATTCCATCCGGCCTTACGAAATTCCTTCGGCGCCCGTGATGAAATCCCGCTGATTCCCCCCGTGCCTCTGCTCGACTAAAATGGGACTAACCTAGAAATGGGACGAGGAGGGACCGCACCCTTGCTATCCCGACGAAACTTTATGAAAGCGATTGCCTCCGCGTTGGTGGCCGCCGCCGGCGGGACGGCTCTCTGGCTGGCATGGCGCAAGCGGGGCTCGGCGGCGGGCACCGGTCCCAGAGAGCAGCCCCCGGGGCCTTCCCCCAGCCTGTCGCTCTGGCTGCTCAGCGACATCCACATGACCGAGATGTTGGAGAGCAAGCTGCACCTGGCGCTGAAGGATGTCACCCGGTTTGACCCGCCCGCCGACGCGATCGTCTTCGGCGGCGATCAGGTGGAGGGCGGTCGGGAGAGCGACTACGCCCTGCTGCGGCAGGTGCTCTCCGGGTACAAGCTGCCGCCGACCTACGGTCTGATGGGGAACCACGAGTATTACCACATCTGGTACGATGCCCAGGGCAACTGGACCACGGCAAACGGGCCGAACGCCGGCAAGACAGACGCCCAGGCCCGGGAGCGGTTTTTGCAGTTCATGGGGTACGAGCGTCCCTGGCGAGATGCGTGGGTGGGCGGTGTCCACCTGATCATGCTGTCGCAGGAGGCGTACGTTCAGGAGCGCCCCGAGGTGGGAGAAGGGGCCTGGTACTCCGACGAGCAGATGGCCTGGCTGAAGGAAACGCTGAAGCCCCACGCCGACGGGAAGCCCGCTTTGGTCTTCATCCACCAGCCCCTGCCGCCGGACGGGCAGGACGGGGGCACGCACCGGCTGATTCGGGCGAAGGAGTTTCGGTCGACGCTGGCGCCGTATCGCAACGTGTTCGTCTTTTCGGGTCATACGCACCGCAACTTGGAGACGGAAGGGCGCTATGTGCGGGACACGACCTTTCACTGGTTCAATAATGCCTCGGTGGGGAAGACCCGGGGCGGTTCGCTGGTATCATCGCCGGTTCAGGGGATGTATGTGCAGGTCTACCCGGACCGGGTGGTCGTCCGGGGGCGCGAGTTCAGCAACGCCACCTGGATCGGGGTCGCCGAGTGGACGGTGCCGTTGACGTGACTCGTGTCCGCTCTGGCAGCGCTGCGCTATTTCTCTCTTAACTCCACTTCGGTTTTGTTGCCCGGTTTGACCAGCAGCCCGGTCTGCACGATGGTCAGGTCAACGGAGACATGGATATCAGCCTTCCGCCAGGCAGAGATCCAGTCCTGGCTGATGCGGCGCCACTGCGCCGGCGCCCCCAGCTGGACCCGCTTGCCGAAGCCCACCGGGTCGATGCCGAGCGCCTGGGAGCGGGAAATCAGCTCCAGTATCTCTTTGCGGACTTGTTCACCGAGCGCCTTCTCCAACTTCTCACGGTGCTCACGCTCCACCATGGGCTGCACACACTGCGACCGGACGAGCCGCAGGTTTCCCTTGACCGCCACGTTGAAGGAGAGCGACTGACCCTTCCAGACGGGCGTAATCCGTGCATCAGGGTTATCGAGCAGGCCCGACAATGAATGGTCACCGTTTTCCGGACATTGCATCGACAGGGACGTCCCCTGCGCATCACCAAGCAGCCAGAGCAGCATGCGGGTCTCCTCCGGCGATGCCCAGGCGACCATCTTGTCGGCCAGGAAGAGCCCGGCGCCCCATTGTTCGGCCGCCACCCCGGGTGACCCCGGCTGCCGGACCGGCCGTTGGACCAGACGGACGCCGTACATCCAGCCGGAGTGGGTGAGCGAGGTCCGGGCCACCAGGAAATCTTTGAGCCGGTGGTCCTGCAGGCCCATTGCGGGGATAAACTCTTGCAGCACCTCCGACTGAAGCATTTCGAACTCAGGCGGCGTCTCGAAGATTTCGTAGGCGTGCCCGGGGGCCACCATCGGCCGGGTGTTCAGGCGGATCTGCGGATTGCGCACCAGGAAATCAAGCAGATCGCTGACGTCCCTGCGGGCGTATTCTTCGCCAATCACCACGGTGCGTACGTGGTGCAGCGTGATCCGCCTGGGTGATGCCATGGCAATCAGATCTACGGCCTCTGTAAGGTTCTCCGCTTCACGGGCGACCATCCAGATGGGGTCGCTGCCGGCCTGCTGCCGAGAGATGCCTCCGGTGGCGCGCGCCAAGTAGAACGAGAGTCGGACCGGCTTCTCTTCGCCAACGTCGACGCCGATGGCGGTGACCACGCCCAGGTCGTTGACCTCCACCCGGTTCCAGCACCCGGTTTGCAGGAGCAGCAGCGCAAGGCCCAGGGCGAACCACCTACGCACTGGCGCTCCGCCTCCTCTGCAGCGCACCGTGCACCAGGGTGCCTACGAGCAGTACCAGCGGGATGAAGACCAGCGTGCCGCCATGCACCAGGAGACGCAGGGGCGCCCCGGAAAATTCCGCGACATCGAGGGAACTGGGCCAGAGGCCGACAATCCATACCCCAGCCAGGGTCAGAACCACGGCGGTGACCCGGTGGCTCTTGAGCCCAAGGGTATGGGCTGCCGCAGTGGATGTCGCCAGCAGGTACACCCCGAGCATGATAAAAATGCCGGACGTCCAGACGATTACCAGCAGCACCTCCAATCGCTCCACGGCTGCGCCCAGAGAGATGATCTCACTCAGGCTGAAAGTAGGGTAGAGCAGCCGCGAAGGCAGGTTCGGGCCGAGTACCAGCGAGATGGTCAGCGTGATGCCGGCGAGCGTCAAAGCGGCGCACAAGTAAGCAATCAGCGTCCAGCGGAACGCCTGCCGGGGCTGCTTTACATGTGCCACCAGCCACATGGCTATCACCCCTTCGCTGAACCAGGTGGCCGTCTCCCAGGTGGACTCCAGGACAGCGCCCAGCCCCTGGAACAGGAACGGCTCCCGTTGCAGAATGTTGTACTCACGGCTGCTCAGCAGCATCAGCAGAACGACGCCCGTTCCGACTGCGGTCACCACCTGAAACGCGACACGGGCCAGGGGCTCCAGTCCGCCCCAGATTCCGTACAGCACCACGGCAGCCATGCTGGCAACCAGCACCACACCCGGTGTGCGCGTCATCAGAACACTGGTCATGAAGTCGTACAGGTCGCGCAGGACCAGGGAGTAAATCCAGAGGGCGAAGGCTGCGTAGACCGCACCCACCAGCCTTCCCAGCCACTTGCCCAGGACGATCTGGGCGATCTGGGCAGGCCCCTGCCCCGGGTGCCGGACGGCGACATAGACCGACGTCAAAGTCGGAACGAGCCCGAGGAACGCTCCTGTGAAGACCGCCAACCACCCCTCCTGCCCGGCCTTCGAAATGAGCGGGCCCGGCACCAGCAGGACAGCGGTCATTGTGAGCTGACAATAGAGCAGGCATGCATAGAGGCCGCCGCTGATCTGAATCCGGCCGTGCAGAATTACCCCTCCTTGTCCGGTTGCGGGCGGCTGTTCTTTCCGACCCGGAAACGGTCGAGCACCGGCATGAACTGGGGCCGTTTGCGCATGTACCACCAGGGCGCCCGAATCATCAGGTCCTGCATGTCCTGGGCCGTGGGCGGCATGGTCGGTGACATGTACGGCACCCCGAAGGAGCGCAGCGACGCCAGGTGGACCGAGATGATCAGCAGCCCCAGAACGATGCCGTAGAAGCCGAGTGTGCCCGCCAGCAGCATCATCGGAAAACGGAGAATCCGAATGGAGAGTCCGGCCGCAAAGATCGGAATGACAAACGACGAGATCGCGGTCAGGGCGACCACAATGACCATGACCGGCGAGACGAGACCCGCCCGAACGGCCGACTCGCCGATGATCAAGCCGCCGACGATGGAGATCGCCTGGCCGACGGGTTTGGGCAGGCGAACGCCCGCTTCCCGCAGCACTTCCAGGGAGGTCTCCATGATCAGCGCTTCAACGACGGCCGGGAAGGGAAGCCCCTCCCGGGAGGCCATCAGGCTGAGCAGCAGCTGGGTTGGCAGCATCTCCTGGTGAAAGGTGGTAATGGCCACGTAGGCGGAGGGGCCCAGCAGGGCGACCAGCAAAAAGGTGTAGCGCAGCATGCGCATAAGCGAGCCGGCGGTCCAGTGCTGGTAATAGTCCTCCGCCGCCTGCATTTCGCCCGCAAAGGTGGCTGGCATCGTCAGGGCATGCGGGGTGCCGTCCGTCAGGACCGCCACTTTGCCCTGCAGCAGTTGCGATTCGACCACATCCGGCCGCTCGGTCTGCTTGATCAAGGGAAAGACCGTGAAGGGGTTATCGGCAATCAGCTCTTCGATGACACCGCTTTCATAGACGGCCTCCACGCGGATGCGCTGCAGCCGCCGGCGGGTTTCGTCGACCAAACTTGGGAGCGTCAGCCCTGCGATGTAGAGCAGGGCAACGGTGGTATGGGAGCGCTCCCCCATCACCATCGTTTCGATGCGCAGCGATTCGCTTTGGATGCGCCGGCGCATCAGCGCCAAGTTGACGGCCAGCGTTTCGGTGAAGCCCACTTTGGGGCCGCGCACGACCGGCTCGGAGAGGGGCTGTTCGGGCGGGCGGTGCTCCCAGCCGCGGGTGGAGAGGCGAATGCCGACATCCAGCCCGTCAACCAGCATCACGGTATCGCCGGAGAGCACAGCCGATGTGACGTCGCCCAGGGTCCTGGATGTGTTCACTTCGCTGGCGATGACAGCTCGCTGCAGCAGAAAGTCGGTCAGGGCCGCCGTGTCTGAGGGGTACTTTTCCTTGCGCAGTTTGATGGTCAGCGAGTCGATGAGCCCCATGACCTGCTCTTTTTTGACCAGATGGTCGGTAAAGAGAAGGAAGGCCCGGCGCCCTTCCTTGCCCAGGGCCAGTTCCCGGTAGATCAGGTCGGGGCTGTTGCCCAGGATCAGGCGTACGACGGCCCGGGTCTGGTCAAGGTTGGGGGCAATGGGCAAATTCTTCTTTTGCGCCGCAAAGGTGAGGGAGAGTCTCTCCTGATCGCCCCGCTGGCGCTTCAGTTCCAGGGCGAGGGGAACGCCCTTGTCAGGAGGGATGTGGCGCAGGTATTCAGCTACGAGCCCGAAGTCCTGCAGAGTGCATCCCTCCTATGCCCAGTCTGGTCCATTTCACAGTTTTCCAAGTTTGCCTGCAGGTATGCTGTCGGGGAAAATGTCGGGTCTGGAAGTCGTTTGCCCCGCCCGGTCCGTATTCCCGCGCAGAGGAGGTGGGCGCGTGATACGGATTCCTGCCCTGGGTGCTTTGCGCCGTTTGAGTGATCGGGTTTGGGTAACGGTGTCGGGCCGCATCGCGGAAATGAACCCCGAAGACCAGGACGAAGAGGGCGTGCTGCACCAGATCATCGCGGTCGCCGTGGATCTGGTGCTGGAAGATGACAAGCGGGCGGGGTTGGCCGAGGGGGAGGTCGTGGTGGTAGCGATCCGGTATGGCGATCCGTCCGGCTTCGCCCGGCCCGTGCCCGGCCTCGCAGTGGGGGAACTGATCAGCGTGTGCGGGGTCTATGTCGCGGCGGAAGAGGCCTACGCCCAGCCCGACGGGGAGCAGTTGCCGGTGATTCACTTCACCCACCGCCCGCTGGGGTGGGTGGAGTACCGGGGAAAGCGGTACGAATAAACGAAGCCCGCAGGGAGCGATCTCCCTGCGGGCTTTTTTGGGGCAGTTATTTTGCCACGGCAAAATCATGCCCCTAAATCTCGACTGTGAATCCCCCGGCCTGGTTGACGAAGGTGCTCTTGGGCCCCGCCTCGGTTACGACCTGGACTTCGACACGGCTCCAGGTGGGGGTGTAGCCGCCCTCCGGCCTGCCCACCTCGACCTGGTTGCCGCGCACCGTAATCCGGGTGCGGGCCGACTGGCCGGCGGTGTAGTCGTAGCCCTCGCCGGCGTCTTCGTACAGGACGAACTCCCCCTCGCCGGGGAAGATGCGCAGGGTGAGCGTCTCCATGGGCGCCGCCCCGGTATGCTGCACCACCTCTCCCATGGGCAGAACCGCCCCGGCCCGCACGAACAGCGGCAGCCGGTCGAGGGGCGCCTCCGCCACGATGTGCTGCTTGCCCTCGTACCGCTTGCCCGTCCAGTAATCGTACCAGACGCCTTCAGGCAGATAGACCGCCCGCGCCCGCAGCCCGGGCTGGGTAATCGGCGCCACCAACACGTCCCGCCCGATCAGCACCTGGTCGGACAGACCATAGGTGGCCTCATCGTCCTGATGCTCCAGCACCAGGGGCCGCATGATCGGCTGGCCCGTCCGGTGCGCCTCTTCGAACAGGGTGTAGAAGAAGGGGAGCAGCCGATACCGCAAGTTGATGTACGCCCGGCAGATCGCCTCGACCTCGGGCCCGAAGGACCAGGGCTCCTGGTCGCGGGTGCCCGCGGCGGCGTGCATGCGGAAGAACGGGGTGAACGCGCCCAGCGCAATCCACCGGGCGACCAGCTCCCCGTTCGGGTTGGCGCTGAAGCCGCCAATATCGCACCCAACGAAGGGCACGCCCGACAGGCCCATGCCGGTGCAGGTGGTCATGTGCTGAATCACGTGCTCCCACCACGAATGGTTGTCGCCCATCCAGACGGCGGCGTAGCGCTGAACGCCCTGGGCGCCCGACCGCGTCAGAATGAAGGGCCGGCGGGCCGGCCGCAGCCGCTTCCAGGCTTCGTAGGTGGACTGGTTCATGCGGAAGCCGTAGGCGTTGTGAACATCCTTATGGTCGACCTGGCGCCCGTCTTCGCCCTGCCGGGCGTTGTGCGGCAGCGTGCGCTCGCCCACATCGTTTTGAATGAAGCTCGACGGCTCGTTCATGTCGTTCCAGATACCGGCGATGCCCTTGTCGAAATAGGCTTCCTGGTGCCGGTCGCCCCACCAGCGGCGGGTCGCTTCCTGGTGGAAGTCAGGGTAGGCGGTGGTGCCGGGCCAGACGACGCCTTCGTGCACGGAGCCGTCGGGATTCTTGACGAAGTAGCCGTTCGCAACGCCTTCCTGATAAACAGCGTACTCCTCATCCACTTTGACGCCGGGGTCGACAATCGTCACCATGCGGAAGCCCTGCTCCAGCATGTCGCCCGTCAGTTTGGCGGGGTCGGGGAAGCGCTCCTGGTCCCAGGTAAAGACCCGGTACCCATCCATATAGTCAATATCCAACCAAAGGACGTCGCAGGGAATCTGCTTTTCCCGGAAGGTGGCGGCCAGTTCCCGAATGCGTGACTCGGGGTAGTAGGACCAGCGGCACTGGTGGAAGCCCAGCGCCCAGATGGGAGGCAGTTCCATCCGGCCGGTCATCTCCGTATAACGGCTGACAATCTGCTTCATGGACGGACCCGCGAAGATGTAGGCGTCAAAGATTGAGCTGAGCACTTCGACCGTATATGTATTGGCCGGGTCGAGGCTGCCCATATCAAAGTAGCTGCGGGCCGACGTGTCGACGAAGAGGCCGTGGGCCTGTCCGCCGCGGAGCGCCATGAAGAAGGGAATGGACTGATAGAGCGGGTCGGTGGTCGGCATGTGGGTGGGGTCGTCCGTCGTCCACATCTCCATTTTCCGGCCGCGCTTGTCCAGGTAGCCGATTTTCTGGCCGAAGCCATAGTAGTGCTCGTCCTGGGGCATCTGCCGGCGGAGGAGGATGCGGTCCGGGGCGATGCCGATTTCATCGTCGACGGCGAAAAGGCGGTCGCCTTCATACCAGCGGAGGCGGACGGGGGCCAGGTCGATTTCGACCTGCATACGGCCCGCGGTGAGGGTCAGGTGGTCGCCGTGATCGACGACGGCTGCTCCCGCCGGCGCCTGCCAGTCCGATTTGATGATCGCGTCAGTCGGCAAGACGAGCTTGCCGCCTGCCGCTTCAATGTGGAAGCGGATCAGGTCATCGGCCAGGGGGGTCAGGATGAGGGTTCCCGCGGGAGTCTGGATGTTCAAGCTGTTATCGGACCAACGCCAGCCCAGGGTGATATCGGTTGCGCGCACGTGCGACACCTCCGTGAATCAGCGTAGCAGAAAGGGGCCGGGTGGCACAACTTTCTTTGGGAAATGCTTAGGGGAAGGCCTGCTGCAGGAGGTGTTCGGATGATGACCACCAGAGAACGGTATCTCTATGGAGGCGTCGTTCTGATGCTGATCGTGCTGTTCGTTGTCGCCATCTGGCAGCTGCGGGTCGCCGGGGTTACAGGTTATCTTCCAGGGCGACCCAGGTGTTAATCGCCACGGGTTCGCCGGGCTCGCTACCCGCGTCCCGCACGGCCTGGAGGTAGACATCGCCAGCTTCGGCGAAAAAGACGCCCTTGCGCTGGGAGACGAGGACCACGGTGCGGTCGTCGTTCAGCCCGGCCAGTTGGGCGCGGGCGTCGTCGGGAAATTCGAGCCGAAAGAGGTCATCCTCGCCCTCGGGGAGGCCCGTTACCCGGACGACCAGGAAGAGCCGGTAGTCGCTGGGGGCGGGCGTCTCCGGGGCGCCGGCCCGAATGCCCGGCCCGCCGACCCAGCCAAAGGAGGCGACGGGCGCAACCCCATCCTGCAGGGCGAAGTAGACCGGATCATCGAGCAGGTCAGGCACATCGACCAGGGCCAGGTCTTCATCATACGTAACGCCGGCGACGCTGTAGATGGGCGAGGCGGCGGCATCTTCGCGCTGCTGCTCGGGGTTGAAGGGGACCGCATCGCCTACCTCGACGATGTCGAGGGACTGCACAAAGCCGCAGAGCGGGCAGACCGCCTCGGCGGGGCCGCCCCGGGGCCAGGCGCTCTGGGGCTGAAGGGCCGTGTCGCAGCGTGGGCATCCCAGGATTTCTACATCAGACTGGGCGGTTAGCTTGATTTGCATGGGACAGATCGCTCCTTGTCGGGGTAATCGGGGCCTGCGGGAGTAGGAGAGTAACTAGGTGGTATAGAACCATCAACTTATGAAGAGTTCGCCATAGACGTGCATCATCATCTATGTAGGGAGCGAAAATACGGCCTTGTCTATTCACACCAGCAGAGTGGCCCGCCCGCTGCCGCCGTTGCCGGAGGTTGCCGGCCCCGGCCCCGAGGCCTATTTGGATATTGAAACGACCGGCCTGAGCGCCGATTCGGCACAGGTAACGCTGGTCGGCCTGGTTTACAGTGACGGCGGCGTTCGTCAGTTGGAGCAGTATTTCGTCGATGATGTGGAAAGCGAGGCGGAAGTGCTGCGGGAGGTGGCCCGGCGGCTCCGCGCCTTCGAGACGACGGTTACGTATAACGGTGCGACCTTTGACCTGCCCTTCCTGCGCCAGCGGGCGGCGAAGCTGGGCGTGCGCTGGCCGCGTGTGCAGACCTACGACTTGCTGCGCACCGCCCGGGGCTGGCGCCAGGAGTACGGCCTGCTGCCCGACTGCCGCCTCCAGACCGTGATGGCCTATTTCAAGGTAGGCCGTCAGGACGAGACGAGCGGCAGGGAGATGGTGGAGGCGTAATCATAAGTGGCTCCGAACGGGCATCGGCTCGTATCGGGACTTGATCTTGGCACATAACGCCGATGACTTGCTGTTGCTGCCGGACCTGGTGCCATATCTGACACAGCCACCGCAGGCGAAGGGGGCGATTTCTTGATCGACAGGGCGATTGCGTTCGCCGTGGAGGCGCACCGCAAGCAGACCCGGAAGGGGACAGAGACGCCGTACATCGTCCACCCATTCGGGGTGGCGATGTTGCTGGCGCAGGCCGGCTGCCGGCCGCCGTTGATTGCAGCGGGGCTCCTGCATGACACGATCGAGGACTGCGGGGTGACGGCGGATCGCCTGGCGGCGGAGTTCGGGGCCGAGGTGGCCGAAATCGTGGTGGGCTGCTCGGAGCCGAACCGGTCGCTGTCATGGGAAGAACGGAAGCGCGAGACCTTCGAATATCTGCGGACGGCGCCCATGGCGATCAAGTTGGTCGCCTGCGCCGATAAGCTGCACAATGTGCGTTCGATGCGGGCGGATCATGGGGTTCACGGGGAGGGGGTCTGGACCCGGTTCAACCGGGGACGGGATCAGCAGGCCTGGTATTACCGGGGCCTGGTGGCGGCCTTCCGGCCTGAGATCGAGGCAGGGGTTCATCCGGAGTTGTTCGCCGCACTTGGGACCGAAGTGGAAGCTCTCTTTGGAGCCTAACCCGGGGGCGGGCTTTTTACACCAGTAGGAGGATACGCCGGATGAAATCGCTCTCATTGGTTCTGTTCGCCGGGCTGACCCAGGCGGCTGTGGGGTTGGTTTGGGTAAGCCTGATGGCGCCGGGCGGAGTTGGTGCACGGCTGGCGCTGCCCCTGGCCGCCCTCGGGCTGGTCATTTCGCTGGCGCACCTTGGAACGCCCTCGGGCGCCGTGCGGGCGCTGGCCAACCTGCGGAGTTCCTGGCTGTCCCGGGAAGTATTGCTGACCGGGTTGTTTACGCTGGGTGCGGGCGTTTATACCTGGGTGGGGCCCGGGGCCTCGGGCGCCGTCTGGGCCGCAGGTCTGGTGACCGGCGCCCTCGGCCTCGCTGCCCTCATTGCACAGGGAATGGTCTACCAGCTGCCCACCCGGCCCGAATGGCGGCACGGGGCGAATCTGGCCGGGGCCCTTGCCGCTGCCGTCCAGGTCGGTGCGCTGGCGACGGCCCTGGGCGGCGGGGTCAGCGGTGATGAACTGGGCGCCCTGGGCACCCTTGCGCTTGCGGCCTCGGCCGGGGTCCTGGTGGCAGCGGCCTTCTGGGCCGCACACGTTGCCCGGCTGGGCCACGGCGACGTCCTCGCTGATACCTGGTTCTGGGTCCGCCTGGTGGCGGGAGTCATGCTGCCCGGCCTCTCGGGGCTGGCCCTGGCCATGGGCATGGCGCCCGACTTCCTGACCACCGGCGGCGCCCTGGCCGGCGCCGTGACGGGCGAGTTAATCGGGCGGAGCCTCTTTTACCGGGTAGGGCAGGCGCCGCCCCCGGCGACCCAGTTCTAGGCCCGGCGCCCGGAGCGAGGCGCCCGAAAAAGCAAGCCCCGGCCTGTGTGGGCCGGGGCTTGCTTCTGCCTACGAAATGGCGGAAATCACGACCAAAGTAGGAAGGGATTCTCCGACAATACCTTGTATTAACTTTACCTTATCTTTACCTCATCTTTACCCGAACCGAGGAGAAATCGATGCTCTCACTCTTCAAACGAGCCACACCCAACATACCTGGCGCCCTCCCGTTCGAGAGCAATGCCATCGACGAGCCGCAGCCCGCCCCTGCCGTTCCGGCTGGGCCCACGGCCCGGGAGCAGGAACTGGAAGAAGCGCTCCTCGCCCTTGCGCGCCACCTCGAAAATGCCCAGGGCGACCTGACCCAGCAGCTCACGCTCGGCAGCGCCGAACCGGCTGCCCTGCGGGCCGAAGCCGCCTTCAACACCTTCGCCGACTCGGTCAAGAACATGCGGCTCAACCTGGAACGCATGACCACCACGGCATCTGTCACGGCAGCCAAAAGCGGCCATGGCATGCGCATGACCGCCGATCACATGAACGAGGCGCACGAGCGGCTCGAGCAGGTCGTCACCGGTGTGGAACAGACCCAGGCCGGCGTCTCGGAGGTCGCCCGGGCCGCATCCGGCGCAGCCGCCCTGGCGGAGCAGACCAACAGCGTCACCCAACAGGGCAGCACCGTCATCCAGGGTGCGATCGATTCGATCAGTCGGATTCGCACCGAAATTGAATCCGCCGAAGCTACCATGCTGCAGCTCGCCGAACACTCCCGCCAAATCGAGCAGGTCAGCAGCGTGATTGAAGGAATCGCCAAGCGGACCAACCTGCTCTCGCTCAACGCCGCCATCGAGGCGGCCCGGGCGGGGGAGCACGGGCGCGGCTTCGCAGTGGTTGCGGGTGAGGTGCGCGCGCTGGCTGACTCTACCTCCCGGCAGACCCAGGAGATCCGGCAGTTGGTGTCCAACGTCGCCCACGACCTGCAATCCGCCCGGCAAGTGATTCTCGATGCCCGGGTGGAGGCCGACCAGGGCGTCGACCTGGCGGGCAAAGCCGGCCTGGCGCTGGACGAAATTCAGAACCTGGTCACCCAGACATCCGCCCCGCTGGCGGAGATCGCCGGCCTGGCTGAGGAGCAGTCGGCCGCCATGGAGCAGGCGACGGCAGGCCTGAGCGACCTGACCCACCGGCTGGGCAACGTCTCGGAGCAGGCCCGGTCCGTGGCAGACATGACATCGGGCCTGTCGGGCATGACCGAGTCGGCCTTCAACAGCCTGAGCCGTTTTGACTGCGGCTCCATGGTCGATGAAGCCAAGGCCACCGCCCGGCGCATCGCCAGCGATGTGCGCCAACTCCTGGAGGGGGTGGTCGACGAGGGCAAGGTCAGCCTCGAGACCCTGCTGGAGATGACCTACCAGGAGTACAGGGGTGCCAACGTCGACAAACTCCGCGGCCTGTGGGGCGACCTGACCGGCGTCCCCCGGACCGGCTTCACCCCGCCCAAGTACGCCACTGTCTATGACCATCTGGTCGATGTGCCGCTCCGCGAGATGCTGGATGCCTACAAAGATGCCAACCCCAATATTCGCTTCTTTGTGGTCTCCGACCTGAACGGATACAGCCCGGGCCAGAACAGCTATTACTGCCAGAAATGGACCGGCGACCCCAAGAAAGACTCGCACAGCCGTGTCAAGCGCATGAACACGGACGACGCCCAGGTGCGGGCGTCCCGCATGGGGCTCGCCTGGCGCGAGCGGGAGCCCCTCGCCGCCGACGGGGCCGACACGCGCAACATGCGCACCGTCCACAGCCGCCAGGAGTACCTGGCAGCCGGCTGCAACCTGCTTGAGCCGGAGGGCGGCGACCATGATGTGCTCCTCCAGACCTTTGCCCGGCACACCGGCAGGGTTGTCAACATCATGTCGGTGCCGATTTATGTGAAGGGGCACCGGTACGGCGCCATCATCGTGGGCTGGCTGGCTGATGAATAAACGAAAGGGAGGGCAAATCGCCCTCCCTTTTCCTATTCCTGCCCGTGCTTGAAACTGTGGGCGCCCTGGTTCATGACCATGTGGTCCTGCTGCGCCTGGCCCTGCTGGCCGTGGTTGTTCTTGGTCGCATTGGCGCCGTGGCCCGGCTTCTTGATATTCTCCTGCGAACTCTCCCGCCCGCCCGGTGCGGATTTGTCGATATTGGGCACTGCGATTGGCACCTCCTCTGATAGGGTTAGCCTTCCCCGCACTCGCAACTGCCACCCAAATGGCCAGTTCGACACCCCGTCAGCGAAAAAGACCCTGAACCAAAATTTTATGTTGCAACCATTCGAACCTTAGTCGAAGAACCACCGTATTCACCATTGCAGTGCAATGTGGGGGAGGTCGTGTCATGAATGGGATGACAGCGGGGAACCGTCTGATTCGTGCGGCCGCCGAACAGGGAGACTATGTCGGTGCCGTCGAGATGGCCACGAAACTTTTGCCTGACATGGTGCATCAGCTCCAGCAGTACCGGCTCATGATGGAACAGTACGAGACATCCCGCGGCAAGCTCGACTGGCGCCGGGCCCTGCGGGCCCTGGCCGATGCCCGGCTCGCCGCAATCGCCGCCGGGTTGGTGGAGTTGGAGATCGTCGCCACCAACCGCCTCTATGACATCGTCAAATCTCATGAACTGCGGAGGGCCTGACAGCATGAATGTCCGACACACCGAGTTTCTGGACCTGGCTACCGCTGCCGTTTCACGCGGCGATTACCTGAGCGCCTGGCAGTATGGCCTCCGGGCAGCCGGGGCGCCGACCGACCGGCATGAGGTTCGGTGCGATGCACACATGGTGCTGGCCACCACCAGCCTGCAGCTGGGCGACGATGAGGTAGCCCTGGCCTACGCCGTGGGCGCCCACCTTGAGGCTTGCCGCATCGGAGACCATCTCCGGGAGGAGAAGGCTTCTGCCATTGTCGCGATGGTGGTGGCGCAACATCCCCATCTGCGCGATGACAAACCCGAATCATTGCACTGGTCATGAATATCTACATGAAATAATACTTTACACGATCCCTCGGATTTCCAAAGGTACGGGATTGTGATACAATCCCGTATTGGAGAAGGGCGCCCGACGGGGGCTATCCCCGTCGGGCCTTGTCTTTTAGAGAGTGGCAGGAGGTGGGCAGATGAAGCTTTACGAGTATCTGGCGAAGCAGCGTCTGGCCGAGCATGGGGTTCCCACCGGCGGCGGAATCGTCTGCACAACGCCCGCAGAAGCGGAAGAGGCAGCCCGCAAGATCGGTCCCTGCGCGGTCAAGGCCCAGGTTCTGGTTGGCGGCCGCGGCAAGGCCGGCGGCATCAAGCTGGCCAACACGCCCGAAGAGGCGAAGGCCCGTGCCTCTGAGATCCTCGGCATGAACCTGAAGGGTTACATTGTCGACAAGGTCCTCATCGACCCCCAGTTGACCATCGAGAAGGAGTTCTACGTCTCCATCACCCTCGATGGCATGGCCAAGTTGCCACTGATCATGGCATCTGCCGCCGGCGGCGTCGAAATCGAGTCCGTGCCCCACGACCAGATCGTCTTCAGCCACGTCAACATCGCCACCGGCCTGCTCCCGTTCCAGGCCCGCGAAATCGCCCGCAAGATCGGCCTGAAGGGCGACCTCGCCAAGCAGTTCGTAAAGGTTCTTACGGGTATGTACGCGGCGTTCCGCAAGTATGATGCCGAACTCGTAGAGATCAACCCCCTCGCCCTGACCGATGGCGGCACCCGCCTGGTCGCGGCCGACGGACGTTTCAATGTGGAAGATGACGCCCTGTTCCGCCACCCCGAGTTCCCGGTGGTGGAGGAAGGGACCGAGCTGGAGAAGAAGGTCAAGGCGATCGGTCTGGCCTTTGTGCAGCTCGACGGCGACATCGCCGTGATGGCGAACGGCGCCGGTATGGCCATGGGTACGCTGGATACGCTGGCCCACTACGGCGGGCGCCCGGCTAACTTCCTGGACGCCGGCGGCGGCTCGGGCGTTGAGCCCACGGCCCAGGCGTTTGACGCCCTGCTGGCCACGGGCCCCAAGGCGATCTTCGTCAACATCTTCGGCGGCATCACCCGCTGCGATCTGGTCGCTGAAGCGATTATTCAGGTCAAGAAGTCCAAGGGCATCAACGTGCCGCTGGTTGTCCGCATGGTCGGCACCAACGACGTGCGCGGCCGGGAGCTCCTGGCTGAGAACGGCATCGCAGCATTTACCGAAATGGGCGAAGCTGCCCGGGCTGCCGTCAAGGCCGCCTACGGAAAGGAGGCGTAAGTCAGCATGGCCGTTATTATCAACAAGGATACCCGCGTGGTCGTGCAGGGCATTACGGGCTCCCAGGGCCAGTTCCATACGGGCCAGATGCTGGCGTTCGGCACGCAGGTCGTCGGCGGTGTCAACTTTGACAAGGCCGGTCAGGAGGTCCACGGCGTGCCCGTTTACGCCACCGTCCATGAGGCGGTGGAAAAGGGCGGCGCCAACGCCTCCATCATGTTCGTGCCGGCCCCGGGCGTGAAGGATGCTGCCTTCGAGGCGATTCATGCCGGTATTAAGGTGCTGGTGCTGATTCCCGAGCATGTGCCCACGCAGGAGACTATGGAGATCATGGCCTACGCGAAGCAGCACGGCTGCCGGGTCATCGGGCCGAATACGTTTGGCTTGATTTCGCCGGGAGAGCAGGCCAAGATGGGTATTATGCCCAATCACATTTACAAGCCGGGTCCCGTTGGCATCGTCGCCCGCTCGGGGACGCTCTCCTACGAGATCGCCTATAACCTGACCAACTCGGGCCTCGGCCAGACGACCGTCATCGGCATGGGCGGCGACCGGGTCATCGGCACCAACTTTGTGGATGCCCTGGAGCTGTTTAACGCCGACCCCGCCACCGAGGCGATTGTCATGGTCGGCGAAATCGGCGGCATTCAGGAGGAACTGGCAGCCGAGTATATCAAGGCCAACGTGAAGAAGCCCGTGGTGGCATACCTCGCCGGCAAGGCGGCCCCCGCCGGCAAGCGCATGGGCCACGCCGGCGCCATCATCGAAGGCAACCGGGGCACCTACCAGTCCAAGGTGGACGCGCTAACCGCCGCCGGCGTGAAGGTTGCGGCTCTCCCCTGGGAGGTCTCCGACCTGGTGCGGAGCAGCCTCAAGTAGAAACTAGCTTTAAGAGCCGGGCGGCCGAAAGGCCCGCCCGGCTTTTTTGTGCCCTGAGAAGTGTACCCGGGACGGCAGACGCCGCACGAACCCTCGATGGGTGAGTGCGGCGCCCCGTCAAATAAGTATGCGGGTTTCGAGGTGGCCACGAGCCTGTGGGGGTGGGGGGGGGGTGACCGAATCCACAGGAGACCCCCCCAAAGAAGGTGAACCAACTTTCACATCGAATTCCGCCAATGTATCCCCACCAACCAACTTCGAGAGGAGCGTCGTCAACCATGGTTCGCACCAATATCGCAGCCGGCAGCAAGTACCGGCTAAAGCAAGACCTCGAAATCCGCGACGAAAAAACCGGCACCCTGCGGGCAGTCCTCCGCAAGGGCACCGTTGTCGCTGTCAAGCGTATTGAAGTGGACGAAGACCATGCCTTCCTCGAAGGGGTGGGCGTGCCGCTTCGCCTCGACGCGCTCTCACGCATGATCGTCCCGGCGTAGTCAGGGAGCAGCCGTCAGCGCATCGGCGGTCTGGCCCCGCGTCGCCCTGACCATCACAAACAACGTCATGATCGACACGAGCACGCCTGCCCACCGGAACCCGGTTGCACTGAAATGCCACACGGCGTTCACTGCGGGCAGACCCGAGTAATACCAGCCATAGTAAAGTCCACGCGCCAGCACGGCAATGGCCGCCAGGAGCAGATTGGCCTGGAGCGACCACTTGAACCCTTCCCGCCCGTGGTGAAGCAGGAAGGGCGAGCGCCTGCGGCCATACGCCCAGGCCAGGCCGGCGACAATCAAACCACTGGGAACGGTAAAGGCCCATTCGGGCAGCAGGAGCGCCACCACGGGAACCCGCAGGGCGCCCAGGTAGCAGAGCGCTGCGATCACCCGCTCAATCGGACGCGGCAAACAAGACACCTCCGGGGGTAGCTTTCCCGGGGGTGTCTCGCTTGATGTGTGCGGACATGCTAACGGCATGCAGATCTACTTGTTCGGCGCGGGCGCCTCAGCCGCAGAGGGCGCCCCCGCCACACAGGAGTTTTTCGCCCGTGCCTGGACCTTGCTCGGGCCCCGGTTTGATGACCGGATCGCGGCAGTCTGGCGCTTCCTCGAGGTCGTTTTTGCGGTTCCGGTAACAGGGCCGGATTCGTTCGCATGCATTCCCGCTGTCGATGAGGTGATCAGCCTGGTCGACTGGTCGCTCCAAGCCAACCAGGGCCTGGGAAGCCACTTTGACCCACCACGGCTCTACCAGGTCCGGCGCGACCTGGAACGTTTGCTGTGTGCGACCTTGGATGCGGCGCTGGAGGGCCGGAGCGCCCCTGCCCGGCCGCCCGGCGCCCCGGGGCCGCACGGCGGGTTCGTGGCCGAACTCGCCCGGCGGTCCGCCCCCGACCAGGTCACCTGCCGGCTGGGCGCCGGACTATGGGCTTGGGTGCGGCGCCCCCGCCCCCGCCCCCGGAGCCCCAGGCACTCTGCTGGACAAGCTCCACGGCTCCCTGAACTGGGCCCACTGCCCCGCCTGCTCCCACATCGCCGCCACCCGCTGTCCCGTGGCATGTGCCCGCTGCGGCAGTCTCAACCTGCATGGCCTCATCATCTCGCCCACGCTCATGAAGAGCTACCGGGGCGCCCATCTCGACCGCATCTGGGACCTGGCCCTCGCCCGCCTCCGGCAGGCCGAGCGCATCGTCTTCGTCGGCTATTCGCTGCCCCCGGCGGACATCGCCATCTACCATCTCCTCCAGCGCAGTATGCTGGCGGCCCCAACCGGGCGCCCACGCCCGGACATCCACGTTATCAACCATACCGACCCGCACGCTTCCCCCGCCGAGCGCACCATGCACGAAGATGCGGTTACCTCCCGTTTCCGCCGCCTCTTTGGCCCCCATGTCAGCCTCGACTTTTCCGGCTTTCACGGTCAGGTTTGAACCCGCTTTCATTTTCGTTTACTATCATAATATATAGATACGCGAGGGAGATCGCGACCGTGGGGCATACAAAATCGATCGCACAGGGCACCCTGCTTACCGCCATCTCGGCCTTGGGCTTCAGTACGCTGCCGATTTTCGGAAAGTTGGCTTATGGGGCGGGCGCCAACGTGGTGACCGTGCTGGGTTTCCGGTTTCTCATTGCTGCAGCGCTGCTGTGGGGGTACGTGCTCCTGACTCGCCGCCAGCTCCCTGACCTCAAAACCGGACTCCTCCTGCTGATGATGGGCGGCGTCGGGTACACCACCATGTCGATGCTCTACCTTTCATCGGTGGAGCACGACCGGCTGTCGCCAGCCATGGCGGCCCTGCTCCTGTACACCTACCCCGCCATCGTCGCCCTGCTGGCCTGGCGCTTTGACCACCTGCGGCTGGGCGGCCGTCAGATTATCGCCATGGTGCTGGCCCTGGGCGGTGTGGGTCTCGTGCTCGTCACGCCGGGCGCCGGCGCCGCCTTCACCTGGACAGGCGCCTTCCTGGCGCTGGGGGCTGCTCTGGTATACGGCACCTACATTCTCTTTGGCAGCCGGGTGACGGTACGGTCAAGCCCGGTCGTCGTCACCACGTATGTCTGTACGGCGGCGGCCGCCGTCTTTCTCACCTGGGGCGCAGCTTCCGGACAGCTAGTCACCATGGCACCCCTGGGTTGGTGGTCCATTGGCGGCACGGCTCTCTTTGCCACCGTGCTGGCCGTTATGCTCTTTTTCGCCGGGGTCGAGCAACTAGGGCCGTCCGGGGCATCGATTATCAGCACGCTGGAGCCGGTGGGCACGGCCGTGCTGTCGGCAGCGCTCTTCCACGAACAGCTCGGCTTAGGACAGTTAGCAGGCGGCGTGATGGTTCTGGGGGGCATTATTTGGCTCCAGGCAGGTATGCGCCGATAAACTTACGAATCGATTTTCTGACCCCCGCGTAACCTTTTTGGCTGCCCTGTCGTTAAGCTGGGCGAAAGGTGAGCGGCGGCGAATGGAGGGAGTTCCTACGCACCGCCCAGCAGAAGCGCCCGACAACGAGCAGTGGCTCGTAGAGCGCGCCAAACGCGATCCTGAAGCGTTTGGCGATCTGTACGACATCCACTTTGATCGAATCTATGCCTACATCTACCGGAAGACCGGCGACCGGCAGTCAGCCGAGGACTTAACAAGCGAAACCTTTATGAAAGCGCTGGCGAATATTCAGGGGTACCGGTATACCGGTCAGCCCTTCATCGCTTGGCTCTATCGGATCGCATCCAACGCAGTGACCGACCATTACCGCTCCCGCCGGGTGACGACCTCGCTGGATGAAGGGCTCCAAGTCGCCGACCGGGGCACCAGCCCGGAGGAGGCAGCCCTCCGCGTCGATGACCAGCAGGCGGTAGCCCGGGCCATTCAAACCCTTTCCCCCGACCAGCAAGATGTGATCCTGCTCCGGTTCTCCGGCGACATGAAACTGAAGGACATAGGACAGGTGATCGGCAAGACGGAGGGGGCAGTGAAAGCGCTCATGTTCCGGGCGCTGAACAGCCTCAAGGGGAAGCTGACGGAAAGTGGGGTTCGGCCATGACGACTACACGGGATATCCGAGACCTGATTGCGGAAAATGTACCCGACGGCGCTGAACGCAAGGCCCTGGAGGCCGTTGCCGAGCGCGTGGGCGGTGCGCTTTCGCAGGATGTGCCTTACCGGACCGCGTATCGGGCGGAACTGCGCCGCAAACTGATGGCGCAGGCTCGCCGTCAGGCCCCGTCCGCCTGGTACCGGCGCCCCGCCGTTTGGGGTTCGGCCGGCGCTATGGCTGCTGCCGTAGGCATTCTGGCCGTTGGCCTGACGCTTTGGAACAACCCGTCCACGAAGTCGAGGAACGAACCGCCGGTCACGAGCCCCACGACGCCTGCCCCCGGGGTACAGCCCAAACCGCACGCCGTCAGCACGCTCCCCGAGTTGCCCCGCATCGCCGTAGCCGATGAAACGCTCCAGCCCGGTCAGGCCGGTGCCGAATCGCTGGCCGGGGTCAACCCAGCTGCCGGCCTGCTCGTGTACAAACTGGGCGGCAAGCCTACCGCTGAGCAGTTCGGGCGGATGGCGGCCGGTCTGAAGTTCACGGCGCCGCCCACGGGCGAGCCCGACGGCTGGGCCGTGGTACAGGGCAGCCGTTCCCTGCGCCTGACCAGCGACGGTAGGGTGATGTACCTCGACAGCACGCCGGCGCCAGCTGCCGGCACGCCGACCGATGCCAACGGCGCTGCCCAGGCGGCCCGACAGTTCCTGCTCGATGCTTCCCTGCCGCTGCAGGGCGAACCCCGGGTGAAGGAAGGGCAGCACCTGTTTGAAGTAACCTACACCCGCCGCTTCGAGGGGCACCCGGTGGTCAACATCCCCACGGTGGTGAAGGTGAGTGACCGCGGCGCCGTGGTGGAGGCCGATGCGTACGTGAACTTCGCCGAGGCCGCCCGGGTGACCGGGGAGGTCATTACCCCGGACGAGGCCAGAGCCAAGGCCCAGGAGCGGGGCGGCACGTTCAGGGACGTTGATCTGGTCTATGTGCGCACCAAATCAAACGCTGGCGACTGGTACATGCAGCCCTACTGGCGACTCTTTGGCTCCGGAATCGTGCGATACGTTGCAGCGTTGAAGTGAACGACCAGGGTCTCGCCCTTTGCCGGGCGGGACCCTTTTGGTTTTCCGGACATTTTTTTGCCGCGGATTATCGGTTACATCCGCGTTTGTCTTTCAAACAGCGTAATCTGCGAAATCTACGGTTAAAAATAGAAGGACCAGCAGGGGCAAGCCCCGCGAAAAAAACTTTGCACCGCGCCAGAAACTAGGAGGAAACGCGCGGGGGGACGCGAATCCTATATCTCACCGCCGACGCGCCAACGATTGGTTGGTCGCGCCAGAAAAAGTTATCGCCCGCGCCATTGTCTGGGAGGAATTGCGACCCGGGGCGCGAATTTGACTCTACACGAAGACCCCGCTGACACGATGAACATCAAGGCCCGGCGAGTGGCTGACCACGGTGCTGTTCCAGGCGAAGAGCGCCGGACTGTGCGCGCCCCGAAAAAGCCGGAGCCATAACTATTGGAGGGCGTTCAATATGTACGACAACAAGCTTTACAACGGTGACAGCCGCGACCTTTCTTTCCTTCCCGACGGAGTGGTGGATCTGGTGGTTACCTCACCGCCCTACAACGTGGGCATCAAGTACGCCACCCACGAAGACTGCCTCCCGCTGGACGATTACCTCGCCCTGCTCGAGTCGGTCTGGAAGGAATGCTACCGGGTCATGGCCCCGGGCGGGCGCATCGCCATCAACGTGGCCGGCGTTGACCGCAAGCCCTACCTGCCGCTTCACTCCTACATCACCGTACAGATGAACAAGCTCGGCTTCAACATGCGGGGCGAGGTCATCTGGAATAAAGGCGCGTCTGTCGGTGTCTCCACCGCCTGGGGCTCGTGGTGCAGCCCCTCCAACCCGACCCTGCGGGACGTGCACGAGTATATCCTCATCTTCTGCAAAGATGACTACAAGATGGGCCACAAGGGCGAGACTGACCTCACCTCCGAGGAGTTCGTCCAGTACACCAAGTCGATCTGGGACTTCCCCACCGTCAGCGCCAAGAAGGTCGGCCATCCGGCGCCCTTCCCCCTGGAGCTGCCCAGCCGCCTGATCAAGCTCTACACCTGCAAGAACGACCTGGTGCTCGACCCTTTCATGGGCAGTGGCACCACCTGCCAGGCCGCCGAACTGCTCGGCCGCCGGTGGGTCGGCGTCGATATGGACAAGGGCTACTGCGACCTGGCCGCTGCGAACATGGAGGCGGTTCGCAGCGGGCGCTTCCAGCAGGACCTGGCCAGCGCCCGGAAGCGGCAGGCGGCCGCCGGCGCATAGGACGATCGCTTGGCCCGGTGCCTCAGGCGCCGGGCTTTTGCCTCGGTGACCCGAAGGGCTGATCCTGTTATAATAAGGCAGAGCAATCACCATCTCAGGAGGGACGATTTTGCACCCTATCCTCGCCTATATGGAGCAGCATAAGCAGGAGATCATCGATGATCTGAAGGAGTTCGTGGCGATTGAATCGCCGTCGAACGACAAGGCGGCCGTCGACCGGCTGAGCCGGGTGCTGGCCGAGCGCTTCGCCGGGGCCGGCGCCAACACCGAGTTCCTCCCCCGTGAGAATCGCGGCGACCTGCTCCGCATGGCGTGGGGCGTGGGGCAGGAGCCCGGCCAGACCATGGTCCTCTGCCATATGGACACCGTCTTCGGGGTTGGCGAAATCGCAAAGAACCCCCTGCGCATCGAAAACGGCCGTCTCTACGGACCGGGCACCTCGGACATGAAGGGCGGCATCACCCTGCTGCTTTGGGCGCTGCGCTGCATGAAGGAGCTGGGTCTCCAACCGAAGCGTAAGGTCCTGGCCCTGCTCACTTCCGATGAGGAGATCGGCTCCCACGCCGCCCGGGAAGTGATCGAAGAGGAGGCCCGCCGCTCTGCCATCGCCCTGATCGCCGAGCCCGCCATGCCCCCGAAGGGCGCCCTGAAGACCTGGCGGAAGGGCACCGCCGACTATCACATCTACATTACAGGCAAGCCGGCCCACGCCGGCGCCGACCCCACCAAGGGCATCAGCGCCGTCGAGGAGTTGGCCCACCATATCCTGACGCTCCAGAAGCTGACCGACATGTCGGTGGGCACCACCGTCAACGTCGGCGTGATCCAGGGCGGCAGCCGCTCCAACGTGGTGGCGCCCGAGGCCAGCGCCCACATCGATGTGCGCTTCATGACCATGGAAGAGGCGCACCGCATTGAAGGGATCATCAAGGGGCTGAAGCCGGTGCTTCCGGGCGCCGTCCTGCGGGTAGAAGGCGGCATTAACCGTCCGCCCATGGTGCGCACCGAGGCGACCGTGGCCCTGTTCCAGAAGGCGCAGGCCCTGGCCGCCGAACTCGGTTTTGACGTGGACGAAATGGGCACCGGCGGCGCCAGCGACGGCAACTTTACGTCGGGCGCCGGCTGCCCCACCATTGATGGACTGGGCGCCTGCGGCGACGGCCTGCATACATTCGAAGAGTACGTCGTGGTTGACAGCCTGCCGCAGCGCGCTGCCCTGCTGGTCCGGCTGCTCCAGGAGGCGTAACGTCGGGAGGAGCGAACGCATGATGGCTCAGACCGTCCGGTTTCATCGCAAGGCCTTGCTGGAGCTCGCCCGGAGCCCCTGGAATATCGCCTGGATCGCGGCCGGGCGGATCAGCGCTGACGCCGTCGCTTTGCTAGCGCCGCTTCTGCGGCGAGGGGGCGCCCGGGTCCGGGTGCTGACCAACCTGAACGCCAGCCGCTTTGCCGAAGGTAAGGTCGACCTTGATGCCCTGCAAATGCTGCGCATGCTGCCCGGGGCCGAAGTCCGGCACCTGACGGAACTGACGGGCTCTGTATTCGCCTTCGGGCCCGAGGGGGGCGCCCTGGTCACGGGCGCACCGCTCACGCTCGACGGCCTCGACGGAACGACCTGCCTGGGCGCCCTGCTGGGCGACCCCGCCGAAACCATCGCCGACCTGGAGGCCTTGTGGGCCCAGGCCAGCCCGGTGGACGAGGAGCGTTGGACCCATCTGGCGATGGAGACCAGCCAGCGGCTCGAGGCGCGCACCATCGGCGAGGAGATCGCCCGGGTCGGGGCCTTTGTCCGGGTCGCCATGCGGGGCACCCGCCGGTCCCGCCGGCTCGATCCCCGGGAGTTCGGCGTGCCGGAAGGCGAATGGGGCCGTGCGGTCCGCCCGGTCGAAGTGGCGCTGTACAAGCTGGATGAGGTGATCCGGGCAAAAGATGAGCTGGAGGCGGTCCTGGCGACTCATGGCCTGGAGTGGAACGGCCACTACCTGGTGCCTCGCCACTTCCTGGAGCGAGACTGGCCCCGCCTCTTTGCCAACCGGGAGAAGCAGCTGCGGGAGCGGCTCCAGTCCGCCGAGGGCCGGGCGTCGCTCAAGAGTCAGCTGGCCCAGGCCCGACGGGAGCTTGAGGCCTTTTTCGGGGAGATCTACCCCCGGGCCGAAAGCCAGGGCATGGCCGCCGAAGCCTGGATCGACATGCAGACGACCCGGGTCCTGACCGAAACGGTCAGCGCCACCATTTTGGAGGAGAGCGGCCTGGAGTACCGGGTGCTGACGATTCTGCCCGAGGATGGACGCAGCGTGGAGGAGGTGCAGCGGCTGCTGCACGACCCGAAGCTGCGCTCGGTGCAACTGACCTTTCATATTTAGGCCTATCGGGTGAGACCAACGGACCGCGCACTGCGCGGTCCGTTTTTTGTGCCTCCACCGCCTGGGTGGATTCCGTATCTCTTCATAGTTCTTTCGTGTCTAATAGAAAGTGTCATTTCCTTTAGGGAGACGATTTTCGCATGAAGCAATCATTGCCGTTCCTCCGCTCCTTGGGCGCCGTGGTGCTCAACCTGATCATCACACTCGCCTTTGCGGCGCCGCTCCGCTCCTACATGCAGAACCCCGGCCCCGATTCGCCCTGGTTTTACTGGGTTGGCGCCTGCTTGCTGTACGTCGTGTTTGTGCTCCAGGCCGTGTGGATGACCCGGTGGGTCGACAAACGCCCGCTCTCCGACCTGCGCCTGGGCTTTGGCCGCCCCGCGAGGCTGGCCGCCTGGTGGGGCTCCGGCCTTACCCTGGCCCTGCTGCTCCTGTACGTTGGCCTCACACAGGTGGCCGGCGTGACGGGCTGGTCCTGGAACGCAGGGGTGGACTCCGGCACCGCCGTGCTGATGTCCCTGGTCTTCCTGATGGTCGGTCCCGGCGAGGAGTTCATCTTCCGGGGGTACGTGCTGCGGAAGCTGGAAGCGTACGGGCCTGCGGCCGCCGCCATCGTCAGCAGCCTGCTCTTTGCGGCCATTCACGCCCCCTTCGGCCGGTCCTCGCCCCTGGAACTGACGGCGCTCTTCCTGCACGGCTACTTTTTCGCGGTCCTGGCCCAGCGTACCAACTCCATCTGGCCCGGTGTGATCATTCACAGCGTGTACGATGTCCTGACCGGGCTCATCTGGACGGGCTCCGCAACATACTCGGTCCTGGCGTTCGACACGCCGCTCGGCTGGACCAAAATGGCCTACAAGTCGCTGATGGTCCTCGGATATCTGGCCATGCTCTGGGTCATCGATCGCAAATCAAAGGAGAAGACGTATGAATCACGAACTGGTGGGCGCCAAGCTGCAAACGCTGCTCGATAACCTGGTCCGGAAAGACAAGTCGATTCACAACGCTGCCCTGGGCGTCGCCGCAGATGAGATGGGGTTCACCTGGGCCGGTGCTGCGGGCACCGCCATGCAGCCCGAAACGCCCTACTTCCTGGCCAGCATCACCAAAATGTATACGGCAGTTGCCGTGATGATTTTGCAGGAGCGCGGGCGGCTTGACCTGGGTGACAAGATCTCCAAGTACCTGCCGGCCTCCCTGATTCAGGGAATCCATCGGCTCAAGGGCACGGACTACACTGATCAGCTCACCATTCGGCACCTGGTCAGTCACACGTCCGGCCTGGCCGACTACTCGCTGGAGAAGCCCAGGCAGGGGAAGCCTTTTCATTTGAGCCTGTTCACCGAAGGCGACCGGTCCTTTACGGTAGATGATGTCATGCGGCTGGTCCGTGACGAACTGACGCCCTACTTCCCGCCCTCGGCGACGAAGGCCCATTACTCAGACACCAACTACCAGCTGCTCGGGGCGATCATCGAGGTGGTGGCGGAGCGGCCACTGCACGAACTTTTTGACGAGCTCTTCTTCCGGCCCCTGGGCATGGCGCAAACCTACCTGAGCGGCTATCCCCGTACGGCTGCTCCCGCTGAGCCCGCCAAGATCTACTTCAAGGAGATCGCCCTGAGCATCCCCCAGGCAATGAAGTCGATTGGGGCGCAAGGCGGCATGGTCTCCACCAGTAAAGATGGCCTGCGGTTCTTGCAGGCGCTGACCCGGGGCGAGGTCTTTGCCCGCACGGAAACGTTTGCGGCGATGCAGCAGTGGAACAAGATCTTCTTCCCGCTGGAGTATGGTCTCGGCCTGATGCGCTTCCAAATGCCGCGGTGGATGTCGCCGTTTATGCCGACCCCTGAATTGGTCGGGCACTCCGGATCGACGGGGTCGTTCCTGTACTACTCCGGCGAGCGCAAGCTGTACATCGCAGGCACCGTCAACCAGGTGGAGCGGCAGCGGGCGCCCTTCCAGATCATGCTCCAGGTAGCGGAGATCCTTCGCAAGGCCCGCTAGACCGCTATACATGACGTGGAACCCCGGGGATCGCACCCCGGGGTTCCCGTTTTCATCTCCCTATTCGGGCGGTTACTGCTTGAGGCTCTTGATGAACGTGACCAACTGCCACCGTTGCTCCTCGGTCAGGCCGTTCTTCCAGGCGGGCATGCCGCCCTGACCGCCCTCACTGATCGCCCACATGAGGAACTGCGCGCTCCGGTTGTGCGCCGAGGCGGTCAGGTCGGCGGAGCGCACGGCGCCGAGTTGCTTCCCCTTGTATTCCGGCGCATGGCAGACGATGCACCGCTGCTGGGCGATCTGCTCGCCGGCGGCGGCCGCCGCTGGACCTGGGCCGGCCCCGTCGCCGAAGGGATTCTGCATCGCCAGGTAAGGGGCCGGCACGCTCGACTCCGTCGACGCGGCCAGCGAGACTCCCGACCCGCCGTTGTCGCCCGCAAACGCCCAGGTACCTGTGCGAAGCCCCACGCTGACCGCCAGCACGGCACAGGCCGCAGCCGCCAGGCCCAGGGCGCCCCGCCGGGCCTTGGCCTCAGCCGGCCACGCCTCGGCCACCAGGTGCCACGCTCCCCGGACCGCCGTGTACCCCGTAAATCCAATCACCAGCGCATTCACCGGGTGCAGGGCGGTCAGGGCGGGCGCCCCGCTCTGCGGCATCGCATACAAGAAAATGTATTGCATGACATAGAGCCCGAAGAGCAGCAGGCTCATCAGGAAAAACCGGACCGGCATCCATCCGATGAGGCTCAGGATGCCCATCGCAAAGACCGGCAGGGAAAAGAGGTTGCCCAGGTTGCGGTGGGCCGTCCAGTTCCCGGCGTCTACCAGCACGGCGAAGCCGGCGTGGAAGACCTGCACAAAGACCAGTGCAACCAGCATGCACGAAACGATCAGGTATCCAACTCGACCTGCCAACCGGATGGGCTGAAGCCACGTGCTCATCCCAAGTCCCCTTCCCGCGAGCGACGTCAAGGGCCGCACAGCACGAGGCTGCGCGGCCCGTTGTTCGATTAGACGCCGTCACGCGGGATCAACCGTCAACTTAGAAAACAAAAAGGTTGCGTTACGCAAACTGCGGCAAGTGCGCACGGTTCTCCGCCAGGATATCGTCAAGGATTCTCTTCGCCACCGCCGCCGAGGGCACAAGCGGATTCATCACCAGCGCCTGCAGGGCGGTGCCATAGTCGCCTGACAGCGCCGCAGCCACGGTCAACTCCTCGTAGGCCTTCACCACCTGGACCAGGCCCCGGGCCTGCACGGGGAGGTGCCCGACCTGAATCGGCCTCGCCCCCGCCCGGCTGATTACGGCGTTTACCTCCACCGCCACATGGTTCGGCAGGTCGGCAATTGTCCCGTTATTGCGCACGTTGACGGTCTGCACATCGCCCTTGTTGTTCCAGAGTGACGAGATTAGGTTGCAGGCCGCATCGCTGTAGTAGGCGCCGCCTCGCTTCTCCAGCTGGGGCGGCTTTACCGCCAGCGCAGGGTCCTTGTACAGCTCGAACAGCTCCGCTTCGACCCGCTTCACCACCTCCGCCCGGGTGCCATGCGCCCGGGCTGCTTCCATCTCTTCCGCCAGCATGGCGTCGGTCTGATAGAAGTAGCGGTGGTACGGGCAGGGGAGGAGACCCAGCGACCGGATGAACTCCGGCTCCCAGGCCAGGTCCTTGATGTTCCGCATGGTCAGCGACCCGCCATCGGCCAGGGTGTTTATGACCTCCCGGGTGACCGACACCCCGTCAAGGTAGACGTTCAGCCCGTAGACCAGGTGGTTCAGGCCCGCAAAGTCGATCTGGACCCGCTCCGTCGCCACATCCAGCAGCCGGGCGATGCCCATCTTCATGCCGATGGGGACATTACAGAGGCCGATCGTCTTGATCTGCGTATGGTTTAGAATCGCCTCGGTCAGGATGCCCGTCGGGTTGGTGAAATTGATCAACCAGGCCTCAGGGCACAACTCAGCCATGTCCCGGCAAATCTCCATGATCACGGGGATGGTGCGCAGCGCCTTGGCAAAGCCGCCCGGCCCCGTCGTCTCCTGCCCGATGACCCCGTAGCGCAGGGGGATGCGCTCATCCCGGGCCCGGGCCTCAAGCTGCCCCACCCGGAACTGCGTCGTGACAAAGTCGGCGCCGGCCAGCGCGGCCCGGCGGTCCAGCGTCGTCACGACCGTCATATCCAGACCAGCACGCGCGACCATTCGGCGTGCCAGGGCGCCCACAATCTCCAGCTTCGCCTGGCCCTCCGGCACATCGACCAGCCAGAGTTCGCCCACGGGCAGTTCGGCCGCCCGCCTGATGAACCCCTCGACAATTTCGGGGGTATAGCTTGATCCGCCGCCGATGGTGGCGATCTTCAAACGTTTGCTCATGTGCAGTACCTCATCAATTGGCCGCGGCTTGGCCGGGGTCGGCCAGGTCACGGTACGAAATCAGTGTTACCTGCCGCTCCGCCAGCCCCACCCGGACCGCCGGGTCGATCAGGGCGGCAAGTTCATGCACCCGGGGCAGGGCGTACCGGCTGACATGCAACAGCTCCGGGTCAAGGTAGGCCGGGTGGCACATCACTTCCACCGTTTCATCTTCCGACATTTCATCGGCGATGGCGAGGAGGGTGGCTGGCCGTACCTGCTCCAATCCGTAGAACCGGGTCACCAGCCGCACCGCACCACCCACGCCCCGCAACGGAACGCCCAGTTCCGCCGCGAGCCGGCGCACGATCTCACCGACCACCGGGACCTCCAGGTGCACGTGATGATGGCTGTCCAGGTGCGTCGGGCGCCGCCCCGAGGCGCAGAACGCCTCAACCTGCGCCCGTAGCTCCCGCTCCACATCGGCGGCGACCGCGGCACCCGCCAGAGCCGGCAGCTTCAGGAAGTCGCCAGTTGCGTCCACCAGCGATGGGACACCAGCGAATGGGGGACGTCCGCCCGCTGGCGAAGGGCCATCCCCGCACAAGGGGCGCCCGCCCGTCAACGTCAGATGAACACCCACCCCCAGCGAGGGCGGCGCCACCGAAAGAGCGTCACCAGCGCCCGGCATGTTCATCATGACCGTGGCGCTGGTGACGATGCCGTCCCGATGAGCCCGCAGGATGCCCAGGGTGGCGCCCTCGCTCAGCCCAAAGTCATCGGCGTTGATGATCAGGCGCTTCATCTCTTCAGCTCCAACATCCGGATCAGCCGCTCGATCAGGTTGACCTCGGTCATCGCCGTCATCAGGTGATCCTGTGCGTGGACCATCAAGAGCGTGAGGGGGGCGCCCCGCCCCGCAGCCTCCGCCTGAATCAGGGCGGTCTGCTCGGCGTGGGCCAGGCCGATCTCCGCCGTCGCTTCCCGCAGCTTGATCACTGCCCCCGCAAAGTCACTGGAGGCAGCCAGTTCGAACCCGTCGTAAGCCAGCGAACGGGCGTTGCCGGCATGTACAATCAGAAGCATCGCAGTCTGTTCCAGATCCACCATGTCTAAGATCTCCTTCGGTGGGCGGGGGCGCCCCCGCAGGCGCCCCCATCCAAACGCTTTCTTTACGAGGCGACTTGGCTCCCTACGCCGTCTTCTTGCCGACGGTGCCGGCCCGCTCGTTCTCCTCACGCAGCTTCATCTTATCGAAAGCGACGAAGAACGGGTAGTAGATCAGGACCGCAATCGCCACGTTGACTAGCTGCAGGATGATCGCCTTCCAGTCGGCCGTGGAGATCCAGGCGCCCATGATGACGGGCGAAGCCCAGTTGGCGACGGCCATTGTCTTGCCGACCAGGCCGGAGGCCATGGCGAAATACGAAACCAGCGTGATAACCACGGGGGCGAGGACGAAGGGGATCAACAGGATCGGGTTCGCGATCATCGGCACGCCGAAGATGATTGGTTCGTTGATGTTGAAGAGCGCCGGGCCGATGGCTACCTTGCCCATCGCTTTCATCTGTTCAGACTTGGCCCGGATCAGCATCAGAATCGCCAGGCCGAGGGTGGCACCGGCGCCGCCGACGTAGACGAACATATCAAGGAACGGGCCGGTGATGACGTTGGGCAGCTCCTTGCCGGCGGCAAAGGCGTCGGCGTTCTTTGTGGCAGCTTCGAGGAAGAACGGCCCGAAGATCGTGAAGACGATGGTGCCGCCGTGGGCGCCAACGGCCCAGAGCAGGTGGACGAGGATGACGGCCACCAGGGCGCCGCCGAGCGAGCCGCCGAGGACCTTCAGGGGCGAGAGCGCCGTCAGGATCAGGTCGTTAAAGGAGATGGTCCACAGGACGTTCAGGCCACCGCGCAGGAGCGAGAAGGCAATCAGGACGCCGAGACCGGGCAGCAGGGCGGAGAAGGAACGGCCGACAGCAGGCGGGACGGAGTCGGGCACCTTGATCACGATCTTGTTCTTGACGAACCAGTGCATGATCTCAATCGCGACCAGGGCTGTGATAATGGCGCTGAACAGGTAGCCGGTGCCCAGGAAGGGCATGCCCCAGGCGCCTTCGGTAATTTCGGGGGTGACGGTGACGAAGGCTGCGACAGCCATCACGCCACCGATCACGCCGTCCATCTTATAGCTTTGGGCCAGATGCGAGCCGATGCTGAAGCAGGCGATGAGGGCGAGGATGGCCAGGGTGCCGTTCCAGATGGGGCCGTCGTAGAACTTGAAGAGCTTGATGATGTGGAGGTCGCCCCAGCCGGGGATGGGGATGTTGTTGATCAGGACGGCGAAAGAACCGATGATGATGAACGATGTGATGGCGAGAAGACCGTCACGGACTGCGGCGAGGTGCCGTTGTTCCGAGAGCTTTGCACCCATGGGTGCGAGATACTTTTCGATCCATGCCATGAACGCTTTCATCTGTTTAGCCCCCTATGTGAGAAGTGGGTTACCCGATCAGATGCAGGGCCTGGTCCAGAACCTTGACACCGTTCATCATGCCGTAGGCCATCATGTCGATCACTTCGATTGGCTTGCCGGCGGCATCGGCCACCTGTTTGAACTGGGTCCAGCGGTACTTGACCTGCGGGCCGATCAGTACCACATCTGCCTCGGAAATCCGGCGATCGAACTCGACTACGGGGATCGCTTCGATCTCAACGTCGACCTGCCTTTCAAGGGCGGCCTTCTTCATCTTCTCGACGAGGAGGCTGGTCGACATGCCGGCGGAGCAGCAGAGCAGGATCTTCTTCACGTCGCGCTCACCCCCTTCGCTTCGCCAAAGTCGTTCGCCGCCAGCTGGCTGATGGCGGCCAGGGCATCCGTTTCGTCGGCGCCGTTGACCTGGATGGAGACCCGTTCACCGGACTTGACGGCCAGGGAGAGAACGGAGAGCAGGCTCTTGGCGCTCACCTTGCGGCCGGCTTTCTCAAGGGTGATGTCGGATTGGAACGCCTTGGCTGTTTGGACCAGGTTGGCCGCGGGCCGGGCGTGGAGTCCGACCGGGGTCTGGACTGTGACTTCGAGTTGCTGCATCGTCCTTCACCTCCCTTCGGTGGGGGTCCTCGGCAGGGTCCTTGGAAAAGACGCAGGCACCTGCCCCATGTAAAAGCACAAAGCGTGCCAACATGGTCAGGTGCCTGCAAAGGCCTGTCCTACTTGGGGAGGAGTCTGTCTCAGACCGTCGGAGGAGGTGCGAGACACTAGGAAGACACTGTGAATTGACGAGACAGTCTGTTACTTGTCGGTCCCCTTGCCGGGCTCCGTCTGCGAACCGGCGGCCGTTTTGCTGCCGGTATTGCGGAGTTCATGCTCCAGGTCGGCAAAGGAAGTCCAATAGGCGGTGCCCTGGCCGGGGACCTCGAGGACGTTGAGCGGGAGCGTGTACTTACGGCCCTTGGGGAGCTTGAGTTTTAGGGCACGGAGAGGAACGCCGAAGGCGAAGTAGGCCGGCCCGAGGGTTTCGGAGGAGCGGAGCTTGCGGGCGGTCTTGTCGTCCGGGTTCTCGGCTGCATAGACGTAGACTGTGCTGGTCTCTACGACCGTCTTCGTGTGAACGGCCATGACCGGCCTGCCATGATTCCGGTTCATGACCAGACGGGTGTAACTGGTAATGTAGGCCTGCGTTTCGGTGACATGCAGTTCAAGCCGCTGTTCCAGATCATTGACTGTGGCGCCGTCATTCGGCTGGTTCAGGAACTGCTCGAGAATCTTGTTGATATCCACGGGCTTTTTTCCGGACATGCTTCTGACTCCTTTCTTCCTTACCGGATCTTCCTCATACACCAATACGAATAAAGTCCACGTCTTGTTCGAAGAGGAGTGGATTTTTTTCGCATGATGCTTCGGAAGGCCCGGGACTGGCGATCGGAGTCTTGCGTAGCGATTAGGGAGCGCTTATGAAGCGGTTGAGAAGCGATTAGGAAGAATATGGGAAACACTTCTGGCGCGTTTATGAAGCGTTTAGGAAGCACTTGTGATGCGCTTG
>JARBUG010000053.1 GCA_029239785.1 Symbiobacteriaceae bacterium | reverse complement strand
GGCCGCCTTTTGCTTTGGCGGCTTCCTTCAGGTCGTCCAGATCGGCCGGGTCGAGGGTGAGACACTTCCGAATGCGGCCAGGCATACTGATCCCCCCTTGTCTGGCGCCGCTTCTCGGGTGTTGTGCATACATCCCCGGCATGGGTGGCATACGGGCGGGCGCTACTCTCACTTGGGCCGAACCCGTCCCCGCATACTTGTTTATCCTGCATACCGTGAAGGTGATATGCCGGCGGGGGACGGGGGGCGGCAGCCCCGTGCCCGGGTCCCCGCTTAGAAGCCCCCCACGAGGCGGGCGAGCTTTGACGCAGCCGACCCGCTTGTGCCGGCAGCGGGCGTCTGGATGCTGATGGATGGGGGGAGTGGCACATCGATCTCGGGTTGCGTAGCCGGCGTGGGGCGCTGGGTCTGCCTGCGGTACTGGAGTTGCAGCCCTTGGCGGATCTCCTCAGCCAGGCGGCGTTTCCGCCGTCGCTCCAGCACCCAGGCGATGAATGCTTGATCTTCCTCACTGGTCAGGTCCGCCTGGACGATCAGCCGCTTCCGTCGGCGCCCCATCGCTGCCTACCCGCCTTCAGATACCCCCGGCCGTTGGCCTGCTGCGGGGCCTTGGCCAGGATCTTCCCGGACTCACCGGGCAGGATGTGGTCGAATAGCGGGACCGCACCGCCGCCGGTGATCAGGTAGAAGGAAAAATGCGGACTGTTCCAGGAGCGGACAAGCCGGGTGATTTGCCGACCCAGCTCAGCGAAGGCGGTCTCGTGGCCGTGTATGCGGCCCTGCCTGATCAGTTCCTGCACCTCGATCTCACTTCGTCCGCCTGCTGCCCGGCCAATCAGTTGGTAAGCGTAGGCCATACCCAACTTAGGTGAGGTACTGAAGCGGCGGATAGGCTCCATGTCGTCAAGGGCGTACGTGTTTAGCGTGTTGAATCCGATGTCAAGGACGCACCAGCGCCAGGTCGCCACCAGTGAGGCGTTCCAGTCCCGCTGGTTGCTGATCTGGAACGGCAGCTGCAGGCTGTGGTCGAGGCTGCCTTGATCATCGAGCAGGAAGTCGAGGGCAGTGCCAAGCGGCTGGGGCATTACCATGGCGTCATCCACCGTAATGCTGACCCGGATCTCTTCGCTGCCGACCTGGAGCCGGACGATCTCCTGACGGATGCCGAGGAGCAGTTGCTTTAAGGCGTCCTTGTGCTTGTCCCAGGTGTCCACTGGCAGGCCGGAGACGACCTTGAAGCGGAAGGCCCCTGAAGTGCCGGCCACGTACGCCAGGGCGGCGAGGTAGAGGAGGCGGCTCTCTTCGTTGACTGGTGCCTCGTCGGCCAGATCGGCCTGACTGGCGAGGGCGCCCTGCTTGGCCGCTGTGGTGCCGATCAGATATGAGGTGCCCCGGTAGATCATCGTCAGGTGGTCCTCGGAGAGGCCGGGAAGCGTGGTGCCTGGTGCGACTAGGCTTTGGGTGACCAGCGTTCGGTCGGCGCCCGCCCGGCCGGCCTTCAGGAAGCCGAAGCCCCGGTCGACGTAGGCGATGTCGATCTGGTCCCCATTCCAGAGCGAAGTCACGGCCTCAAGTTCCCTCCCTGTCTGGTTTTGCGGCCTGTGGTCATACAAGGTCATACCTTGTCATGCCATCGGTCGTGACCGCCACGTGCTGTAAGGTTTCGGGCGCCTCAGGGGCGTTCGGTTCAGCGGGCCAGGCGTCGATGTGCCGCAGGTGGCCGAGTGCCCGGGCCAGGTCGTCCAGATACAGGTCGACGACATGCCCCAGCCGCCAGAGGAGGAGGCGCCGCTCCGGGATTTCACAGCCCAATGCCAACTGCTTCATCGAGAATTGCGAGGCGGCGACGTCCAGGCGGGCCCTCAGCTCCTCGATTCGGTTTTCCCAGCAAGCCATGGCGTCTGCCTCCAGTCGCCGGATCTCATCAAGTTCGGCCTGGTACCCGTCGACCCAATCGGTCCAGTAGCGGAGCCGAGGCAGGGTCTCGTTGGCCGTGCGGGCCATCACCTGGAAGCTGGGGCGCCGCATCCAGACCTCGATGGAAGAGGGGGTGCAGCCGGCCCCGAGGGCGACCCGGCTGGGGCTCAGAACGGTCAGGGCTTCAGTCAGCAGGGCCTTCAGTTCCCGGTGGGCGGTGTAGGTGTTGTTCATGGTGGTTCTCCTAGTGCGGTGCGGTTGACGAGCCGAGCAGCGACCGGCAGTTCTGGCACACCTGCTTGCCCTTGTGGGCGACCATATCACCGCCGCCGCCGCAGAAGACGCAGAGCGGTGTGTAGCGGCGGAGCATGACCGCCTCGCCTTCCGTGAAGATCTCCAGCGCATCCCCTTCCGTGAGGCCCATGGTCCGGCGGAGCTCCTTGGGCAGCACCAGGCGCCCCAACTCGTCCAGTTTCCGAACAATCCCCGTTGCCTTCATCATCTTGGTCCCTCCTTGGCTTGTTATCACCGTGCAACCATGTTGACCGGCTGATGTCATCATACTGACAACATCTGGGATTTGTCAACGGCTTCCAGACGACAATCTGCAAATTTGTGGGAATTCGCCTTGAAAGTGTTTGCACAGCGATACCGGGAAATGGTAAAATGCTGGTAGATAGAACGGAGTGGGTGATGTTCATGATTAGCGGAACGGACCCCCTGCCCAATCTGCCTCGCCGGCTGAAGGAACTGCGGCAGGAGCTTGGCTGGACCCTGGAGGATGTAGCGGAGCGGGTGGGCGTCACCCAGCGCGGGGTGGCCAGCAACTGGGAGGCGACGAACCAGCGCCGCCGGATTCCGCCGATTACCACCCTACTGGCGCTTCAGCGCTGGTATGGGGTGTCGATGGACTACCTGCTTGGGCACCCGGACGCCGAGCGCGACAGCCCGGCCGTAAAGCGGGCGCGCAAAAACCTCCGCGAACAGCTTCGGTCGATGACAGAGCTGGAGAAGATAGCGCCCAGCAACAGGGCTCGCAGAGTACTGACAGTCGCTATGGAGTTGTCGCCCGAGGTATTCTTCCTTGAGCGTGTGGCTGCGTACCTATTCCTTGAAACTGTGGACCTAGTGGAACTGATGGCGAGTGGGCTTTGGACCGAGGCCCTGGTAGAGCGCCTGGCGGCGATCCTGGGGCTGAAGTCGGAGTGGTTCTACTCGCTGGAACCAGTTGAAGAGGCATCGAGGGCGGAATGAAACTGACTGGGCCGGGCTCCTGAGTGCAGGGGCCCGGCCAATCTGTTACTCGCCCTTCAACCGGCAAGCCGTCGCTCCTCCCATGGCGTTTGGCCCCGGCGTCACTAAGGTTGGTGACTCCATATGGCGAACCTTTTGCCGTCTAGGGTACCTCACCATTGGAGAGAAGGAGAAAGAGAGGGCTTTGCATGGAGCAGTGGGTCGATAGGGTCTTCGAGGCCGCACGTCTCGATTCCAATACCCAGTTAGCAGTAGTCGCGCTGCTTATAATTTTCTGGTTGGCGTGGCAGATCGTCTCAAAAGCGTCGGCGCAGGTAAATATCCGCACCGCATCTATGCAGGCAAGGCTGCTAGAGTTTTACTCGCCCGCCTACGAGTTGTTGTGGTTGAAGGTGCAGCGCAAGGTGTCCGAGGAGAGATTCCGGGAGGGCTTCGCGGATCTGCTGATCCGCTCGGGTGGACATAGACACCTCGACGATGATCAGGCCCGGGAGTTACATTCGGTAATCTCGGCCTTTCGCTCTGGCGACAACTTTGACGAGCTGGCCGCACTCGCCATTTTCGAATCCGAGGTAAACCGGTTATCCGCGGAGATAACTATATCGGCCCAGCCTGTCGTTCACTTCATTAAGTCCGTCTCCTGGCTTCTAAGCACCGTGGTTGTAAGCGGGGCAGTGGGGTATGTCCTGCTTGGGGTTCTGGCGGCATTGTACCTCATGTATCAGGCGGCCCTCTCCTCGCAGACCATCGGGCTGAGTCTCTTTGTTCTTACGCTCATCGTAGCTGGGATCATCACGGGCATGATGTATCTTCGAGTGCGCAACCGCCGGCGCCGGTTGGCTAAACGTACTGAAGAGTTGCGTCTGTTACTCGATCAGAGGAACGCAGAGCTGAGTGCTGTTGCAGATGGCACCTCATCCATTACGCCTGGTTCCACCCTAAAGGTGAATGCTGGTCGGGGCAACGAGGGCGCTCGCACCGATGGCAAACGGGTTCGGAAACGGCGGTAAGTGCAGTCAGAGACTGCCTAGCCGTTTTCGGACGTGTTGAAAAGGGACATGGTGAGACGGCAAGGTGGGCGTGTTCACTCAGCCTCATGGCGCCGGTTGTCGATCGAGCCCCGGAGTTGTATGAAGAACGGAGGAATTAGGACATCAGTGTCGTAACCCATATTGAACCAGTTTGGGGAATGTAAGGTGAAGGTGGGATACGATCAGTGGCTGCGGTGTTTGCCTTGGGAATCACAGGCCTGATCGCATGCTTAGCAATGCACAAACACCACAACGGAGTAGGCCTGGTGTCGACCCTACTTTGGTTCGTATGGACGGAACTTTGGTTGGGTGTCGTGGTGGTTCTTGTGAGTGCCAGTTTCGGGGACGTCTGGGGTATTTTGGGTCTCCTTACTTACACAGTAGTACAAATAAACGCTATCCTCCAGAAAAAGCGAGCCGACGAGTTTTTCACTACCCTGTACGGAGGTCTCATCTGGAACAAAGTGACGTACCTTGGCGGGCATCCGGAGTTCCGGACTTCCGGTGTGAAAGGCGTGGTGCTGATTGCCCAGAAGGGCGTTGTCCTGGTCGACCGGTACCGGGCAGATGCCCGCACCTTGTTCATGATCCCGGTCGACCGAATTTCCCGGGCTGAGTCCATAGGCTCTTCGAATAAGGTCATCGCCTGGTCCGATGGCATGCCGATTCCCATGACCTTCACCACATCCGAAGAAGGAATGCTGGCGGTCCAATTCGTAAACGACCTCAACGACGCCAGTACCGCTAACTTTCGGGTGGGCAACGGTGCGGTGGCTGCCTACCTTAAGAACCAGATTGACTACACGGTCTACGACTGGAAGGGACGCGTGGGTGGCCTCCAGAGTACCTGACCGAAGCGTGAAGAAAGGCCGGACTTCTGCACATGCAGGGGTCCGGCCTTTCCGTCATAGGGCAGTGGTTTTTACTTACGGAAGGACGAAATGGTCACCACCGGCGGCCAGCGAGGCCCGCTGAGATCCGCAAGACAGATACTCGCTGTCAGCGTAATCAGCATGAAAACGAAGAGCGTTCCCCCCAGGAGTCGTTTCAAGATCTACACCCCCCTTGAAAGTCCCTGAATGAAACTGGAGACGCGGTGGCTAAGCCGCGGCTTCTTGGCGAGAGCGGCTAACCGGAGTGCCTCCAGACAGATATCGTGTGCGTCTTTGACCTGACCGCCGGCTTTCAGGATTCTGGCCTTGGTGAGTGTGAGCGCGGCTCGGGTCTTCGTATCACAGGAAGGATGTCCAAGGCCGCTTTCGGCCCACAGCATCGCCGAGGTGAGGTCGCCCTCGTGAAGATCCTGAATGGCTCGACGGTTGCGCTTCTGAGCCCCATGAGTGTCCTCAGGGAGGTCGCGGTACCACTCGTCCATGATCAGCTTCGCGTGATCGAAGCGGTCGCCCTCCTGGAAGATGTCCACCAGATTATGATGCAGTTCTGGAAGAAGGGTGCGCACGTATGGATCGTCACACTTCTGGGCGGCGTTCAGGGCGACTAGGTAGGCCGTCTCTGCTTCGTCCAGGCGGTCCACTTCGTGATAGGCAAGGCCCAGGTTGTACTCAACGTCGGGGTAGAGTTTGGTAAGCAGGGGCGTGGGGTTGGCCTCGAATAGCTTCACGAAGTCATTGCGGGCACGCACGCAGGGACCGATGCAGCCCAGGCCGGAGTAGGCTGCCGTGTATGCGGCATAGATCTGACCTCTCACTTGGCTGCCAGGTTCAGTAAGCTTCAGGGCTTCGTTCAGACAACTTATAGCAGGTCCGGTCCACTTTCCATCTGTGGCCACGTGAAGTCGGGACTTCAGTTGAAAGAGGGCCAACCGATCCTGTCTTGAGCAGCCGCCTTCCAGTGCCTTGTCGCATTCGGTGAGAGCAGTCGTGTGCAGCCCTTGCCGAATGAGTTGTTCGACCGCTGAGACTGCATTCACAGGTGTGCCCCCCGAAAGTGAAGTATCTACATCCACATTATGGTATTCTGCGATTGGAATGGAAAAACCTCCTTGGCTGGACCCTGCGAAGGATAATCTGGCAGGGCATGACAAAGGGTAGGACGACCTGGGATTACCCAGTTTCCGTCCTACCCAAGCCCAATAGCGATGTGGAGATCAGCAAACGTGTGATTACAGACGCTTGAACAGAGGCCTCCAGTCTCTCTCTTCGGCCCACAAAATGGGAAGGCAGTTGTTCGGGCAACTATTTTCGAATACTACCGCAGCCTGACACTCTCCATAACCCAGAGGGGCGTCCTTCTCCAGTTTGATGCCGTAGTTCAATGCGATATCCCGGGCCTTATCCCGGTGGTACTGCTCAGGAAATACCTGGGATGTCTCGTGGAACAGTTTGGCGGACTCGCTCAATGGGTCACACAGGTGCATTGAGATTCGCAATCCCAGTGATTCAATTGTTTCTTCGACTCGGGTCTGAGCGGTCTGAAATCCGGTTATCCCGATGAAGAAGACCTTAAAGTTAGCGTCAGATAACAATTCGCCACATGACTCTTTGAGCTTGCGAAAGTTCTCGGAGGCCGTATCTCCTGTTCCCACAAAGTCATCAATGAACACCAAGGCGTGGAGGCCTTCTCGCGCTCGGAGCGCCGAGGTCAGCTTTCCAGGCTCTACCACATTGTCCTTAAAAATTCCGTTTTCATCGGCATACAAGCGAGCGTAAACGGCACCACTCTTAGCCGGCCCATCAAGGTAACTTAACAGAATGTCGGCCCTCTTACCAACCTTCTGTTTCCCTTCTTGGAGCTGGAGCACCGAGCCTCGCCGAACAATGTTGTGGGCTTCACGAAGCTTCGCCCGGATTCGATCGGCCGAGTAGAATACTATGGCTCTCAAGACTCGGAACATCAGTCGCTGGTAGTCGTTTGACCCAAACTGCGATAGCCATGCCCGGACCGTATCCTCTGTGAGTGAGCGCCCACGGTAGATGCCCCATGACCGGGTGAGCTCGACAATCTCATCGGACGTTACATATGCCTCTTCTTCAAGTGCCTTCCTAGCCTTCACGAGGTCGGAGTCCGCAAAGGAGGTGATGATCTCCTTAATACCCCGATCTTTGAGCCACCCCTCAAACAACGGCACCTTACACCTTACAGTTGGGTCTGTGAGTAATACTTGGCGGCGAGCGAAATCCTTCAGTTCATACTCTACGGTGGCCGCCATAATTCCGTCAGCCTTGGCCTGATTGATTACATCGTCCCGGGTCGCTGCGGGACTGCTGCGGAGGGTTTCCCCCACCGCCACCAAGATCTTTCTCCGCCGCATGGAGACCTGCTCGATCTGGTCGGAGGAGTAGAAGATGCCATCTTCCCAGAAATGCTGGAAACTATTACTCCCCACAGTCCGAAGTGTCTGCCGCGCCGCCTCGTCAACTTCTGCCCGAGTCACATGACAGTCTCGACGTGTAACCATAAGCTTGAACAGCGACCGACACAGTAGCCTGGTGAAGTAGGGGTTACCGGCGGCCCGTTCATTAATAGCTTCGAGGGCATCATGCTCAAACTCCAGCCACTGTGTAACCGGTCGGCAGACCAACTGACGAAAATCCTCCCACTGTGTTTCTTTTTCGAAGTAATCCACACGAATGGGCTGGAATTTGTTGAGAGCCGTTCCCTGGCCACCAAGGATGAACTCCATTTTTTCGCCGCCGACCAGCACAAACCCAAATGGTGCTTTGCCACTTATGCTTCGGATGCTAAGGAAGAAGGCGTCTCCAACTGGGGCGCCACGCTTATACAGATCCATGGGGAGTTCATCGAACTCGTCCAAAATGAACAGGATGCGATAATCCGGCACAATACGCAAAACTTCGTTCAGGAACTCCCCGAGCGGGGCCAGCGCTCCGCAGAAGGTTGGTATATCGAGACGTGAGAACCGAGAATCGGCTTGGCGGATTTCCTGGCATAGACGCCTTCCCAGCGTATCGATTGTAGCTCGAGCATCCGGGTTAACGTAGTCTCCGCCCTCGAGGTAAACCACGAGGAAATCCTTGGACCCCTGCTTCTCGAGTCTACTCTTCAGTGTTTTTACGATTGACGTCTTCCCTACACGTTTTTGGCCATAGACATAGGACGATCCCATACTCTTACCCTGCACTACTGCAATTAATTGGTTGAGGATCTCCGTCCGACCAACCAGTTCATCCTCAGTAGTGATGGGTTCCAAGTGGTAAGGGTCTTCGTTGACAAGTGAGTCCCAGTCAATGTCTGAGCGTTGACCTTCTAGGGCCAAGTAGATGTCCTGACGACCGGGGGAGTCATCGAAGTTTCTCCACAACAAACATCCGGTTACGAGAACATACTCTGTGGCCCGCAAGACAGAGCCAGAAACTTCAACACGGAATGTGCCTGGCTGAACACAGTTGACGCAAACCTCGTTGCGCTCTGCTTGAAAATCAGTAATCTCATCGAGTTGAACCGTCACGTCAAACGCGGGTCCTTGGCCCCGGTTTTTCAGGACAAATCCTAAGCTGACCCTATTTCCCACTGAGTGTAAGGGGTGTTTTTTGGGAATGGCCTCGAGTAGCAGTTCGGCCGGCCTACTTGCCGGACTTTCGTCAAAGTGCGTCTGAAGTAAGCTTAAAACTTTGTCGGCCAACACAGCCAAGATGTCTATGCTGTACTCAGTTCCCTGTGACCTGGCCACTGATGAATACGATTCTAAGGCTTCTTTGGCTTTACGAAAACTCTCATAACCCCGTCCGTCGGCCCGGTCAAGGTAGTCTTCGACAAGGGCGAATACCTCGGTCAACCGGGCGATCTGTTCACGGTTGATGAAGGGCCACAAAAATGCCTTTGATATGCTTCCGTTTATTGTCCTAAAGAACTGTTGCCTAAATGGCGCGAGGGTGAGGATGCTTGCAAAGGCGTCGATTTGGGCTCTCAGTTCACTTTCCAGACTCTCTAGTGCCTGCAGTAGTCGGGTCTCTTTCTCGTGGCTCATATCCCTAGTTTCAATCTTCAGTGCTGCATATACGTCCTTGGCTAACGTCTCATCGAACAGGCGAAACGCATTTATCCTTAATTCACCAGAAAAAAGAAAAGGCGCAACTGATAACAGCCGGACTAGAGAGATAGCTGCTAGACGCTTCGCTCGAGCATGAATGTCGCGATCGAACAGACCTCTTGAGGGATTGTTTTCCCAGATGTCGGCAGTGACTTCTTCAGCCAGAAGAATAGCCCTACAGAACTCGGTGAACAGGTCCGCCGACTGTGCTGACGTGTCGCCCTGCTTCAATCGAGCAAACGCAATGAGGACAAGGTCAAGCGCAACGAGAGGGCGAGAAGTTACTTCGGATCGTGCGAGAGCGAGCAAGTCGAAGGCGGTAGCATGTTCGGCATATGTTAACACAAGAATGGCCTCCCGTCCGACCGAATGCAATCGTACTTTCTAGTCTATGGTAATTTTCATGGAGCTTAAGGTCAATAGTGCAAACCGTCCCCAGGTAGCGCCTTGCGTCGGGCTGCACATCCGATGGTTGGTGCGTTTTCTTGCAGGAATCCTAGAAACTGGCTAGAATACAGTGTGTGTCGTATGCTCAGGATAGGGGGTCAAGCAACTGGCACATACCATGACCGAGCTCATCCGGCGCAAGCAAGAGCGCTGGTCCGCCGGCCAGAAAAAACGGGTCGCCCTGCTGCTCCGCGTCTCCGACAAGAAGCAGACCAAGGACGACCAGGACGTTCCTATTCCCGTACAGCGGGACTACTGCCTCAAACTCGTAGCCAAACACTCGGACGAATGGGAGATCGCCACCCACAACGGCGAACCCATCGAATACACCGAAGCCGGCGTCTCCGGCTTCAAGCTCAGCAAGGACGACCGCGAAATCCTGACCAACGCGATGGTCGACGCCGCTGACGACCGGTTCGACATCCTTGTCATCTACAAGACCGACCGACTCTCCCGTAACTCGGAAGAGTACCCCATCATCATCCGCCAGTTCGCCCAGATGGGCGTTGAAATCTGGGTATATGAAACGGGCACGCCCCTCAAGTCCTCCACCCAGGTGGACAAGTTGCTCCGCTTCGTCGAAGGCTGGCAGGCCGAAACCGAATCGGTCAATACCCGGGTCCGCGTCACCAACGCCATGAAGCGCATGGCCGAGAACGGCGCATGGACCGGCGGCAAGACCAGCTACGGCTATCGTCTCAAGGACTTCTCTGCCGTTGAGCACGTTGACGCCAACGGCAAAGTCAAAAAGCGCCCCGTCCGGGGCATTGAAGTGGAAGAGGAAGAGGCCAAGTGGGTGCGCCTCATGTTCGACCTCTATGTTAACCAGGGCCTCGGCGGCACCCAGATCGCACGCCTCATCAACAGCCCGCCCTACATGGCCCGCAAGCGGAACGGCCAGCCCTGGGACGGCCCGCAAATCCTTGAGATACTGAAGAACCCCATCTACATGGGGCGCCCCGCCTGGGGCAAGAACAGCTACCAGACCGGCCGGCGGGTCCGCAAGACCTCCGATGAATGGACCTGGTCCGAGGTGCACGTGCCGGAATGGGAGCTAGTACATGAAGCAACCTGGCACAAAGCCCAGAAACTCCGCGCAGAACGCTTTGGCGAGGTCAGCAAGGGCAAGCGCAAGACCCCACCCCGCTCCTTCACCAGCCACCTGCTGCTGACTGGGGTCGCCTTCTGCGGCTTCTGCGGCCAGCCCCTGGTGACCAAGACCTACTCCAACAAGCGCACCAAGGCCGACGGAACGGTGGTCCACGACAAGTACGAAGGGTACATGTGCCGCAACCACAAGCGCGGCGCTCAGTCTAGCTGCGGGGGCACAAAGGGTTACTGGCGAAAGGATCTCATCGAAGATGCGGTCCTGAACATCGTCGACCAGTGGTTCGGCCAGTTCGACTTCGAGCAGGTCAAGGCGAAGGTCGCCGAATCCTACCAAGCCAGCGCTACCCAGGCTGAAAGCGGCCTGGAAGCCCTCAAGGAAGAGGTCGAAAGCCTGACCGCCCAGCGGACCTACTACACCGATCAGCTCAACCTGGCTATCACGGGGAAGAAGACCCGCATCCCCCTGAACATCATTGAGGAGCAGCTGACCGAGATCGAGGAGAAGCTGACCACGGCCGAGGCCCAACTCCGTGAACTGGACCAGCACCGCTCCGCCAAGATGGTGGAGGAGGATACCCTTCATCGGCTTAGCGAAATCCTGCCGCATTGGGCAACCGCATTCAAAAACGCGCCGGCCCATCAGCGGAAGTTCTTACTCAATCAGGTCGTCGAGCGAGTGAACGTCTTCGACGACACCATGGAAGTCGCCGTCAACGTCAAGATCAAGGCCATCGTCGAAGCCGCCTCGGCGGCTGAAACGGAGACAGCAAGCACCTTGGAAGGTGCTTTTACACGCGGTCCACAGTATGTGCATCGGGGTAAGTATCGGGGTCCCGCAGACGTATGAGTACCTGGACAAAATGCAGGACCGGGTGATCCGGTTTGTGGTCGAGAACTCCAAGGTAAGTGAAAAGCAGTTCCGTGAGCTGATGTTCCGGACCGGCGAACTGGCTCGGGATATTGGCACCGTCGTGGTCGGCCGCGATGCCGTAAAGTACGGCCTGATGGACGAGGTTGGCGGTCTCTCTTCTGCGGTGACTCGGCTGCGGAAGTTGATTGCTGACAAGAAAGGCGCCGGCGAGGCGGTGGTCCAGTGAGCGAACTGGGCGCCTCCATCCTCTGGACAGCCATGCCTGTCGATCTGGTCATTGAGGGGCTGGAGCCGGCGGCCCCCGCCACGGTTGATTTGGTGGTGGAAGGGCGCCTGATGCAGGTGCTGCCAGGCCAGAACGGCACCGGGACGCTGCAGAGGCTCCTTTCCACCGACCCGCAGGATTATCTGGACCCCAGGTGGCAGCCGGGAATGGTAATCAATCTTTCGTAGAACCTGAGAAATTGCTGAGAATAGCGCAGGCACAGGCAGGAATAACAGGTTCGTCACCCGAATAAGAAAGCGTCTCAGTCAGCGTTGTGAGTCTCAGTCGCTGAGAACGAAAGGGTGACGCCTGTGCCTCTGCTTCTGAAAGATATCTACACCCGGTTGCTCGAGCGCGGCCACAAAATGACGCCTCAGCGTTGGGCCATCATTTCCATCTTCCTGATCAACAAAGGGCGCCATCTTTCGGCAGACGACGTGTACGGCATGCTGAAAGAGACATACCCCAACAACGGTATCGCCACGGTCTACCGCACCCTTGAACTGCTGGAAGAGATCGCCGTCCTCCGGAAGATGGACTTTGGCGACGGCCGGGCCCGGTACGAAATCGCCGATGAGGAATCGCATCATCATCATCATCTGGTCTGCACCGAGTGCGGGAAGATCATCGAATTTGAAGATGACTTGCTCGACAGCCTGGAACAGGCGATCGAACGGAAGACTGGGTTCAAAATTCGCGACCACGTAGCCAAATTCTACGGCGTCTGCGGCGATTGCCAAAAAGGGCGGTAATGGGAAAGCACAGGCCGGAGGCTCGTGAACGAGCACTCCGGCCTCTCTGTATGTTGCGCTGTCTCCCATTGGCGCGGCTTTCCACATCCGCCTGATTCTCCCGCAATCCCGTGTCATGTGGTATACTGAACAAGTAAACTTGGTGGCCTTTCGCCAACAGAAATGGGAGGTTGCGCTCGTGGAAGACAGACGGGTGCGATCCAGACAGAACCGACCTTCGCCACCTACGGCAGCACGCGAGAGCGATGTTGGCCAGGAAGTGGCAGGCCTTTTGCTCATCGCTGCCGGCGCCTGGTTTGTCCTGGCCCTGGCGGGGTGGGGGGGTGGCGCCCTGGGTGAGATCCTGGGCGAGGGGCTGACCACGCTGGCGGGCAGCGCCGGAGCGTGGCTCCTTTCGGGCATCTGCATCTGGCTGGGCACATACCTGGTCTACTTACGCTTCCACCGCAGGCCCTTTGTCTGGGGGCGCCGTGCCTGGGGGCTTTTGCTGGTGCTGTGCGCGGTGCAAATTCTATTCCAGGTGTGGCAGTATCCGGAGCATCCCAACGGGGGTGAGTTGGAGTATGCCCTGGAGGGCATGGGGGGCGGGCTGATTGGCTGGGCCCTCACCGCTCCGTTGACCACGGTCTTCGGGCGGAACGGCCGCTACGTAGTGATGATCACCAGTGCGCTGGTGGGCATCGTCTTGAATACGGAGATCACGCTTGGCGGCGTGGTTGTGTGGCTGCAGGAGAAGCTGTTCGACGGCGCCCGAGGGGCCAAGGGCGCGGCCGTTGACATGTACAAGCTGGTCAAAACGCGCCCCGCCCGGGCGCCCAAGGAAGCGGTCGAGGAACCCGCGGCCCCGGAGCCGGTGCGACGGCGCAAGGCCGCCGTGACGGAGGAGTACAACACGCTTGGCACCCCGCCTGTGGTCAGAGTTCCCGAAGCACCGTCTCCTGCGGGCAGCGCTGAGGCGGCGGCAACCACCGCCCCGGCCCCGGAGCGGCGAGAGCCGATCATCAGGCGTGCTGAAGCCCATCCGCCGGTTAGCCATGAGGCGACCGATCTGGCGGGCCGGGCCGCAAAGTCTGTGCAGGCCGCCACAGATAAGCACGCCAAAAAGGAAGAGATCCCCCCGGCCAAGCTGGTGCCTGACGCCAAAGGCCAGTTGGGCCTTGATCCGGACTCGCTGGGGCCGTCCTACCAGCTGCCCTCGCTGGGCATGCTGCCGAAGCCGCCCAAGCAGCCCAGCCAGGACAAGCAGGACCATCTGGCCCGGGCAGAACTCCTTGAACGGACGCTCAAGACTTTCGGCGTCGAGGCCCGGGTGGTTGAAATCAGCCCCGGTCCGGCCGTGACCCGGTACGAGCTTCAGCCCGGTGAAGGGGTGCGGGTCAACAAGTTCACCTCTCTGGCAGACGACCTGGCCCTGGCCCTGGCAGCGGAGGACATTCGCATAGAGGCGCCCATTCCAGGCAAGGCGGCGGTGGGCATTGAGGTGCCCAACAAGGTTCGGGAATCCGTCACCCTTCGTGAGGTGATGGAGACGCCGCCCTTCCTGAACAGCGGTTCGAAGCTGACGGTGGCCTTTGGCAAGGATAACGCCGGCAACCCGGTGGTCGGCGACCTGGGCAAAATGCCCCACCTGCTGATCGCAGGTTCAACAGGTTCGGGCAAGTCGGTCTGTATGAATACGATCATCTGCTCGGTGCTGTTCAAGGCCCGGCCCGATGAGGTTAAAATGCTCATGGTCGACCCGAAGATGGTCGAACTCTCGACTTACAACGGCATTCCGCATCTGATGGCGCCGGTTATCACCGATCCGAAGAAGGCGGCCGGCTATTTGAAGGGCGCCGTCAAGGAGATGGAGAACCGCTACGAACTATTCGCGGCGGCGGGCGCCCGAAACATCCAGCAGTACAACCAAATGTGCCTCGACGATCCCGGGGAGGACCCGGAGAACCCGCGGAAGCCCCTGCCCTACATTCTGATCTTTGTTGACGAACTGGCCGACCTGATGATGGTCGCCCCGGGCGACGTGGAAGACTCGGTCTGCCGGCTGGCACAGATGGCCCGCGCCTGCGGCATGCACCTGGTTATCGCCACCCAGTCGCCCCGTGTCGACGTCATTACCGGCCTGATCAAGGCGAACATTCCTTCCCGCATCGCCTTTGCGGTTTCGTCGCAGGTCGACTCGCGCGTCATTATGGATTACGCGGGCGCCGAACGGCTGCTGGGGCGGGGCGATATGCTCTACCATCCCGCCGGGTTTTCCAAGGCCCACCGCGCGCAGGGCGCCTTCATCGGCGAAAAAGAGGTCGAGGAACTGGTCAAGTTTGTGAAGTCGCAAGCGAAGCCGGTCTACACGGCCGAAGAAGTCGCAGTTGATGTGAGCGGTGGCAAGAACCGGGGCGGCGCGGGCGGCGGCGCCGGCGAAGGCGTGGAGCCTTCCTCAGCTGCGGACGCGATCTTCCCGGAGGCGGTGCGTATTGTCATCGAGCACGGGCAGGCCTCGGTCTCCATTTTGCAGCGCCGGCTGCGCTGCAACTACAACAAGGCTGCAAGGCTCATTGACATGATGGAGGAGCGCGGTTTCATTGGGCCGCACCAGGGGTCGAAGCCGCGCGACGTGCGGCTTTCGCTGCCCCAGTGGCAGGAGATGTTCAAGGACGCTGAAACCTCGCCGGGCGAGGACGAGGACGTATAAAAGCTTGGAAGCCGCCCGATGGGCGGCTTCTGTGCGTACCGGGGCAGGAGTCTGCGACTCTCCAGGGAATTCTCCGGAAAGTGAATTCCGACAGGAGGCGCGGATATGAAGAAGGACCCACTGCGCTACCTCTGGCTCATCATCGCAGCAGTGCTTCTCCTGTTCTCCCAGGGCAAGTGGATCATCCCCATGGCGGCTTGGCTGGCCCCGGTATTTCTGATCCGTTTCCTGCGTAGTCAGCCGGCCTTCTGGGGCCTTGTCATCGGGGCTGTCGTGCACGGTGTGGTGTTCTTCCTGTGGTATGACGGCGTGATTCCGACTTCCTTTGTACCGGGAGGGCGGGTTGGTCAGGTAGGTTTTGTTGCGGTGCTGGGGCTTGCCGCAAATCTTCCCTACATCGTTGACCGGTGGCTGTGCGGGCGCCTGACCGGGTTCGCCAGCACGTTCGTCTTTCCCCTGGCGCAGGTGACACTCGAGTATCTTAACGCAACGCTCAATCCGATGGGCGGCTGGGGTTCCTTTGCCGTGTCGCAGACTGACAACCTTCCCTTGCTGCAGGTGGCTGCGGTAACGGGGATGTATGGGATCAGCTTTTTGGTTGCCTGGCTGGCCGGCGTCAGCAACTGGGCGTGGGAACTGGAGATGGAGTGGCGACGGGTCGGGCGTGGGGTGCTGGTGTCCGCCTCGGTCATCACGCTGGTCCTGCTTGGTGGCGGGCTGCGGCTGGCGCTCTTTTCGCCGCTGCTGATGGCCGGCCGCATGGAGGGATCGGTGGGGCGGCAGGCTCCGCGCGGGCCGGCATTCTTCCCGCCGCAGAGCGGAACGGTCCGGGTGGCGTCGCTGAGCGGCTTCGACTACCGGTACGAGGGAGAGCCCTTTGCGGGAGATGATGCAAAGCACATAGATGACCTCTTCGCTGCTACAGTGCGTGAGGCCAGGGCCGGCGCTGCCATTGTGGTGTGGGCTGAGGCGAGCGCCATGATTGAGCAGCAGGCCGAGCCGGCACTGGTTCGGCGGGCCGCTCAGGTGGCAAAGGAAGAGTCGATCTACCTGCTAATCTCGCCCTACGCCGAGCCTGCTGGTGAGAAAGCGATCAACAAATCGATCCTTCTGACGCCAGATGGAGAAGTGGCCTGGGAGTACTGGAAGAACAACGCCAACCTGCTGGAAGGAACGGTCCGTGGCGACGGCAAGGTGGCCCTGGCGGATACGCCTCTGGGCCGCCTGGCAAGCAGCATCTGCTGGGACCTGGACTTCCCGGCGTACGTCCGCCAAGCGGGGCAGGCCGGGGCAGACATCATGCTCGTGCCTGCGGCTGACTGGCGGCAGATCGATCCGCTGCATACGCAGATGGCGCGAATGCGCGCGGTGGAGAACGGCATGTCGCTTGTTCGGCACACGCGAGCCGGGCTCTCGGCGGCATACGACTATCTGGGGCGCCCGGTGGCGGTGATGGATGATTTTCTGACGACCGATGACCGGACGATGGTCGCTCAGGTGCCGCGCCATGGGGTGGTCACGCCCTACGCAGTGCTGGGAGACGTTTTTGCATGGATGGCTGTGGCGTCGTTTCTCGGATTCACAGCCGCAGGCCTTTTGCAGAAGTCACGACGCTACTGATGCTGAACGCCGCCCGGGTCGGGGCGGCGTTCTCTGCTTTTACTGATAGGTGCCGAACAATACCTGGGGTGCGTTTTGGTGTGTTCCGTCGGCCCGTCGGTCCTCGGCGGTGATGATGAGCGCGTCAAAGTGGCTGAGTGGGAGGTCCCCGGTGGTTGTAAGGCGGTAGTTGTCACCCCAGGCGCGGGTCAGCAGGCCCAGGGGCTCGCGGGTGCCGGCCCGCTGATTGAGCAGCCAGGCGCGGTACGTATTGAAGGACGGGTCCAGGTGCGTCGGGGAAGGGAGGCCCCGGGCGGCGATGGACAGGCTGCCAAGTGCCGCGTCGACCCGGGCCATGCCACTGGCCCGGGGGGCCAGTGGGTGCCGGGAGATCAAGGGGATGGGGGCGTCACCGGGGGCGCTGCCTGGACCCGCAGCGGCGCTCTCGGCCACCGGGGTTACGAGCACTTCGATCTTATGGGCCGGAATGGCCGTAACGGGCGTCGCAGGCTCCGGGTAGAGCTTGAACCCGATTTCGGCCGGCTCCTCTTGCCCAGGCGCCGGGACCGGTTCCGACGCCCGTTCCGGGGCCTGTTCTGGTTCCGGCGCTTGCTCCGGCTCGTGCGACTCCGCCGCCTTCTCTGTCTGCGTCTGCAGCCAGACCATATCCCCGGCCAGCACGATGGCGGGACCGCCATCGCCCCGCTGCAAATAGACAGTGACGCGGCAGTCGGTGCCTTCGCCGGTGATCAGTACATACCCTTGCAGCGGCGGGCCAATCCGTGCCTGCAGCGGCGCAGCCGTGTCACCGGCCTCGGTCAGCGAAGCCACAGCAAGTTGCCGGGCGTTTGCACCAAACATCAGAATCCACCTCCCGGTGGCAGCCTTCATTCACCTATGGCTATGCCGTCGCCCCTCCCGACTTGTCATGTGACACTAAATGCGGTGGAGGCATAACATTTTGTCACACGGCGGGCAGGAATCGTGGTCGGATGATACGAATAAGCACGTATAATACATCAAATCAGATTGCCTTACGTGGGGAGAGCGTGCGGGGAGGGGAGAAAGTATGGGGCTGAACTTTGACCTGACAGAGGAACAGGCGGCGATTGCCAAGTTGGCCCGGGAGTTTGCCGACGAGGTGGTGGCGCCCGGGGCCGGCCAGCGGGACAAAACGGGGGAGTTCCCGCTGGAACTGGTGAAGCAGATGGGGAAGCTGGGGTTCTTCGGCATACCGTTCAGCGAAGCTTACGGCGGCATGGGGGGCGACACCGTCAGCTACGCCCTGGCCGTGGAGGAGATCAGCCGGGCGGATGCGTCGCTGGGCATCACTTTAGCGGCGCATTGCTCGATTGGCATGGGGCCGGTCTACTACTTCGGCACCGAGGAGCAGAAGCAGAAGTGGCTGCCCGCAGCCGCCCGCGGCGAATCGCTGGCCTCCTTTGGCCTGACTGAGCCCGGCGCCGGTTCCGATTCGGCCGGTACCAGAACCACGGCGGTGCGCGCAGGCGACCACTATGTCATCAACGGCTCCAAGTCGTTCATTACAAACGCTTATTACTGCCGCTATATCGTCTGCACGGCGGTGACGGCGCCGGGCAAGGGGCACAAGGGCATCAGCGCGCTGATCGTGCCGAACCCGACCGAGGGTTTCTCGATTGGACCCGCCTACGAGAAGATGGGGCTGCATGCGTCTGATACCCGCCCACTCTATTTCGACAACGTACACGTGCCGGCCGAGAACCTGTTGGGCAGCGAAGGCGAGGGCTTCAGGCAGTTCATGGTGACGCTGGACGGCGGGCGCATCTCCATCGGGGCGATGGCGGTGGGCATCGCACAGGCGGCGCTGGATGCGGCGCTCAAGTACGCCAAGGAGCGGGTGCAGTTCGGCCAGTCCATCTCCAAGTTCCAGGCGATTCAGTTCAAGCTGGCCGACATGGCCATGGAAGTCGAAATGGCCCGCATGATGGTGCTAAAGGCCGCCTGGCTGAAGGACCAGGGCCGGCCCTTTACCCGGGAAGGCGCCATGGCGAAGCTGTTCGCTTCCGAAGCTGCCACCCGGGCCGCAAACCAGGCGATTCAGATTCACGGCGGGTCGGGCTACATGGAGGACTTCCCCGTCTCCCGGTTCTGGCGCGACGCAAAATTGACCGAAATCGGAGAAGGAACCAGCGAAATTCAGCGAATTGTCATAGCGAAGCAGTTGGGGTGCTGATATAACCTGGGGAGGTATATAGCGATGAGCGTCAGGTCGAACATGGCGGGGACGGTTTGGAAGGTGCTCGTAAAGCCGGGTGACAAGGTGACGGCCGGCCAGGATGTGCTGATTCTCGAATCGATGAAGATGGAGATTCCGATTACATCGGAAGCGGATGGCGTGGTGAAGTCGGTCGTCTGCAAGGAAGGCGACTTCATTAACGATGGTGACCTGGTCGTCGATTTCGAGTAGGGGGCGGGCTGTAAGTGCGAACTGTACGGATTGGCGCCGGGCAGGGCTTTTACGGGGATAGCCTGCTGCCCGTGCTGGACGTGGCCCGGTACGGCGACGTCAAGTATATCAGTTTTGATACGCTGGCCGAATTGACGCTGGCCATTTTGCAGAAGGGGCGTCGGAAAGACCCCACGCAGGGGTATACCAAAGATGTGGTTCCGATGATGCGGAACCTGCTGCCGATCTGCCGGGAGAAGGGAATCAAGCTGATTACCAACGCCGGCGGCATTAACCCGGCAGGGGCGGCCCGGGCTGTGGCTGCCGTGGCTCGGGAATTGGGGCTCGGCGACCTGAAAATTGCCTGTGTGACCGGCGACGACATTTACGACCGGCTGGATGAGCTGGCTGCACAGGGCGTGACCTTCCAGGATAAGGAGACTGGGCAGGCACTGGGCGACGTGCGTGAACGGGTGCTTTTCGCTTCGGTTTACCTGGGGGCGAATGTGATCGCCGATGCGCTCCGGCAGGGCGCCGACGTGGTGATTACCGGGCGGACCACCGACACAGCCCAGTTCCTCGGCCCCCTGCTCTACGAGTTCGGTTGGGGGCGGGAGGAGTGGAATAAGCTGGCCCAGGGCATCATGCTCGGGCATTTGATGGAGTGCTCGGGCCAGGTGTCGGGCGGCAATCTCCAGGTTGGCTGGGAAGATGTGCCCCACCTGGAGCGCATCGGCTACCCGGTGGCGGAAGTGAGCGAGGACGGCAGTTTCGTGCTGACCAAGCCCGAGGGGACCGGCGGCGCCGTAACGCTACGCTCTGTCAAGGAGCAGTTCCTGTACGAGATTCACGACCCGACCACCTACATCACACCGGATGTGATTTGCGACCTGACCACTACCCACCTGGAGCAGGTGGGCGAGAACCGGGTCCGGGTGAGCGGCACGGTGGGGCGCCCGGCTCCGCCTACCCTGAAGGCGCTGCTCGGTTACGCCGATGGCTTTATGGGCGAGGGGTACATCTCCTTTAGCTGGCCCAAGGCCTACGCCAAGGCGAAGCGGGCGGCGGAGATCATCGCAAAGCGGCTGGAGATGCAGGGCGTGAAGCCCCAGGAGATGCACGTGGAGTATATCGGCATCAACTCGCTCTGGGGCGCCCTGGCGCCGGAACCGGTGGATGAGGATCAAATTAACGAAGTCCGCCTTCGCATCGCCATTCGGACGGCGAGCAAGCGTGACTGCGAGGTGCTGGCACGCGAGTTCCCGCCCCTGCTGCTTTCTGGGCCGCCCACGGCCTCGGCGGTGGCGGGCACGCCCCAGCCCCGGGAGTTGATGGGCCTCTGGTCGACGTTGATTCCTCGGGAACTGATTGAGCCGTACGCCAAGGTCGAGGTCGCCGCCGCGGCCCAGTGGGGGGTGGAGTAAGTGAAAGTACGCTTGCTTGATCTCTGTCACGCCCGGTCGGGCGACAAGGGCGACGCATCCGACATTTCGCTGTTCGCCAACGATGAGTGGGCCTGGGGGCTGATTCGGCGGCACGTGACCAAGGAGAAGGTGACCGCCTATTTCCGACCGGTGGCCAGCGGACCGGTGGAAATGTGGGAGGTACCGAACGTCCACGCGTTGAAGTTTCTGGTACATGGCGCACTCGGGGGCGGAGCGCCCAGGTCGCTGCGCAGTGACAACCTGGGAAAGACCTTTGCGGCCGCCCTCCTGCGCATGGAGATCGAAGTGGAGGAGTAGAAGCGGTAGTGGCAGTTGTTGAACTCTCCCCGATTCGGGTTGACGCGGAAAGGGCCAGGGCGTATGTCCTGGCCCACGGCGCTATGCGGGATGTGGCAAGGCTTGAAGGGATTTTCGGGGCGGTGGGGCCGTCCCGGGAAGTGGTCAAGGAGCTGGAAGCGCTTCAGAACTCGGATGGCGGCTTTGCGGCACGCCAGGTGCCGGGCGGTCCCAGCAGTATCGATACGACCTGCCTCCTGCTTCATCAGATGAAGGATCTGCCGCCGCTGGCTGGGTCGCCCATGGCTTCCCGGGGTGTCGCATTCTTGCGCCGGGCCCAGCGGCCCGATGGCTCCTGGGCGGAGTCCGAGGAAGCAGCGGCGCTGGCCGGGCCCTGGGCGGAGCCGAGGTATCTGACGGCCCTTGCCCTCTTTACGATTACGACCCTCGAACCTGAGCATATGGACCCGCTCAACCGTGGCGCCGCCTGGCTGCGACGGGCGCTGGCGGTCGACCCGACCGGGAGCGGCATTCCGGTGCAGACGCTGGCCCTGACCTGGACCACGTTCTACCGGCTTTTCGGGGCGGGCGCCCACGAGGTGACCTGGGCGCTGCAAACGCTCCTGCACCGGGAGCGGAGCGCCGCCGACCGGGCCTGGGGCGGAGCCTGTGCCCTGGAGGTCGGGGCCGGGGGCAAGTTTGTCCTGCCCGTGGTGCGGCTGCTGGCCCAGTTGGCCGACCTGCAGCAGGAGGACGGCTCCTGGCCGGCCGAGGAAGGTGCGCCGCTGGAGTCTACACTGACGGCTCTGCGCGTATTTCGGGGGTATGGGGTGATTTAGCATCATGACGGCGAAGCGGGTTCATGTGCGCCGCGAAGGCTTCGTGGCAGAAGTGGCGCTCCACAATCCGGAGCGGTATAACGCCCTCTCCCGCCAGGTGGTGGAGGAGTTGAAGGAAGCCGCCGCTCTCCTTGCGACAGCTGCCGATGTGCGGGCTGTCATCGTACATGGGGGCGAGTCGAAGGCCTTCTGCTCCGGCGCCGACCTGAAAGAACGGCAAGGCATGGGCGACGCCCAGGTCTATGAGATGGTCCACCTGCTCCGGGAGACCGTTACGCTCTACGAACGGCTGCCCATGCCGGTGATTGCTGCCGTGCACGGCATGGCCTTCGGCGGGGGCTGCGAACTGGCCCTGGCCTGCGACATCCGGCTGATGTCCGAGGATGCGCAGATTGGCCTGACCGAGGTCTCGTGGGCGATTATTCCGGGGGCGGGGGGCTGCATTCGCCTGCCCCAGTTGGTCGGACCGGCGGTGGCCAAGGAGCTGATTTTCACGGCCCGCAAGCTGACGGCGGCTGAGGCCCTGGGCATCGGGCTGGTCAACCGGGTAGTCGCCCGGGAGGAACTGCTGCCTGCCGCCAGGGAGATGGCGGTCCGGATTGCCGCCCAGGGCCCCCTGGCCGTGCGGGCGGCCAAGCGGGCGATCAACGGCGGACTGGCCCTCGGGACGGGGCTGGCGCTGGAGTGGGAGGCGTACCAGTCGATTTTGCCGACCGAGGACCGGCAGGAAGGGCTGCGGGCCTTCGCCGAGAAACGTCCGCCCGAGTACCGTGGTCGTTAAGCTCCTGCCCGGCATCCGGTTCCGCCGCCACGATGTCTCCCTGGGAGGCGCCCTTGGCGCCCTCCTGGCGGCCGCGGGACGCGACCTACCTCAGTCCTACATACTCGGCGCCTCGGGGCTGGCCTTCCGGCTGACGCTGGACCTGGTCTTCTCCCCAGGCGCCCCGTTCGAAATCAACTTTCACGAGCAGTTCCCGCTGTGGGAGAACCTGGGCGCCTGGTTCAGACGGAGCACCGACCGTGACGAGTCGCTGGGTCGGATTCGGGAGTCGATCGACCGGGGCCTGCCAGCCATCGCCTTTGACCTGATGGAGATTCCCGAGTACGGCCTGGTGGTGGGGTACGACGGGGAGCGGCTGGCCTGTCTGACGATGGCGTCTGCCGGGGAGACCGAGCCCGCCTGGATGGCTGAGGGCGACTGGCCCCCGGCGGCCCACGGCAACTGGACCCGGCCCGAGGCGATTGCTCTGCTCGACCTGGCGCCTGCCTTCGAACGGCGCCGGGCCGAGGTGGCCAGTCTGCGCTTTGCCATCGAGCATTTCTGGGCGCCGGCAGGCCGCGATATGTGGCTCCAGCACGGCAAGGGCGCCTACGAGTTCTGGATCTCCACGCTCAGTTCCTCGCTGCCCCTGCACGGGGCGCAGCCGGGATTGGGTCACAGCTACAATCTGTTGGTTCTGGCTGCAGCCCGCCGGGAGGCGACGGCCTACCTGACCGACCTGGCGGCCCGGTACCCGGAAGCTCCGCCGCTCGCCGCTGCTGCCCGGCGCTACGCCGAGGTGGCCAGCGCGCTCAGCGAAGCGATGGCAGTCCTCCCGTTCCCGGGGAGAAACGGCATCGAAACCAAAGAAGAGCGAACCGCCCTGGCCGCCTGCCTCCGGCGGGCGCTGGGCGCCGAACACCAGGCCATCGACGAAATCGAACGGTCCATGCGGGCCCTGCGCTAATACAGAGATAGATCCACATGGGAGATGTGAGTGTCCAAAGGGGGAAAGAGTGTGAGCCTGGAAGGGGACCTCAAGGAGAAGGAAGCGAAAATCAGGGCCGGTGGCGCACCTAAGTACCACGAGCAGGCCGCCAAATCCGGCAAGCTCTTCGTGCGGGAGCGCATCCGCCTGCTGACGGATGAAGGCAGTTTTGTCGAAGACGGGCTCTTCGCCAACAATCTGGCCCCCGATCTGCCCGCCGACGGTGTCGTGACGGGCCTGGGCCGCGTGGCCGGGCGCCCGGTGGCGATTATGGCCAACGACTCCACGGTCAAGGCGGGCTCGTGGGGCGCCCGCACCGTCGAAAAGATCCTCCGCATTCAGGAGACGGCCGAGCGGCTCCGGGTGCCCCTGCTCTACCTGGTCGACTCGGCGGGCGCCCGCATTACCGACCAGGTCGAAATGTTCCCGGGCCGGCGCCACGCCGGGCGCATCTTCTACAACGAAGTGAAGCTTTCCGGCCTGATTCCGCAGATCTGCCTGCTCTTCGGCCCGTCCGCTGCGGGCGGTGCCTACATACCCGCCTTCTGCGACATCGTCATCATGGTCGAAGGCAACAGCTCCATGTACCTGGGCTCGCCCCGTATGGCAGAAATGGTGATCGGCGAAAAGGTAACGCTGGAGGAGATGGGCGGCGCCCGCATGCACTGCTCCGTCTCCGGCTGCGGCGATATGCTGGTCAAGACGGAGGAGGAGGCGATCGCGGCTGCGAAGCGCTACCTCGCCTTCTTCCCGAGCCACTGCGGCGAGGCGGCGCCGGCTGCAGCGCCCGCCGAGCCGGCGCCGGGGCGCCCCATCGCCGAGATCATCCCCCAGAACCAGAATTCGCCCTTCCAAATGTACGAACTGATCGACCGCATCGCCGACGCCGGCTCCTTCTTCGAAATCAAAAAGCTCTTCGCGCCAGAGCTGATCACGGGCCTGGCCCGCATCGGGGGGCGCCCGGTGGGCATTGTGGCCAACCAGCCCCGGGTGAAGGGTGGCGTGTTATTTGTCGACTCCGCCGACAAGGCGGCCCGATTCGTCACCCTATGCGACGCCTTTGCAATTCCGCTGCTCTTCCTCTCCGATGTGCCCGGCTTTATGATCGGCACGGCGGTGGAGCGGCAGGGCATCATCCGGCACGGTGCGAAGATGATCGCCGCCATTTCGGAGGCGACGGTGCCCAAGATTTGCGTGGTGGTCCGCAAAGCCTATGGCGCCGGGCTCTACGCCATGGCCGGCCCCGCCTTTGAGCCCGACTGCACCCTTGCCCTGCCCACGGCCTCCATCGCCGTGATGGGGCCCGAGGCTGCGGTCAACGCGGTCTTCGCCAACAAGATCGCCGAGAAGCCTGAAGCCGAGCGGCAGGCATTTGTCGAGCAGCTCCGGGCTGAGTACCGGGAGGATATCGACATCTACCGGCTGGCGTCGGAGCTGATCGTCGATGGCATCGTGCCGTTTGACCGGCTGCGCACGGAGCTGGAGCAGCGGTTTGACCTGTACACCACCAAGAAGCAGCCCTGGCCGCAGAAGAAGCACGCCGTGCCGCCCGTATAAAGTGACGCAACAAAGAAGGCGCCATCCGAGTCCTCTGAAGGACCCTGGATGGCGCCTTTTGCTTACACCTGCGGCTTGGAACTGCGAATCTCCAGCGTCATGCCTTCCTTGACCTGCTCATATAGCTTCTGAACGTCGCTGTTTTGCAGGCGGATGCACCCGTCGGAGACCCACTGGCCGATCAGTTCCGGCTGGTTGGTGCCGTGGATTGCCCAGACGTTGGCCCCGTCGCCGCTGTAGACGCTGAAGCCCAGGAAGCGGGTGCCCAGCGGGTTATTCTTGTCGCCCCCGGCAATGCCGGTCTTGTGATACGTCGGGTTGACCTGCAAATTGGTGATCTGATACTTGCCCAGCGGGGTGATGTAGTTCTGCGCCTGGTTGGCGGCGGAGGGCGCCGGCCCGTCCAGGTACTTGCCTGTCGCCACCCGGTAAGTGGCCGCCAACTTCCCGTCCTTGTAGAACCAGAGCGCATTGATGTACTTGTCGACGACGATGTCGGCACCCGGGTTAACCGGGGCTGACAGGGCGTAGTAGTCGACGGAGACCAGGCCCTTCTCCTTGTCCGCCCGCCAGGCCCGGAAGTCCGGCTCCCCGCCAGCCGCCACCGTGGCCTGGCCGCCACCGGGCACATCCACCTTCTGCGGCTGACCTGGGGAGGCGAACTTGCCCTTCAGGACCAGGACGCCCTTGGCCCCGGGCAGGTCCATAAACTCGAGGGGGAACGCGGCCACTCCATAGGCGGGGCCGACCCGGGCGAAGGGCGCCTTCGTGCCGGTTACCAGGGCGATCTTCCGCTCGCCGCCGACTGTCGGCCCTACAGCCACCTGTGCATCAGGCTTCTTGTCGCCGTCGAAGTCGACGGGCATCAGCACCTCGGGCGTATAGTCCAATTCCACGATGGTTTCGGTTGTGGTCTTGGGTGTCTCGGGACTGCCCAGCCACCGTGTCAGCGCCCAGTCAAGGCCGAAGTACGCCCCGACCACCAGCCCCAGGAGCAAGACTCCCAGGGTGATGCGGCGGCGCAGATACTTTTGGCGACGGGCCGCCTGGTGGCGGCGCCGGGCGACGGAGCTGGAGCGGCGACTGCCCGTAGTGGCGCCTGCCATCCGGTTCCCTCCCTTTCAAGTCTTCGTAAGAAGTGCGATT
>JARBUG010000223.1 GCA_029239785.1 Symbiobacteriaceae bacterium | reverse complement strand
CCGCCCGGGTCTCTTCCAGCCGCGCCGCAGCCGCCGCCGGCCCCGCCACGCCAATCACGCCCCGGGCGATGATCCCCCGGATGCCTGTGTCGTGGATCGCCCGCGCCGTATCATCGGCGAAGAAGTACATATCGAGGAAGGTCGTAATGCCGCCGCTCAGCATCACGTAGGCGCCGAGGGCCGAGCCCCAGTAGATGTCCACGCCGGTCATTCGGTCCTCCGCCGGCCAGATCTTCTGTTGGAGCCAGGGCATCAGCTGCATATCGTCGGCGTAGCCGCGCAGCAGCGTCATCGCCGCATGGCAGTGGGTGTTGACGATGCCGGGCATCACAATCTTGCCAGTCGCATCAATCGTCCGGATGGACGAATCGATCGACGGCGCCTCGTTCGCCGGCCCCGCGTAGCGGATGCGGCCATCTTCCACCAGCACGATGCCGTTCTCGTACACATCGTCCCGACCGGTCACGGTGATCACCGTGCCGCCCTTGATCAGCAAGCGTTCCATCTACTGCACTCCTTTGGCCAGCGCTGTGACCCACTCGTGGGTCCGTTCCAACTCTTCCGGCGAGACCTTGCGGGGATCGTGCTCCATGACGATGATCGCCCGGGGCTGCGCCGCCGCCACCATTTTCGCGACCTCTGCCGCCATGTCGGTCGGCGCCACGGGGATGTGGTTGGTTACCTTGCCGTTCTCATCCCACCGGGCCGCAGACAGATGCAGATGCCGCGTCCAGGGCAGCCACCGCTTCGCCAGCGCCAGCGGGTCCTGCCCGTGGGTCCGGGCCAGGAAGGAGAGGCGCCCCGTGTCCACACAGAGCGACAGGTCCGGGAACTCCTCGAAGAGTCGAGTATACATCTCACCATCGAAGAAGTACGGGTTGGGACCGTCAATCTCGAAGACGATTCGGATCGACTCCTTCGCCTGGACCTCCGCCAGCCGTTCAAAGATGCGGCGGCTGACGTCGTACATCTTCGCCTCGGGCCAGTCTTCGAGCAACTCGGCCTGGGGCTCGGTGAAGTACCAGCCATCCTTACGGTAATCGATCCCGGGCACCTGCAAATAGGGCCACGGATAGTGATAGAGGATGTACCGGGCGCCCAGGTGATGCGCCGCCACGGCAGCCGTGGCCGCCACGTTGAGCGCCTCTGCACGGGCGCCTGCGTCCGGGTGGAGAAAGCGGGTCCAGGGCGGCCCTTTCTCAAGAAACAGGGGGTGATGCACCCCGATGATCCAGTCGTGAAACTCCGCCTCCGACACCGCCCCCAGCACGTCGGGGAAAGTGTTGCAGAAGCCGATTTCGCAGCCCTGCCAATGGGGCCTGTCCAGGTTTTCGCCATATGTATTGAACCCCGAGCCGGCGGCCTTCTGGAAGGCGCCGGCCAGGGGGACGAATAGCTGTGCCATGATCAGTCGACTTTCCAGGATTCCAGGTAGGCCGCCTGGCTAGCGGTGAGCACGTCGATTTCGACGCCCAGGGCCCGCAGGCGGGTCTCCGCCACCCGGCGGTCGATCTCCAGCGGCACGGGAATCGCCTTTTTCGGCAGTTTGCCCTGGTTCTCCAGGATCCAGAGATGGGTCAGGAACTGGACCGCGAACGACAGGTCCATCACTTCGGCGGGATGGCCGTCGCCGGCGGCCAGGTTGACCAGGCGGCCTTCGCCGATCAGGTAGATCTTGCGGCCATCTTCCAGGGTGTAGGCTTCCACGTTCTTGCGCACCTTGACCGGCTTGCCGCCCAGTTTTTCGAGGTCGGGCTTCCAGACTTCGACGTCAAAGTGGCCGGAGTTGGTCAGGATGGCGTTATGCTTCATGACACGAATATGTTCTTCGGTAATCACCTTTTCGCAGCCGGTCACAGTGATGAAGATGTCGCCGTGCTTCGCGGCCTCCCGCATGGGCATCACGTCGAAGCCGTCCATGATCGCCTCATTGGCGGAGATGGGGTTGACTTCGGTGACGATGACCCGGGCGCCAAGCCCCTTGGCCCGCATGGCGCAGCCCTTGCCGCACCAGCCGTAGCCGGCGATAACGACGGTCTTGCCGACGACGGTCAGGTTTGTATTCTGCATGATGGCGTTCAGGGTGGACTGGCCGGTGCCGTAGCGATTATCGAAGAGGTATTTCATATAGGCGTTGTTGGCGGCGACCATGGGGAAACGGAGGACGCCTTCGGCGTCCATCGCCTTGAGGCGCTGCACGCCAGTGGAGGTCTCCTCGGAGCCGGCGATGATGGTTTCAGCCAGGTCGGTGCGGGTGGTGTGGAGCAGGTAGGTCAGGTCGCCGCCGTCGTCCAGCAGGAGCGTGGGGCGGGCGGCTTCGAGGGTCTTTGTGAGGTGATCGAAGTACTCTTCCGAGGTGGCACCGTGCCAGGCATGGACGGTGACGCCATTTTCGGCGACGGCGGCCGCGATGTCGTCCTGGGTGGAGAGCGGGTTGGAGCCGGTCAGGTAGACGTCGGCACCGGCGGCGGCGAAGACCATGGCCATGTAGGCGGTCTTGGCTTCGAGGTGAATGGACATGGCGATGCGCTGGCCCGCGAAGGGTTTGGTAGCGCTGTACTCTTTCTCTAGTTGGTTCAGAATCGGCATGTGGGCGCGGACCCAGTTGATCTTGAGATGCCCCTCGCTGGCGAGGGCGGGGTCACGCAGGGTGGAGACGGATACCTTGCTCACGTTCGTTCCTGCCTCCTTGCTTGGCTTTCGCTCTGTGCTTCCACTAGGCTGGTGCGGTGTCGGATGAGGGCACCCGTCGCACCACGAGTCTGCGTTAAGGGGCAGTACGCCCTCAGGTGGGTCCGCCGCTGGGGGAACCGGGTGAGCACCCCAGTCGGGTAGCGCACCGCCCCCAACGGCGAGAGTCGGGTCGGGGGCTACTGCCCCTAAACTCCGACTCGAACGGTGCTCAGGGTACCCCCACCCGCCCCCGACCTTCCAGTCGGGTGACCGGGCGATACGACCGGGGCTGCCACTTGGCGGCATCCGTCTAGGGCCCTGGGCGCCCCGCCCCCGGACCCGGGCCGCATCTCAACAGAACACCTGGTCCGCTGGAGTACGTATACCAGGTCAACGTTCCTTCGCCGCTAGGACCTGGCGGTTGGTGGCCGGACCCGGTGCTGGGGAACGGTGTGGCGTGGTGTTGGGCCGAGCGGGCGGGCCCGGGTGGCTGAGTGCCTCGGTTGCTCTGTGGTTTCGGGCGGGCAGGGGTGGTCGAAGTGCCGTTCGGCGGCGAGCTTAGGGGCAGTAGCCCTTTACCTGACTCCGCCGTTGGGGGCGGTGCGCTGACCGATTGAAACCGCCCGGTAGCAAGACCTACACCTTCATCGCCCCAGCCGACCGCCCGCACGTGCAGCCCCGCTCCCGCGGAATCCCCGTCAACGTCCCCATCACCAGACGCTTCAGGTTCTCGGCGTTTTCCGCCATTACCTCAAGCACCTCTTCATGCGTCAGCGCCTGCGGGCTGATGCCCGCGGCAAAGTTCGTCACCATCGAAACAGTGGCGTAACAGAGGCCCGCTTCCCGGGCCAGGGTCACCTCGGGCACATTCGTCATCCCCACCAGGTCCCCGCCGAAGGTCGCGAACATACGAATCTCGGCCGGCGTCTCGAACCGCGGCCCCTCGGTGCAGACATAGCACCCGCCATCGTGCGCCGTAATCCCGATCTCCTTCGCCGCACGCGACAGCACCGCCCGGCACTCCGGGCAATACGGCTCGGTAAAGTCGGTATGCACGACCCCCATCTCGCCGCCCTCAAAGAAGGTGGCGGCCCGGTTCTTCGTAAAGTCCAGGAACTGATCGACCAGCACAAAATCGCCGGGCTTCATCGCCTTATTAAGCGACCCGACCGCCGTGGTCGCGATCACCCGCTCGACGCCAATCTGCTTGAGCGCCATGATATTGGCCCGATAGTTAATCAGATGCGGCGGCACGGAATGCTTCGCACCGTGCCGGGGCAGAAAGGCGACTTCCTCCCCTTCATATGTGCCGATGCGCAGATTGACATCGCCGTACGGCGTCGAAACCGACTCTTCCCGGATATCCGCCAGGATGCGCGGATCGTACACGCCAGTCCCGCCGATGATGGCCAAACGGACCTGTGCCTTGGAATTCATTTGATTCACGCCTGCCTTTCAGGTTACATAAGCTGATGACATAGGAAGCAGACCGAGGTGGGTGCAGCATGCATGATCACGATGGCCAGGGCGAAGGGGGTTCGTGGGGCCAGTATCACCGCCGTTGGCGCGGGGGCGGTCTGGGCCGCCTGGTCCTGGTCGAAACCGGCGATGTCGATGGTGACGGCCTGCCCGAAATCGTGGCCTGCGCCGGCCGCGAGCTAAAAGTATATGACTGGACCGGTGACACCTATGCCCTGGGCTGGGAGGAGACGCTGCCAAAGGACGGCCTGTCGGTGGTGGTCGGGCAGATCGACCCGACGGGACCGACCATGGTCATCGTGGGCACGCGCGACAACGTCCTGATATATGCCTGGACGCAAGGGGGTCTCTCCCTATTATGCCAGACGCTACTCTATCCGAACGCCTATTTTCGCAGTATCTCGCTCGATGATGTGAATGGCGACGGCCGGGGCGAGGTGATCGCCGCGGCATCGGGCGCCCAGACCATGTATGTCTATCAAGTATTGGCCGTCGGCAACGACAGCCGGCTCGAAGAGTTGGGGCGGGTCTATATTGGTGGACTGGTCAGCGCCCGCCCGACGACCGCAGGCGAGATGGCCGCGGGCACCAAGGATGGCTATGTAGATGTCTTCGTGCCCTGCGCCCTGCTCCCGAAGCAGTCGCAGGTGATCTATACCGTACGCCGGGGCGACAGCCTTTGGCGCCTGGCCAAGAAGTTCAACACCTCGCCCGGGGCGGTTGCCAGGGCGAACAAACTGACGGAGCCCTACCAGCTCACGCCGGGCCAAGTGTTGATCATTCCGGGGCCCCGGGCCGTGAAGGCGCAGCCAGCGCCTCAGCCACAGCAGCAGCCACCCTCCACCCCGCAGGGGTAAAAGTTGGCCCGGTGGCGGTCCACCGGGCCTTGTGACATCAGATCTACTTGCCGGTAACCCACTTGTCGACAGCCTTCTCGTAAGAAGCGCCGACTTCGCCGAACCAGAGGCCGATCTCACGGGCGGCGCTCTCGGGGCCGTCGGAACCGTGGACGATATTGAAGGACATGTCGCAGGCCAGGTCCGCCCGGATGGTGCCGGGTTCGGCGTTGGCCGGGTTTGTCGCGCCCATCGTCTTGCGGATCATGGCGATGGCGTTCGGGCCTTCCCAGACCATGGCCATGACGGGGCCGGAGGTAATAAAGTTGACGAGGCCGGGGAAGAAGGGCTTTGCCTTATGCTCGCCGTAATGCTCCTCAGCCAGTTCCCGGGAGACGGTCATCAGCTTGGCAGCAACAAGCTTGAGGCCGCGGCGCTCAAAGCGGGAGATCACTTCACCGACCAGGCCGCGCTGGACACCGTCGGGCTTGACCATGACGAAACTGCGTTCCATCGAAAATATTCCCCTCTCATACATATGTACGTAGCCCCACACCCCAAATATTGTAGCGAAGCAGTACCAGTTTGGCAAGGCAGTCCGCCCTTCGCACCATTTGTTGGACATGCCTGCAACCAGAATGCGGCCCGCCGTCTCTATATAAGCAGGAGGTGATGACCGGTGGATCATGGGGCGTTGATCAGGCGCTGCCAGTCAGGCGACAGTGCGGCGTTCGCCACCCTGTACGAGCACTACGCCCGCAAGGTCTATCAGACGGCCTATCTGATCACCGGCGACCGGGCCGTGGCCGAGGAAGTGATGCAGGAGGCGTTTGCGCAGACTTTCCGGGCTTTGGCCACCCTGCGGGAGCCGGCGGCGTTCTCGGCGTGGCTCTATCGGATGGTGGTGCGGCAGGCCCGGCGGGTCGCAGGGCGGGAGCGGGCGCAGCACCTTCTCGGCGACTTCGTGCTTGCGGAGATGCCGGTGGTGCCGGATACGCAGGATCGATCCGTCTTGCGGCAGGTGCTGTGGGATGCCATTCGCACCCTGCCCGAGCAGATGCGCACGGTGATCGTCTTCCACTACTACCACGACCGTTCGGTCGCTGAGATCGCGGCGCTCATGGAGGTGCCGGAGGGCACGGTCAAGTCGTGGCTGCACCGGGCGCGGGCGGCCCTTGGCCGCCTGATCGGGGAGCCGGAAGCGGTGGATGGAGGTGGGCCGCATGCCTGAACAGGTAGATGAGCTAATCCGGGAGACGCTGGATGAGCAGGCTGAAGTGCTGGCCATTCCGCCTGGGGTCTGGAGCCGCCTACAGGCGGAGGTGCCGACGCCGGCCGGGCAGCAGGACCGCTCCCACCCCCGCCCCGGGCTCTGGCGGCGGCTCCGGTTGGGCGCCCGCCTCGAAGTGGCCGCCGTGCTGGTGCTGATTGTGGGGCTGGTCGGGCTGGGCGTGCTGCGCAACATGCCCCGGCACACGGAAC
>JARBUG010000052.1 GCA_029239785.1 Symbiobacteriaceae bacterium | reverse complement strand
CGCGCTGGCCCTCGATCTGCCCTACGCCCAGGTACGTCACATCGAACGCTGCGGCCTTCTGCACGACATGGGCAAGATGGGCGTGGGCAATGAGATCCTCGACAAACCCGGCGCCCTGAGCGACCAGGAATGGGCAGCCATCAAGGGCCACCCCGAAGTGGGCGTCGAGATTCTCCGATACTGCCCCGTGCTCGCACCCGTGCTGCATGTGGTAGAACTCCACCACGAACGGTACGACGGCCAGGGCTATCCGCACGGCATCGGCGGCACCGACCTGCCGCTCGACGTCCGCATCATCACCATCTGCGACGCCTATGACTCCATGACAGCTGACCGGCCTTACCGCCGCGGGCTCGACAGAAACGAGGCAGCCCGTCGCCTGGCGACCGGGGCCGGCACGCAGTTTGATGCCGACCTGGTTCATCTCTTCTTGACTCAGGTGCTCCCGGCCCAGCGCGGCGCCCTGGCCAAGGCCCTCTAGCTGCCCAACCTACATAAAAACAAGCGCCACTCGAGTCCCTCCCGGACCAGCGAGTGGCGCTTTCGTCATGCTCATCCCGACCGCTACCCGACCAGGGCCTCCCCAATCTTCTGCAGCGCCACATCCAGCGCATGCTCCAGCGCCTCCGGACGGCTCCCGGCGCCCTGGGCCTGAATGGGCGACCCGCCGCCCTTCCCGTCGATCAGCGGCAGCACCTGGCGAATCACACCGCCCATATCGAGCCGCAAATCAACCGAGCGGTACAGCACAATCTGCGGCATGGCGCCCTTCGTCCCGAAAATTGCCACCGTGCCCGGGTGCGCCGCAACCTTGGCGGCCAGCAGCTTTACCTCATCCACAGGGCGGGCGCCCACGATCTGCCGCACAATCCGGGTGCCGCCAATCTTGCGGGCCTCGGCCACCAGTTCGGCTGCCTCGATCTCCAGGAGCCGCTCCTGGGCCATTTTCAACTGCTTCCGGAGGCCCGAGGTCTCCTCCTTGGACCGGTCCACGTACCCCGGCAGGTCCAGCACATGAATGGAGAGCGACCGGGCCAACTCCCGGGTCACCAAATCGAGACGCATGTAGTCCCGCATGGCCCGCTGGCCCACCAGGAACTCCACCCGAATGAACTTCTTGTTCTTCTCCCAGGACTTGATTTTCAGCAACCCTAACTCGCCGGTGGAGCGCACGTGGGTGCCGCCGCAGCCCGACCAGTCGTACCCCAATATCTCCACCACACGGATGTCGCCCTCCACGGCGGGCGGCTTCCGCATTGGAAAGGCCTTCACGCCTTCCTTGTCGACCAAATGGGTGACCACGGGCAGTCCGGCCCGAATCACCCGGTTGCACTCCAACTCGATCTGCTCGGCCTGCTGAATCGTCAGCGCGTCAATGCCGATGTCAACCGTGCAACTGTCAGCGCCGAGGTGCCAGGAGACCGTTTCGCCATCCATAAACCGTTCAAACACACCCGATAGCAGATGCTGCCCGGTGTGCTGCTCCGAGTGGTCCAGGCGGCGCTGCCAGTCGATCTCGCCCTGCACCTCGCCCGCGAGCGGTGCGTTCACCGTATGCACGATGGCCCCGGCCGCTTCATCCTCCCGCACGTCCAGCACCTGAAGGCCGCCCAGTATGCCCAAATCGTTCGGCTGACCGCCCGCGGTGGCGTAAAAGCAAGTCTGGTCCAAAATAACGTCCCATTTGTCTCCGGCGGGCTCACAGGAAAGCACCTGGGCTGTAAACGCAGTGCGGTAGGCATCTGTATGGAATAACTTCACGGTTGACACCGGGCATCACCTTTCCGGACAAGCTTTGCCTACATTCTACCACAGCCATAACGCCGCTGCGCCGCCCTCTGCCAGTCCCCCGTATCTTTGTGATATGATGATATTTAGGGATACGAAGTACCGGACTCACACAAAGGAGGATGACTGGCCATGCAGGTCACCATCAGGGCGCAAGGGCACCTGAAACAGTACCGCCAGACGCCGGTCACCCTGGACCTGCCCGAAGGTGCGACCGTCCGCATGATGCTCGACGCCAGCGGCATTCCGTGGGCAGAAGTCGGACTGGTGGCCGTCAACGGCAAACAGGCGCCCGACGAAGCCGTCCTGCATAACGGCGACGAAGTCATGCTGCTCGCCCCAATGGAAGGCGGCTAGACCACAAGGAGGGGAACTGCGAACCATGGCACTCGAATCCAAAGGGTATCACGGCAACATCGCCCGCGTGAACCTGACAACCGGCGCAATCACGGTAGATCATCCCGATGACGAGTTCTACCACACCTACCTGGGCGGACACGGCTTCATCGCCTACTTCCTGTACAAGGAAGTGCCCGCCGGCTGCGACCCCCTGGGCCCTGACAACAAGCTTATCTTCGCGTGCGGCCCCCTCACGGGTCTGCCCTTCGCCGGCAGCGGCCGCCACGCCGTGGGCGCCAAATCGCCCCTCACGGGCGGCTACGGCGGCGGCGAGGCGGGCGGTTTCTGGGGCAACGAACTCCGTCGCGCCGGCTTTGATGCGCTCATCGTCGAAGGCGCCTCGGACAAGCCAGTCTACATCTACATCAAAGATGGCGAAATTGAACTTCGGGACGCCGCCCACCTCTGGGGCCTGGAGTGCAAGCCCGCCGAGCAGGCGCTGCGCGCCGAACTTAACGACCAGCGCGTCCGTTTCGCCCAAATCGGCCCTGCGGGCGAAAAGCAGGTCTTGTTTGCCACCATCTCCAACGACCTGAACGAGTTCGTGGGCCGCGGCGGCATGGGCGCCGTCATGGGCTCCAAGAACCTCAAGGGCGTGGCGGTGCGCGGCACCCAGCTGCCCGAAGTGGCCGACATGAAGAAGATCCTGGAGATGAACAAGTGGCTTGCCACCGAAGGGAAGCCCATGTATCAGGGCTTCGGCGAACTGGGCACCGCCGGCGGCACCCTGGGCTCCAGCCAGCAGGGCAACCTGCCCACGCTCAACTTCCGGTTCGGCCACTGGCCCGGCCGCACGCCCCACGGTGACAACAACATGGTCGACCCCACCGAGGCCTGCCTCACCACCGATGCCCATGCCGGCGCCCAGGCGATCACCGGCCAGACCATGAAGGATACCGGGCTGCTGACCGGAACCGAGAACTGCTTCGCCTGCGTGGTCAAGTGCAAGCGGGTCACCGAAAGCCACGGCCGCTACGAGATCGACCCTGACTACGGCGGTCCAGAATATGAAACGATTGGCATGATGGGCTCCAACTGCGGCATCGACGACCTGGAGGCGATCGCCTACGCCAACATGCGGCTGGGCGCCCTGGGCATGGACTCCATCTCCTGCGGCGCCACCATCGCCTGGGCAATGGAGTGCGTCGAGAAGGGACTGATTCCGCAAGATGACCTGCAGGGCGTCGACCTGCGCTTCGGTAACGTGGACGCCTGGCTCTGCATGCTGGAGCACATCGGCTACCGCCAGGGCTTTGGCGACCACCTCGCCCTGGGCTCCTACCGGGCGGCCCAGCGCTACGGCGAGGACGCCGTCGCCCTCGCACCGGTCGTCAAGAAGCAGGAACTGCCGGCCCACGAGCCCCGGGTCAAGCACGGCCTGGGCCTGGGCTACATGGTCAGCCCCACGGGCGCCGACCACATGCACAACTTCCACGACACCGGTTATACCAAGGCGACCCGGGGCCTGCATCCCCTGGGCATCTACAAGCCGCTGCCCACCACCGACCTGTCGCCCGAAAAGGTCCGCATGGTCATGTACACCATCAACTGGCGCCACGTGCAGAACAGCGCCATCTACTGCATGTTCCTGCCCTGGAATATGGATCAGGTGACCGACCTCATCCGGGCCGCCACGGGCTGGCGGACCAGTCTGTATGAGTTGATGAAGGTCGGCGAGCGGGTCAACACCCTGAGCCGCCTCTTCAACCTGCGCGAAGGCCTGACCCATGAGACCGACAAGCTGGCCCGTCGCTTCCTGACGCCCTTCGAGAATGGCCCCCTGAAGGGTCGGGCGGTGCCTGAGGAAAGCATCAACGAGGCGCTCAAGACCTACTACAGCATGATGGGCTGGGACCGCGAAACGGGCGTGCCGTCCGAGGGCAAGCTACTGGAACTCGGCCTCGGATGGACGCTGACCAACACATGCGCGTAACCTTTCTAGAACGACTCAACCGGTTCGTCGCCCTTGTCAAGCTGCCGGACGAAACGACTGCCCACGTTCACGTCGCTTCCTCCGGACGCATGACCGAACTGCTCACGCCGGGCATTCCAGCCGAAATTACCTACAACCCCCGTCCTGACAAGAAAACCGTGGGAACCCTGACCATGGTCGCCCACGGCGACACCTGGGTTTCCGTCGACACCGGTCTCCCCGGCAGGCTCCTGCGCACACACATCACCAACCTGCCACCGTTCAGTGCGTACACCCAGGTCAGACCAGAGTACACCTACGGCGACAGCCGCATCGACTTCCTCCTGACCGCAGATGCCGGCGACTTTCCGCCCTGTCTCGTCGAAGTCAAGTCGGTCACCTCCGTTCTTTCTGACCCCGATGGCGCCCGGGTCGCCCGCTTCCCCGACGCCCCCACCGACCGGGGCGCCAAGCACCTGCGGGAACTCGTCCACGCCACCACCGACGGCTACCGCGCCGCCGTCCTCTTCATGATCCAGCGCAACGACGCCGAGGCGATGGGCCCTTGGGACGCCATTGACCCCACCTTCGGCGCCGAACTGCGTGCGGCCCATACCGCCGGCGTCGAAGTCCACGCCTGGGCGTTGCACGTCGCCCCTGAAAAAACAGTGATCGCCCGCCCGGTAAGCGTCAGGCTTTGAGGCATACTACACGGTGTCAGCCCACGGAATAAGGAGGGCGCACCGTATGGACTTACGGAGCCTATATGACCGCCTGCAACGTGACCCGGACGATTACCCGCTCTTTGAACGCATCTGGCAAGTTCTCACCTTCGCCCCTTCCTCGAAACATGCCGACGAGGAAGTGATGGTCAGCCTCGCCTGCGATGCCTTCGACTACCTCCAGGCCAGCGGCGCCTGGCAGACCGCATCCCAAACCGGAACGACTCAGCTCCACTGGAATGGCCGCACGCTCCGGGTCAAGGAAAACGACGGCCGCGAGTTCCACTATGAGCATACCTTCACCGTCACCGATGGCGGTGACGCCAGCCTGCGGCAGGGCCTGGACGGCGACCTGGAACACGGACTGCCAGAGCAGGACATGAAATACGGCCTGCGCAACCAAGACGCTGGCCCCGACTTTGAAGATGGCCTGGAAGACGGCCTCGCCACACCGTATTCTTGACGGTGACTTCCGGCCAACAAAAAGCCCGACCTGTACAAGCCTACAGGTCGGGCTTTGTCGCGTCCTGATCCTTACCACCATCATCTTTGAACAGGTGCGTCAGTTGCTTGCGCAGGCCAAACCGCCAGAGTAGCCACCACGGCACCCAGTTCCCCGCCGCAGCCACCAGGCCAAGAACACCATCTGCCCGCCACTGGAACCAGGCCCCGGCGAGTCCGAAATCTACCGCGGCAAATGCAAAGAGCAGCCCGTACCGCCGAAGTTCCCGTCGCAGCGCCCCTGGCGACAAGTCCATGAACCGAAAAACCAGGTCGAGCGCCAGGAATGCCGGCACAAACTGGGCAAGCAGCAGCCCGATACTCACCAACATGCAATTCCCCCCAGATTATTCGCTGGGCGCAAAACACGGATCACCCATCATTTTCCTGTAAATCAATATTTTCCGGCTAAACTAGCAGGAAGTGAAGGGTCTTTGTGGAAGATACTTCCTAGTCGAGGAGTCTGTCTCACGAAACCGAGGGGGGAGGCCATGGCTCTGGACAAAAAACTCCTGGGCGATAGCCTCGTTCAGTCGGGACTGATCGGTCCAATCGAACTGGAAAAAGCGCTGGAGGTCCAAAAAGCATCCGGTCACCGGCTCGGTGAGGTTCTGGTCGCTCTCGGTTACCTCACTGAAAGTGACGTGGCCCGGGCTGTCGCCAATCAGCTTGGTGTCCCCTTCGTCGCCGACCACCAAATTCAGGTCGACATGACAGTGGCCCGCCTGCTGCCGCCGTCGGTGGCACGCAAAACGAGCGCACTCCCACTGCGGGAAGAGAATGGTGTCCTGCATGTGGCCATGTCCGACCCGCTCGATGTCTTCTCGCTGGACGAAATCCGCCACCTGACCCGCCGGCAGGTCCAGCCTGTGGCCTGCACCCGCCAGGGGCTAAGCAAGGCGCTCGCCCAGTATGAACGGCTCTCCTCACTCAGAAACCGCGACGGCACGGCTGAGACCCCTCAGGCCACCGCCGAAGCCTTACTCCAGCCCGAACCCGATGATGCGCCCGTGGTCCAACTGGTCAACGAGCTAATCGACCGGGCCATCAACGAGCGGGCCAGCGACATCCACATCGAGCCCGGCGAGAACCAGTTCCGAGTTCGCTTTCGTGTCGACGGCTTCCTGCGCGAGATCATGAACCCGCAAAAATCCTACCATGCGCCCACCGTGGCCCGAATCAAGGTACAGGCGGGCCTCGATATCGCCGAACGACGGGCCCCGCAGGACGGGCGTATCGAGCTGCGCGAGAAGGGGCGCAACGTCGACCTACGCGTCAGCACGCTGCCCACGGTCTTCGGCGAAAAGGTGGTTCTCCGCCTCTTTGACCGGAACCGCTCCCTGGCCAGGCTCGAAGAGATCGGCTTCGGCCAGCAAATCTTCCAGTGGTACAGCTCCGCCGTACGTAAACCACACGGCATGGTCCTGGTGACCGGCCCCACCGGCAGTGGCAAAACCTCTACGCTCATGTCTACCCTCGGGTACCTCAACTCGCCCGAGAAGAACATCGTCACCATCGAAGATCCTGTTGAGTATCAGCTGCCGGGCATCAACCACGTGCAGGTCAACCCAAAGGCCGGCCTCACCTTTGCCGACGGGCTCCGGGCCATTTTGCGGCAGGACCCCAACATCATTATGATCGGTGAAATCCGCGACGGTGAAACGGCTGATGTCGCCGTCCGCTCGGCCCTCACCGGCCACCTTGTGCTATCGACCCTTCATACGAACGACGCGGCCGGAGCGCTGACCCGCCTGGTGGATATGGACGTTGAACCTTACTTAATCGCATCGTCGGTCCTTGGCGTTCTCGCTCAGCGTTTGCTCCGAAAGGTTTGCACGCACTGCCGTGAGCCTCACGAGGTCGACTCCGATATTTTCGCAGGCTACGGCTGCGTACCGACGGGACCGGCCAAGGTCACGCTCTACCGGGCCAGGGGATGCGCCCAATGCAATGACACAGGCTACGTCGGCCGCTTCCCGGTATTCGAATTCCTGCGTGTAACCCCGGCCATTCAGGAACTGGTCACCCAGGGCTGCTCCCTGCCCGACATTCGCGGGCTGGCGGTAACCGAGGGCATGAGCCTCCTGATGACAAACGGCCTTTACCGGGCGCTGGAGGGATACACCACGCCGGAGGAGGTTTTCCGGGTTACCTCGTTTACGGATCATTAGTCAGGGAGGGCTTCGATGTTCGACATTGATGCACTGCTCAGGGAAGCCGTGAGCCAGGGCGCGTCCGACATTCACCTCTGCGAAGCCCAGCCTCCGATTTTCCGGGTCCATGGCAAACTGGTCCGACGCGGCGGCATGCCCCTGGACAGCAAGGACATGTACCAGATGCTCCAGGCGCTGATTCCTGACGACAAACAGAAGGAATTTGAAGACCACCACGACGTCGACTTTTCCTATGCGATTAACGGATTGGGCCGCTTCCGCGTCAACGCCTACATGCAGCGTGGCACGCCGGCCCTGGCTCTGCGGGTCATTCCGTTCCGCATTCTGAGCCTGAAGGACCTGGGCCTGCCCGATGTGCTGACTACCTTCTGCGAGAAGCCCCACGGCCTGGTCCTGGTGACCGGCCCCACGGGCAGCGGCAAGTCGACCACGCTGGCCGCCTTGATCGACATCATCAACGAGCGCCACGAAAAACACATCGTCACGCTCGAAGATCCCATCGAGTTTCTGCATCGGCATAAAAAGAGCGTGGTCAACCAGCGCGAGGTGGGCGCCGACACCGGCTCCTTCGCCCGGGGACTCCGGGCGGCCCTCCGGCAGGACCCTGATGTCATCCTGGTCGGCGAAATGCGCGACCTGGACACCATCTCCATCGCCCTCCAGGCGGCGGAGACGGGGCACCTGGTCTTTGCGACGTTGCACACCAACGACACGGCATCCACCATCGACCGGGTGATCGATGTCTTCCCGCCCGACCAGCAGCAGCAGGTCCGGGTGCAGTTGGCAGCGACCCTGCAGGGGGTGGTGGCGCAGCGGCTTTTCCCCCGCCAGGACGGTACCGGACGGGCCGTGGCCCTGGAGATTCTCATTACCACGAACGCAGTCCGAAACCTGATTCGCGAGGGGAAGACCCATCAGATTCTGTCGGTCATTCAGACCGGCGGCAAGATGGGCATGTGCACCATGGAGTCATCTGTCAAAGAACTCCACGACCAGGGGGTTATCTCGCTGGAAGATTTGCAGCGCTACGCACAGGACCGGGGGACACCCCTGGGCGGCAAGTGAAGCGGGGGAGGGAAGGGGTAAATGTCAGCGTTCGTCTACCGGGTTCGGGATCCTGCCGGGCAAATGGTGCGCGGCCGGGCCGAGGCGGACTCCGAAAATGACCTGATCCAGCGGCTCCGCAACCAGGGCTTCCTGGTGCTGGACATCCAGAAGGACCGGGACATTGGCGCCATGGTGCAGTCCCCGGTTGGGTTCTTCACCCCGAAGGTCAGCGGTAAGGATCTGGCCGTCTTCTCCCGGCAGTTTGCCACCATGATTAACGCCGGTCTGCCTGTCCTGACGGCGCTCAAGGTGCTCTCTCGCCAGGCAGGCAGCAAGCGGCTCTCTCATGCATTGACGCGAATTGCCGATGAAGTTGAGGCGGGCGAGTCGCTCTCTGCAGCCTTCCTCCGACAGGGCAACACCTTCCCGCCTGTCATGGTTCACATGATTGCGGCCGGCGAGGTAGGCGGCATCCTGGATGAGGTGCTGGAGCGGCTGGCGGTGCAGATCGAAAAGGAAGAGCTGATCCGCCAGAAAGTGCGGTCTGCCCTGGTCTACCCGACCATCGTCTCCTGCGTGGCGGTTCTGGTAGTAGCCTTCCTGATGATCTTCGTCGTTCCCAAGTTCGTTGCCATTTATTCCGACATGGAGATCGAGTTGCCGTTCGCCACCCGCATGCTGATGGCGATTAGCGGCGCCTTTCAGCGCTTCTGGTGGGTGGCTGGTCTGGCCATCGTTGGTGGGGCGTTTGGCGTCAGGCAGTGGCTTCGGACCGACCAGGGCGCCCTGGTGTGGGCCCGCACTTCGCTGAAGTTGCCCATTATGGGGCCGATGGTCTCCAAGCAGGCGATCGGGCGCTTTGCCCGCACGTTGGGCGGCCTGCTGTCGAGCGGCGTCAGCATCCTGAAGGCGCTGGCCGTGGTCGAGAAGACCGTGGGGAACCAGGTGATTGCCGGGGCGATCCACGACACAGCTGAAGCGGTTCGGCAGGGGCAGCGGCTCGGCGAGCCCCTGCGGGCATCGGGCCACTTCCCGGACATGGTCCTGGAGATGATCAACGTGGGTGAGGAGACTGGTACGGTTGAAGAGATGCTGATCAAGGTCTCGGACTTCTACGACGATGAGGTCCAGCGCACGGCCGAGCGGTTGTCGGCCAGCATCGAGCCGGTGATCATCGTCTTCCTGGCGATCACCGTCGGCGGCATCGTGGTCTCGATGATGGTACCTATTTTCACCCTGTGGAGTTCAATTGGGTAAGGTACGTGTGTCGATAAACAAAAAATGGAATTTCACACAACTTACCCCTTGACCCTTGAATGACCCTATGGCACAATTGGAAATGTAACCCAACTGAGGGAAAATTAGAGGAGGGTACACAAGGATGCTTAACAAGATTTCGGCCCGTCTGCGGAAGCGTGAAGGCTTCACGCTCATCGAGCTCCTGGTGGTGGTAGCGATCATCGGCCTCTTGGCCACGCTGGCGATGCCCCGGGTGTTTGAGTCAATTAAGAAGGCCCGCAAGGCCCAGGGCGACGCGGATGTTCATACGGTTTCCACTGCAATTGAGCAACTCTTCATGGAGAGCTCGCCCACCAAGTATCCGACAGATGCCACCGTAAATGCAGCCACCGTAATTGGCGACGACATCCGAGACACTGGAATGCTGAAGGCCGCCTCCCGGAATTTGGTGAATCAGTTCGGCAACGGCTACATCTATATCACTAGCGTGAACGGTCTGTTCTACGCAGTGATTGATCCCGCCGATACGGCGAATACCGGCACGGTCACCATGACCTGTGGGGCGGGTAACACTGTGGTAGCCGACGTGAATCCGGCCTTCACCGTCAAAGCAGATGTGCTCGACACGTTCGCCCCCAATGTCACTTCCAACAAGTGCACGGCCCAGGCCACGGGCGGCGGCCCGCAGCTAACGGTCGTCACGAACTAACTGCACAAGCGTGGAGGGGCCGGCTAACAACTGGCCCCTTCGTCCTGCCGTCCGCCTTTCGGGATCACGAATTTGGCCAGGAGGGAGCATTTATGGCTGAACTTTTTGCCACTTATGCAAACACCAGTCCAGGCTTTGCGGCCGGGGTCGGTTTCCTCCTGGGCCTAGTTTTCGGCAGCTTTTCAAGTGTGCTGGCATACCGACTGCCCAGGGGCGAATCGATTGTGAGTCCCAGATCAAGTTGTCCCCACTGCCAGCGTGTGCTTGGGCCCGCTGATCTGGTGCCTGTGCTCAGCTACATATGGCTCCGGGGGCGATGTCGACACTGCGGTGCCTCGATTGCATGGCGTTACCCCGTGTTGGAACTGATCTGTGGCGTGTTAGGTCTTGGCGGCGCCCTGGTTGGCGGGATGGGAGGCGGCATGGCGGCGGTGACGGCCTGGGCCGTCGGGCACTCTGCTTATGGGGTGTTAAAGCATCGCAAGCTGTTGACCAACCAATCAGGCATGACCTTGGTTGAGGTGCTGGCAGCCGGTCTGTTGCTGGCAACAGCTGCGGCCTCTGTCTTAAGTTTCCTGCAGGCTGGTATGCGCGCTGAGGTTACGAACCGGCAACGGGCACACATGACGGGAGTTGCAAGGAAATGGTACTCAGACACAGCAAACCGGGCTCGTGCGGGATCTCTGACTCCGACCGTCAATAGTCAACTCGAAGGGCAATACATCGTTGTCGTCACGACAGGGCCGAACAGCAGGAACGGTTCTACTGGAGGATCGGCCATCCCTATATGGGACGTGACCGTTGAGGTCTGCGTGTCTCCCGTTAATCCTACACCCCCTTTGACCTGTACCTCTGCGTCCAAACCCGTCACGCTGAGAGGAGTGGTGACGAGTGGTCCGTAGACTCCTGCCGGTCATCTTGAACCAGAGATCGGGCTTTACCCTCGTCGAACTCCTCGTCTCCTCAGCCATCCTGGGCGTGGTCCTGGCCACGGCCGCTGCTCTCCTAGTAGCGGGTATTCGCGTCAGCGATCCAAAGCCCCGGGAACAGTCGCACAGGCTACAACTCGCCATGAATCAGGTTGGGGAAGACCTATCGCATGGCAACTGGGCCGCCAACTGCTCGCCGTCCTGCCCGACAATACCACCAAAAAACTGCGACTCCTGGAACAACGACTCCTATGTCGTTTTTTGGATGCTCCAGCCCATGATTCAGCCGGGAGCGACCTGGTCAAATGGGGCGGTTTTCCTGGACGGTGTGACGCAGCTCAAGGTCCGGTACACGATTAGCCCCACCTTCCAGGGTAGTCCCACGAGCATGCTTATCAGGGAAGTATTCCAGGACGAGGACAAGGTTTTCGTCCGGGAAGTGCTCGCTTCAGACCTCGTTTCCTGCGATGGCGCCACGCCATCGATGGGTGGTTCGTTTCTGCACTACGAAAACGGAACCCTGGAAGTGATGCTACGAGCACGGGTTGATTCCACGGGGGGGGGAGGGGTTGCGACTGGTCCAGAGAACGTGCTCGAACTTCATGGAACCTGGGCCATCCGGTAGTTCCTCCAGTCAGTCCGGAGCAGCCATGGTGGTCGTTCTGGGTGTGCTGTTCATCCTATCGCTCATTGCAGCCGGCGTGGCAGGTCAGCTTCGAACGCAATTCAGGGCCGCCAGTCTAAACGTACAAGTAGCCAACGCCCAGTCGGCTGTAGCCTCAGCCTTTCAGCACCAGGCGACCATGCTGCAAAACGCCCTGGATGATGCCGGTAGCTCCTACATGAACGTGCTTAGTGCCGCTACCCCCCCATGCTACCCTGTTGACCAGCCCTGGAGCCCTTATGTTCAGTATTGTGTGCGGCGGCACTCTGGGAAGTTGGGGGCGGCGAGCGACAGCACTGGACGGCTGAGGGTGGGGACTGCGTACCCCGGGGACTTTTGGCAGATTCCCGTGGAGATCCGGTGGAAGCTTCCGGGTTCTGACAGGGTGAACGAAGTTGGTGGTTGGATCATCATCGATGAGTGTTCTTCCGGGACCATTAGGCCCTGTCCGGCTTCTCCGCCCGGTCCCGTCAACCGGCCGAGGGTCCTCTATATCATTCACGATCAGACTTGGTGCCAAGTGCGGCCCGGCTGGGCGCCGAATGCGACCAATTGGCAGATCTGTCAAGCGGGGTGATCACGTGACGCCTTGGGCGGCGAGATTCCGACGGGGTTCACGGGACGGGTTTACCCTCGCCGAACTGCTGGTCGTCTGCGCGATCATTGGCATACTCCTGCTGCTGGCAGTCCCGAGGTACTCGGCACTGGCAGAGTCCGTACGCCTGCGTAACACGGCCTATCAGTTCATTTCTGATACCCGGTACGCCCAGGAGCTTGCGCAGCAGGACTGGACCCGGAGCCGCCTTCTGTTCGGTTCCGACTTCTATGAGGTCCAGGTCGGGACAACATCGAATCCCGCGGCGGACTGCCTGACAACGACGGGGTATTCGGTCGTCAAACGGGAGCGACTTATTGGAATAGTGGAGCAGCGGTCGATTTGGGCAGGTTCCTGTCTGGTTTTTGAGCGAACTGGTCGGATCTCGTTTGCGGCGCCACAGTTTTCTGAGGTGCCCCGAACACTGTCGGCCACCGAGCTCGCGATGCTCCTCGATGGAGAGGCCTATGAACCAGCAGATGACTTCCAAAACCATGACGCAGTCTGGTGGGATGGCCCCTCGACCGAACTCGAAGTAGATTTGGGTCAAACCATGTGGGTTGGGAGCGTCTGTGCCGGTGTGGTCAGAACCCCTGGCCGGATCGTCGAGTGGCCGACCTTGGTCGAAGTAGCGTCTGCCACGAGCCTGCTGGGAACCTTTCCAGTCCCCGGTGACCCTTCGATCAGGTCAGCGGTACCGACCGGAAGCGATCTGCGCACATGCCCGGCCCTGGACGTCAACAGCAACGCCCGATACCTTCGTTTTCGCTTCACGAATAGCACTGGCGTCTGGGGCGACGAGGGCGTGTTAGTTGACGAGATCGAGATCTTTCCCACCGTCACCTTTACGAGTCCTTCCGGCCGCTATAGCCGGACCGCGAAGATCTCTCCGGTCACCGGTTCCGTCACCCTGACAAACAACTAAGTCCCCCCGAGAGGAGGACCATGGAATGAGTCTTCTGGAGCGGTTCCGGCCCGCAACGCACATCTCCCTGCCACAGGGGTCTAGCATTGGCTTCCGCTGGGGAACGCTCTCCCGGCAGCGCCGGACCTCGGTGGGCATCGACTTTGGCGCCGGCGCCCTGAAAGTGGCCCAGATTCGGTGGACCCGGCAGGGCGCCCGCCTCGAGAACTACGCCGTGGTCCCCATGGACCCGGGGCGCATGGAAGAAGGGGCCATCAAGGATCCCATTACCGTGGGCGAGCTGCTCAAGGCGACCCTGGCTGAGATGGGCCTGACCCAGATGATGGTCGGCTCCAGCGTCGGCGGGCCGAACATCCTGGTGCGGCACATCAACCTGCCCAAGGTCTCCGAGCAGGACATGCGGGCGGCCATGAAATTCGAGGCCCCGCAGCACCTGCCCATTCCTGAGGACCAGATGGTCTACGACTTCACCCCGGTGCCCGACGTGACGGGCATTCCGGAGCATCAAACGGCCGTCTTCCTGTGCGGCACGCACAAGAAGCTGATCGACACCCACCTGGCGGCCATGACCCGTGCCGGCGTGCGGCCTACCGCTATCGAGCTGGACTGCCTGACGACGCTCCGATCGCTCGAAGCACTGGGCGTTGTGCAGACCGGCCAGGCGCCCTTCGCCCTGCTGGACTTTGGCGAACTGGGCACCCGCATCAGCATCATGCGGCACGGCGTGCCGATGCTCTCACGCACGGTGCCGACTGGCCTTCATCATCTGCGAACGGCGCTGGTCGACTCGCTCCAGATTCCGGCCGTGGAGGCTGAACAGCACCTGCGGACCAAAGGCGTCGCTGATGATGTGGATCTGGCGCCGGCCATCGGGCCGTGGCTGAGCCAGCTCATGGAGTCGATCAGCCGCTCCATTGAGTTCTTCCTCATCCAGAACCGGGGCGCCACACTGGGGCGGGTCTACATGGTGGGCGGAGGTGCGATGCTGCCGCATCTGGCGGAGACGCTCAGCGCCAGCATCCAGGGGGTACTGGCAGGCCGCCAGGAAGTTGAGCCGCTGCGGGTCCAGCCCGTTGGCCTTTCCGGACTCGACCTGAACCCCGATCTCCTGCCGAAGGTCACCGAATACGGTTCAATCCTGCTGGGGGCGCTTGGATCGGCACTGAGGGAGGGAATGCCGGAATGACGGTACGCATTAACTTCCTGCCAAAACAGTACCAGCCACCCAAGCAGCTGGGGCCCAAGGAGTGGGCGATTGCGGCCGCAACGGCGTTGGCCCTCGTGGCGACGGGTGGTTACTACGCCAGCGTCTACGCCGGCACGGCGGATCTGGAGCGCCAGGTGCAGGCCGACCAGGCCAAGCACCAGAGCGTGAAGACGCTGCTGGTCCAGGCCGACGAGATCAAGGTGCGGGAGGCCCAGGTTGCCAAGGCAGAGGTTGACCTGCGCTCCCTGACCGGGCGGCAGTGGTCGGGCGTCCTCTTCACTTTGACCCAGCTGACTCCGCAGCACGTCACGTGGACCAACCTGAAGGTTGAAGGAAGCCAGGTCAGCCTCAAGGGTACCGGCCGCAGCCTGATCGATATTGCGCAGCTGCTCGGCGGTCTGGTCACCGATACGTCGGTGGAGCAGGTCTCGCTCAAGATGGTCAACGAGAAGGGCATGCCGGTGGTCGTCACCGTGCAGGCACCTGAGCCTGACGCGAACGGGAAAAGCAAGGATGCCGTGGCTGAGGCCACCAAGGCTCTCAGCACTTTGGAACTGGGGCCTGTCGAGTTGGGCGTTATCCGGCAGTTGGAATTCGACATGGTGATCATCCTGGCACCGGCAGAGGGGAGGACGATTCAGCATGGCACTTAGCCAACGTGAAAAGCGGCTGCTGCTCGTCCCCGCGGTGCTGGGCGGTATCTACCTGTTCTACTCCTACGTCCATGAGCCACTCTTTGCCCGGCGGGCCGAAGCCGCCCAGACAAGCCAGAAGACGGCTCAGGACCTGAAGCGCGACCAGCAGAAGCTGGCCAAGGAAGGCAACCTGCAAATCCGCAGGGAGGCCGTGGCTGCACGTGAGCAGGTGGTCGACGCCTGGGTGCCGGGCAAGAACTCGGCGGCACTGCTGATTTGGTACCTGAGCCAGGCGGAGACCGCCACGGGCGCCCGGGTCACGGGCATTACCGTGGGCGAGCGCAAGGAGGTAACGGTCAGCGAAGCCAAGGGCGCCGGCGGCCAGGCCCAGCCGGGTGGTCAGCCGCAGGGCAGCCCCCCGGCCCCGGCCCAGGGAAACGGCCAGCCTCAGGGCAACGAGCCGGCACAGCCTGCCCCGGGCGCCCAGCCGCCGGCCCAGCCCGGTGCGCAACCCCAGGGGCCGGTTCCCAGCACAATCGACCCGACGCTCATGGTGCTCACCCTCGAACTGAAGGTGGAAGCCCGTTTCCTTCAGCATCTCCAGTTCAATCAGGCGCTCGAAGAGATGCCCATCTTCCTGAGTACAGAAGGCATCGGACTGGCGCCCGGCAAGAACGAGGAGACCATGGAGATTGTCAGCCAGCTGGTTCAGAGTGGCGAAGCCGACATGGCAGCGGCGGTCCTGGGCGGCAGCCCCACCCTCGAAGGCACCTACCAGATCAACCTGACCTTCAAGGGCGCGAAAATGGGCCCCACAACCGAATCCATGGCTTTTGGCCAGCAGGCGGGACGATCTGATCCCTTTGCTCTTGATGCCGTGGAAGACTTCGTCGAAATGCTGCAGCAACACTACGCTGCCCAGAAGGATCTGGGCGCCAAGGACGGACAGCCTAACCAGGGTGCAAAGAAGCCGGCACCGATCGTTCCCGGGACCAAAAAAGGGCAGATGGGCTGAAAAACGCGGGAATACGACACATTTTGCACAAATCTCGTCATTTCGTATCGAACACTGCACGCAGAAGTGTCGTATAAGATACCAGAGGAACCCTGACGGCCCATCCGAGAGGGGGAGAACTTGGGGTGCTACCGCAACAGTACGGTTCAAACCGTGCCGCCCACGCGACCCGCACAGCGGTCGATGCAAAGTTAATGGAGCGTACCGGCCTCGACGAATTTACCCTGCGCCGGGTGCGCAAGGAGTTCATGGGCCGCTGCGGCAAAATGACATACGCCGACAAGCGTGCCCTGGCCGAGGGCGGCACCGTTCCTCGCTTCCGCATCATGATCTCGGTGTTGCGCGAGGCCTGGGATACGGACCGCTGGAACGCCTGGCTCAAGTACCTGGAACATAACGATCAGGACATCGACGAAATGTGCCGCGGTGAATATCCCATCTCGCCGTACCTCATTCGGGTCTTCAGCGCCCTGTTTGGCATCAAAATCGACTTCCTGTTGCTGGGTACCACGCCGGCGGTCGACAAAGTTGGCGCCAACATCGATGTCTGGCCCCTTTCCGGTGCACGATAATCCCTGCGAAAAAGCAGTCACTGCACAGGTGACTGTTTTTCGCGTGCCGAATCGCCTTGTCGAGGTGATGCGAGATGCAACCAGTGGAAGAGTTGGCCAAACGGCTGCTTGAGGCGCGGCACGCGGTGGTGCTGACCGGTGCCGGCGCCAGCACCGACTCCGGGCTGCCGGACTTTCGCTCCAAGCAGGGGCTCTGGCAGGGCATCGACCCGATGAAGCTGGCGTCAATGACTGCTCTGCGGCGAAATCCGGTGGAGTTCTACAACTTCTACCGGTATCGGCTGTCGAAACTGGACGGTGCCAAGCCTAACGCTGTACATACGACGATCGCAGCCCTGCAGCGGGCGGGTTTCATCAAGGCACTGATTACGCAGAACATCGACGGTCTGCATCAGGCGGGCGGCGCCCGGGATGTCATTGAAATGCACGGCTCGCTGCGGGAGTGCGTCTGCCTGCAGTGCCAGAACCGCTTTTCGAGCGAACTGATTGATGTGGATGTGCAGTCGGCAGCCGATGTGCCCAGGTGTCCGGAGTGCCGGGGCGTGCTGAAGCCTGGGGTCATCCTGTTTGAAGAGGCCCTGCCGGAGACAGCCATTGAGCGGGCGTTTGACGAGACTTATCAGGCAGACCTATTTATCGCGGTGGGTACTTCCCTGGAAGTAAGTCCGGTCAATCAGTTGCCGATGCTGGCTGTCGAACGAGGGGCAGCATTGGCGATCATCAACCTGGAAGCGACTCATCTCGACAGGCTGGCGCAGTGGGTCATCCGGGACCGGGCAGCGGGGGTCCTGGACCAAATCAGGAAATTGGTAGGACTAGGGTCGTGACCCTAGTCCCATTTTGTTGCGGCATCGAAAAAGAGAGATTGGATTATCTTTGGCGAGGTACGCATTGCTCAGCGCGAAATTTGGGGAACGGTTTGGGTTGTGGGAACACCAAATGTGGTGGTAGAGTTATGGACGTGACCCCTACATATGGGGTTTTATCCACAGAATCATCCACAGCCTTATCTACAGGGTTAACGTCATTCACAGAGGTGAGGAGAGCGGATGAAGTGCCCCTACTGCGGTGCGGAAAGTAAAGTAATCGAATCCCGCCACACGGAAGACGACTCCATTCGCCGGCGGCGCGAGTGTATCGCCTGCGCAAAGCGGTTCAATACGTTTGAGCGGCTGGAAGTGCCGCCCCTGATCGTAGTGAAGAAAGACGGCCGGCGCGAGATCTTTGACCGGAACAAGGTGCTCGGTGGCGTCCTCAAAGCCACAGAAAAGCGCCCTGTGTCACTCGACGATATTGAACGGCTGGTGGATGAAGTCGAGCGCGACCTGCGCAACTCCCTGGAACGTGAAGTTCCTTCAGTGGCAATTGGCGAACGGGTAATGGACAGGCTCCGTTTCCTGGACGGCGTCGCCTATGTCCGGTTCGCCAGTGTCTATAGAGAGTTCAAGGATGTTAATGAGTTCCGGGAGCAGCTCGAACAGCTGCTCAAGTCTCGCTAGGGGAGAGGGATGGCCTGCATGGAACTGACGCATATTTCCCGTACGGTGTTGGAGAAGCGTTACTTGCGGCTGAAGGAGGACGGCACGCGGGAAACGCCCGACGAGATGCTCCGCCGAGTGGCGAGTGTGATCGCCGAGATGGACCGTCAGTACGGAGCGGGCCCAGACGAAGTAAAGGCGACGGAAGCCGCTTTTTACAGCCTCATGGACAACCAGGACTTCATGCCCAACAGCCCGACGTTCACGGGCGCCGGCACCAGCTTGGGCCAGCTTTCGGCCTGCTTCGTGCTGCCGGTTGGCGACTCCCTGAGCGAGATTTACGAAACCATGAAGCACGCTGCGCTCATCCATCAGACGGGTGGCGGCACGGGCTTCGCCTTCTCCCGGCTGCGTCCGGCCGGCGACAAGGTCCGCTCCAGCCAGGGCGTGGCCAGCGGCCCCATTTCGTTCCTGCGTGTGTACAACGCATCTACCGAAGCAGTTAAGCAGGGTGGTACCCGCCGCGGGGCCAACATGGGCATTCTGCGCATCGACCATCCTGATATTCTCGAATTTATTGCCGCCAAAAGCGATACGACCCAGATCACCAACTTCAACATTTCGGTCGGCATTACCGACAAGTTCATGGAGGCCCTGGAGTCAGACGGCACCTACGACCTGACCAACCCGCGCGACGGCCAGCCGGTCCAGCAGCTCCGGGCCCGCGACGTGTGGGAAAAGCTCGTGGACTGCGCCTGGTCTACGGGCGAGCCCGGTGTGGTCTTCATCGACCGCATGAACCGCCGTAACCCCAACAACCATGCCGAAGTAATCGAAGCGACCAACCCCTGCGGCGAGCAGCCGCTGCCGCCGTATGGCTCCTGCAACCTGGGCTCCATTAATCTGGCCAACTTTGTCCTGGAGGCTTATTCCGACAAGGCCCGGTTGGACTGGGACCGGCTCGGCCTGACCACGCGGGTGGCGGCCCACTTCCTCGACAACGTCATCGATGCGAACAAGTACCCCCTGCCCCAGATCGCTGAAAAGGCCCGGCGCGACCGGCGCATCGGCCTGGGTGTCATGGGCTGGGCGGAAATGCTCGTGCAAATGGGCTACGCCTACGACAGCGAAGAAGCCGTCAACCTCGCCGCCGAGGTCATGACGTTTATCAAGCAGAAGGCCACCGAAGAGTCAGCGGTGCTGGCCGAAGTGCGTGGCGCTTACCCCGAGTGGGAAGGCAGCCAGTGGTACAATGCCGGTGTGAAGGTCCGCAACGCGACCATGACTACGGTGGCGCCCACGGGCACCATCTCCCTGTTTGCCGCAAAGCCCACGCTGCCGTGCTCCGGCGGCATTGAGCCGAAGTTTGCGCTGGTCTTTACCCGCAATCAGGCCGGCGCCATTATGCTGGACGTAGACGGCCAGTTCGAGCAGGTCGCACGGCGCGAGGGCTGGTACTCCGAGCAGCTCATGAAGGCCGTGGCCGAGCACGGCACCGTGCGTGGCGTCGAGGGCGTGCCCGAGCAGTGGCAGCGTGTCTTCGCTACGTCGCATGACATTGCTCCTGAGTGGCATGTGCGCATGCAGGCCGCCTTCCAGGGTCAGGACGACCTGCCCGTCACCCTCCAGCCGGTCGATGCGGCCGTCTCCAAGACGATCAACTTTGCCCACGACGCTACCCGCGACGACGTGGAGCAGGCATACTCCATGGCCTGGAACCTGGGCCTGAAGGGCATTACCGTCTATCGCGACGGCAGCCGTGCTTTCCAGGTGCTCACCTCAGGCAACAAGACCGAAGAGAAGAAGGAGGCCCCGGCCTCCGAGGCTGTCCAGCCCGTGGCGGCGGCCCCTGCGGCGCCCAAGGGCCCGGCAGTGGCGCCCCGCCCCACCGAAGCCATCGGGAAAATGTTCGTCATTCCAACCCACTTCGGCAAGATGACGATGGACGTTCATATGGACGACAACGGCGAGCCATTCGAGGTAATCGTCAGCGTCGGCGCCGCCGGCTCCGACCTCATGGCCGATGCCGTCGGCATGGGCATGCTGGTCTCCAAAATGCTTCGCCTCCGCTCCGACGTGCCCGTGCGGGAGCGCACTGAGATCATCGTCGACACGCTGAAGAACATTGGCGGGTCGGGCAGCTATGGGTTTGGCCCCAACCGGGTCACGTCGCTGGCCAGCGCCATTTCCAAGGGGCTGCAGCGGTTCCTGGCCTGGCGCGACAGCACGGTGCCGGGGAACATCATTCCTATGGCCACGGCTCCGGTTGCCGCTGCGGTGGAAGAGCATCATCACAATGCGCCCACCATGGCCGGCGCCGAGTCGGACAAGCACGTGGACCCGTGCCCCGAGTGCGGTTCCCATGCTCTGGCCGTGGGCGAAGGCTGCGCTACGTGCCACAACTGCGGCTACTCCAAGTGTTCGTAGGGTTCAACTGAACGACAACAGGGGAGACACGGGTTGTGTCTCCCCTGTTTTTTCTTGGGGCTTTGGGCGCGAGGAACCTACTTCGCCCGCGGCGAATTAATAGCGGAAGGGGTGGGGTATGTGTACAAGGGCATCATCAAGGATATGGCGACCAGCGTTGGTGATGGCGTGGTGACCTATCGGCTGCAGTTGGGTAACGAGTTTATTGCGCTCAACCCGCTCATCGGCAGCCAGATCACGCTGACGTTTGAAGGCGAAAAGCGCTGCATTTACTGTAACCGCAAGAGCAATAAACTCTTCAACAACGGGTCATGCTGGCCTTGCTTTCAGAACCTGGCCTGTAACGATCTGTGCCAGGTGAAACCACATTTGTGCCATTACGACACGTGCCGCGACCAGGCCTGGGGCGATGCGCACTGCGTGATTCCCACCTACGTGTACCTGGCGAAGTCCAGCGACATTAAGGTAGGCATCACCCGGAATGTCCCGGGGCGATGGATGGACCAGGGCGCCGTCGAGGCGATCCCCATTGCGCTGGTGCCAACCCGCAAGATGGCGGGCGAGCTGGAACTCTTTCTGTCGCAGCAGATGCCCGACAAGACCAACTGGCGGAAGATGCTGAAGGGCGAAGTGACGGCCGAATCGCTGTTGGAGACGCGGGAGCGGGTCATGTCCATCATCCCGGAGGATTTCCGGGGCTATCTGCTGTCTGACGAGCAGGTCCGCACGTTTGCGTATCCGGTCACTGAAGTGCCGGAGAAGATCGCTTCGCATGATATTGAGAAGGCGCCGGCCGAGGGAAAATTGCTCGGCATGAAGGGAAACTATCTGATTCTCAACACCGGAGTCCTGAACGTGGCGAAATTCACGGGGTACAGCATCTCGTTGACGGTCGAGGCCGCGGCGGAAGCTGCGGTGGGATGATGGCATGGGCAGCGGCGACCGTGGCGGTCGCCGTTTTCTTATTCCCGGGTGACTAACCCGTAATAATCCGAAGGTATACTTGCATAATCCGATTGAGCTACTGCGGAAACTTCCGTATAATAGGCACGATGAATCAGAAGGGGTGACTGGTCGTGCCAGAAACCAAGTATACGACGCAGATTTACTTGGCGGTTCGCGGTGTTCAGGATGAGAACGCTGGTCGTTCCGCGGCTCGGGTGTACCAGGATTTCCTCGGGCGGTTGCGCCGTAATGCGCCGTCTGTGAAGAGCCTCCGGCTGGTAGTGCAGCAGCCGGCTCCGCGCAAGGGGTCGGACGGTGTCTATGAGGTCTGGTCGGACCTGAAGGCAGAAGTCCCCCACGACCTGACCGCGCTTGGGGCCGACGGCCATCTGAACGCGTGGCGCCTCATTTTGAAGCGGACCTTCAACGCATCGTGCCACCACAACCACGAGTTGGTCTACCACACCGCAAGCCGGGTGGAGATCACCCGCGAGGTGCTGCCGGGCGAGGAGCTGCCGCAGGTGGCGAAGGCGCCGGCCGAGGAGAAGCCCAAGGAGATGATCAAGGTCAAGGTCCTCCTGGGTGGCAAGGAGTTCAACGTCGAGGTGCCGAAGGCCGAGAACCTGCTGGACGGCGTGAACGACAAGGGCGTGGACGTCAAGTGGGACTGCAAGAGCGGCGTCTGCGACACCTGCCGGGTCAAGGTATTGAAGGGCATGGAAAACCTGAGCCCCGTAAACGACAACGAAACGAATATGCTGGGTGCTGACCAGGTCAAGCAGGGTTACCGTCTGTGCTGCCAGTTGACGGTGAACGGTCCTGTTGAGATTCAGCAGTAGAGATCCATATGCCATGAAGGACGCTTCTCCCCGGGGAGGCGTCCTTTTGTTGGGTGGGCGGCGCCCTTGTGGCTGGCGGAGCAATGGTCTATCATTTGGATGAGACCAAAGCGGAGTGGGGTGGTGGATGTGTTCGAATTGGACCGTTCCAGTTCGACGCCGCTGTATCAGCAGCTGCGGGAGCAGATTAAGCAGCGGATCTTCTCGGGGAGCCTGCCGGCGGGGACGCGGCTGCCGCCGGAGCGGACCCTGGCCAATACGCTGGGCGTCAACCGGACGACGGTGGTGAACGCCTACCGGGACCTGGCCGCAGAGGGGCTGGTGGAGGGTCGGGTTGGCCACGGCACGGTGGTCATGCCGCCGCCCACGCCGCCGCCCGATGGGCCGGTTCGGCCCATGCATTGGGCGAGCATGAGCGAGTCAGAAGACCCGGTGGTCTCCGACATCAACGCCGTGGTGCGGCGGTCGGGGTCCATTTCCTTTGCGCACGGCGAAATGTCGCCGGACCTGTTTCCGGCGACCGCCCTGGGTCAGCTCTTTTCACGGGCGTTTTCGACAGGCAAGGCGCCGCTGGGGTACGGCCCGGTGGCCGGGTATCTGCCGCTGCGTGAGGCGATCGCCGGCCGGGTGGGCGTAACGCCCGGTGAGGTGCTGGTGCTGAGCGGGTCGCAGCTGGCGCTCTATCTGATCAGCCGGGTGCTGCTGCAGCCGGGCGAGACCGTGGTGGTGGAAGTCCCGTCGTACATTAACACACTGGGTATTTTCGAGTCAGCCGGGGTGCGGGTTGTGCCGGTGCCGGTTGACCGTGACGGTATGCAGGTCGACGGCCTGGCCGAGATCTTTTTGCGGTACCGGCCGAAGTTGCTCTTTACTGTGCCCAACTTCCATAATCCGCTCGGCGTGACGATGAGCCTGGCGCGGCGCCGGCAGTTGTTAACGCTGGCCGCCCGGCACCAGGTGGGCATCGTCGAAGATGATCCGTACGGTGAACTGCAGTTTGCCGGCGATCCGGTGCCTTCGCTGAAGTCGCTGGACCCGGGCGGGTATGTGATTTACGTGAGCAGCTTCAGCAAATCGGTGACGCCAGGGCTGCGGCTGGCGTGGCTGGCCGCGCCGCCCGCAGTGGTGGAGCGCATTGCCGCCGCCCGTGGCACGCTCGATTTTCGGGCTGCGCTGCTGAACCAATGGGTGATGGATGCCTTCCTGCGCGAAGGGCTGATGGATGGACACTTGCAGCAGTTGCGTCCGGTGCTGCACCGGCGGCGGGATGCCCTGGTGGCGGCCTTGCGGCAGCATATGCCCGCTGGTGTGACATGGCATGTGCCGAACGGGGGGTACCATCTGTGGTGTACGCTGCCACGGCCCCTACGGGCCCGGCGGTTGCTATCGGAGGCGGCCCGCGAGGGAGTGGCCTTTATCCCCGGTGACTACTACGGGCCGGGCGATGAGGCGCGCCGGGGCATTCGGCTGAACTTCACCTATCCGCGGGAGCCGGAGATTGCTGAGGGGGTCAAGCGGCTTGCGGCAGCTGTTCGCCGGATATTGAAGGAAGAGGGCACGGCAGTAGATTCCAGACCCGAGTTGAGCGGTCCGGTCGTATAGGTTTATAATGATAATGAGGAAACGTTAAAGAGAGGGGGTTGCACCTGGTATGCTTTCCGGCATCGTCGTGGCAGGCATTTGCCATGACAACGATTTAGTCAGCGCACCTCTGGCACCGGAGGACGAGTACGTAGTGTTGGTGAACTTGGGTGATCAGCCCGTCGATGTGCGCGGGTGGTCGTTGACCAACCGAAAGCGGGACCAGGTGGACCACTATCGCTATTTGTTCCCTCGTTTCTTGTCGAACGGTGACCCATGGGAGCTGGCGCCCGGAGGTTTGATGCTGCTTTACACCGGGCGTGGCACAAACGGCGCCACCGCCACCGATGGTGAGGCGAAGCAGTTTCGGCTGTTTCAGCATCGGGCGGCCTGCATATGGGGTGACCCCGGGGACACGGCGTGCCTATATGATCGAACCGGTAAGTTAGTAGCGAGCTATGAACTGCCCGAGAGCCGGTCGGCGGCCAGATAAGAGATACGTTGTGGTGATGAAGCGAGGGCCCCGGCCCTTGCTTCTTTTTGTTGCAGTCGGGGAATAAGAAAGGTGATGCTTCGGCAGAAGGGGGGCGCCGGGTTGGTCTGGCGGCGGCTTGTGACAGTACTTTTGGCGCTGGTGTTGGTGGGGGCGGCAGGGTGTGCGGGCCCGAAAAAGACGGAGAAGCCCGTGCCCGGGGGGACGTTGACGATCGGGCTGACCAGGGGGCTGCCGGAATCTTTGCGGCCCCTCGCGGGCGAATGGCGGGAATCGGCCGCGGTGACGCAGTTGATGTACAGCGGGTTGCTGCGGCTGGGGCCGAAGCTGGACCTGGTGTGCGACCTGTGTGAGACGTTCGGGGCGTCGGCGGACAAGCGGACGGTCACCTTTCACCTGCGGGAAGACGTGCTGTGGCATGATGGGCAGCCTCTGACGGCGGCGGATGTAGTGTTTACATATCGGGCGATGTTGGAGCCGGGATACTCAGGGACGCATGCCGCCGAGCTGACAGCGCTGAAAGGGGTACAGACGCTGCTGGATGAGCGGGACGCCATCGACCGGGAGGTGGCAGCCGGGCGGATAGACGCGGCAAAGGCGCTGGAGCGGAAGCAGGCGGCGTGGCAGAAATGGCTAGCGGGGCCAGGTCTGGAGGCCGTCGTAGCCACCGATGGCCACACCGTTTCGTTTGCGTTGGAACAGCCCTACGCCCCGATTCTGACGGCGATGTTGCTGCCGATTTCCCCGGCGCACACACAGGCGCCAGTGGGGACAGGGCCCTTCAAGCTGGCGGAGGATACGAAGGGCCAGTTCGTGCGGATGGTCAGGCACGAAGGGTATCATTTTGGGAAGCCGTGGTTGGACGGGGTAGTGCTATGGGCAGTGCCGGCTGGGAAGGCGCTGGAGATGCTGCGGGCGGGAGCGCTGGACTTTGTTCCGCTGGGCGCGGCGGAGGCGGCGCAGGGGACGCAGGAGGGGGCTGCGACGGCTGGCGTGCAGGTGGTTACGTGGCCAGGGGCGGGGTATCAGTACCTGGGGGTGAATCAGACCCGGGCGCCGTTCAGCGATGTGAAGGTGCGGCAGGCGCTGATGTACGGCATCGACCGGCAGGGGATGGTGGAGCAGCTGCTGCCCGGGCGGGGGGCGGTGGTGAACGCGCACCTGCAGCCTGGCCACTGGGCGGCTGAGGGCGTGGCGTTGAACGGCTATGCTCACGACCCGGCCCGGGCGGCCGAACTGCTGGCGGAGGCCGGGTGGACGGCGGTCGATGCGCAGGGCTACCGCATCAAGGATGGAGAACGGTTGCGGTTCACGCTCAAGGTGCCGAAAGGAAATCCCGTGCGGGAAGCGTCTGCCCAGATGGTCCAGCGGGATTTGAAAGTGCTTGGCGTGCAGGTGGATCTGCAGGTGATTGCCTTTAGCCAGGTGACCCGGGAGGTGTTTGGCGAGCATCAGGCCGACGCCTGGTTGCTCGGTTGGGAGATGGGGCTGGACCCCGATCCGGGCCCGATCTTCTCGCCCGATAACAAGTGGGGCAGCGGGGCGGGGTGGAGCAACGCCAGGAGCGAGGAACTATTGCGGCAGGGGCGCGAGGCGTTGACCCCGGCGGAGCGGCAGCCCATCTATGCTGAATGGCTCAAGCTGAGCAACCAGGAGTTGCCGTACCT
>JARBUG010000222.1 GCA_029239785.1 Symbiobacteriaceae bacterium | reverse complement strand
ATTGTATTGACTCTGCGTGCCGCCGGGCGACCACGCTGGGCTACAACGTGGTGTTGGTCAGCGACGGGCATACGACGGGCGATACGAAGGTGCTGCCGGCCGCGCAGGTGATCGCCCATGCCAACCGGCTCTTTAACGGGTTCGACAACCTGGAGAACTGGGCGGAGGTTCATCCCAGCCAGGAGATTACGTTCTAGGACGGCGCCCTGCACGGTTCGCGTGCAGGGCGCATTTTTCTTGCAACATTGCCGGACGGCGTGTCGTCCAAAGGGCAGATGGGACAAGGGAGGGGTCGGAATGACGAGGCTGCAGTTCAGCGCGTTGCTCCTGGTGGCCGTGCTCGCCGCCGGATGTGGTCTGCTCCCCTTCGGTGCGGGCGGCAAGCTGCCCGTGCAGGAGTCGGCCGCCTGGACCCGGGTTCTGCTCAACCCCGACCAGGGTGTGGACGCCCCGGGCATCTACCTGCGGGAGATGAGTTCCGGCAAGACCGAAGGCTGGCAAGTAGTCGCTGAAGCAGGGGCCCTGCGTGCGGCAACCTTCCCTTCTGATGACTTGGTGGTCGCCCATACGGAGGCGAAGTGGTACATCATCAACCGTACGACGGGGAAGGTCTACGAATGGGACTACGCCACCGTTGCGCTGGTGGCGGCCTCGTCCAGCCGGCTGCTCTTTCAGGAACTGGCGACCGGGCGGTTGTTCGTGACCGATGGAGACCTGAAGGTGCAGCGCTCCGTCAAGGCCCCGGAGGGCGTGACCGCCGTGGTCGGGGCGATGTCGGCTGATGGGAAGACCGCGGCCTTCCTGCCTGCTTCCGGGGGACCGGTCTATTTAATGGAACTGAGCACAGGGAAGTTGACGGAGACCGCGGCCGCTCCGCAGGGCGGGTGGCTCTTCTCCATGCCGGATGGCAAGGCGTTCTTTGTGGGGTATCAGCCTGCACCGGGCGACCGCACTGTGCTTTTGCACCGGTTCGCCTGGGATGGGCGTAAACTTGGCGAGTTCTCAGTGCCGGGCACGAACTGTGCCTTTACCCGCGATGGGATGCGGGTGGCCTGCACCGGCGGAGCCTGGCCCGGGCAGGTGCAGGTGTCAGATGTGGAGACCGGCGTGCCGTTGTACCGGGTGCTGGGCGCCATGGGCGGCGCCTGGACCGCCGACGGTGCCCAGTTGGTGGTCGGGCTTGAGGGGAAGCCGGAGTATCGCATGGTGACGGCTGATGGCAAGGTGGCGACGACGGCTGTCACGAAGATGGGCGCCGCTGAGAACCCGCCTGTTCCTTCTCCCGCTGCGCTTGGCACTTTTGCCCTGCGGGGCATGGTGATCGACGGGGAGGCGAAGGCGCTGTTTACCGCTCCGGTGGATACGGCGAAGTGGCAACTGAGTTGGGTGGCGCCCTGGGGGAAGGGTGGCGCGGAGTTCCGGTATCTGGTCAGGACGCCGATTACGATCGATTCCACGCATCGGGGCTGGCCCTTTGAACCCGTGGTGCAGATGGCTCCGTTCAGCGCTGAGGTCGGGCTGGAGGTGAAGGCCGCGGGCGGCGATTGCCTGAACCTGCGGGCGGCGGCGGGGAAGGAAGCCAAGGTAATCCGGTGCATGCCGAGCGGGACGAAGCTGCAGCCGGCAGGCGCCCCGGGGGCCGAGGAGGCCCGGGACGGTGAGCGCTGGATGCAGGTGAGGACGGACAAGGGTGAGTCTGGCTGGGTAGCGATTACTACGGGGGATATTCGATACGCTGAGCGTTGAGAGGCGCCCACGGATGAGTGCGGGAAGAGTGCGGGAGAGGCGGCAATGCATTGGCGGGCGGTGCCTCGATGGCACCGCCCGCCTTACGTCTACTCCACAACCACCTGGCCCAGAATCCGCTCAATATCCTCCGCCCGAGGTGAGGCCACGCCCTTGGTCAGGGCATTCGCCGTGCCGCACGCCACGCCCAGCCTGAGCGCCTCCGGCACAGCCAGCCCACGCAGCAGCCCCGCCGTAAAGCCCGCCACCAGCGAATCCCCGCTGCCCACGGTGTTCACAGCATCCACTGCCGGGGGCTTGACCCGCCAGGTTCCTTCCGGCCCGATGTAAACCAGGCCTTCCTTACCCAGCGAAACGGCCACCGCCCTGGCGCCAGCGGCCATCATCGAGCGGGCGGCTGCCAGAGGATCAGTCACATCCGAAGTCCCGAGGAACCCGGAAAGCTCATCCCGGTTGGGCTTCACCAGATCAGGCCCCGCCCCCAGCGCCGCCTTCAAGGCGGCCCCGCTGGTATCCAGCACGGTAAAGACGCCCCGCGCCCGGGCCCGCTCCACCAGCATGCCGTAAAATTCCGGCCCAATCCCCGGCGGCAGCGACCCCGAAATCACCACGACCCGGGCGCCGTCCAGCAGCCGCTCAAACCGTCCCAGGAAGGCCTCCGCTGCCTCAGGCGGCACTGTCGGCCCCTTCTCCCGGACTTCGGTCAGCGTCCCGCCGGCACGGTCCACCATGGCCAGGCAGGTCCGGCTCTCGCCCGGAATCTCCTCGTACTCAGCCGCAATTCCGTGCCGCTCCAGGTCCTGCCGGATGAACGCCCCGGCCCCGCCCCCGGCAAACCCGGTCGCGACCACCGGCGCCCCCAGCAGCTTCAGCACACGGGCGACGTTGTTCGCCTTCCCGCCCGCCACCCGCTGCAGTTCGGCCACGGTGTGAATCTCGCCAACGGCAAACCCATCGAAGATGTAGCTCGTGTCAACGGCAGCATTCACTGCCACCGTCAGGGCGTACTTGGTCATGCCACACCCTCCGTCAGCGCCGGAATGAGCGCCGCAGCGCCCACAATGCCGGCCTCATCGCCGAAGACGGCAGGCACGATCTCATACGTGCCCCGCACGCCGGGCATGGACTCCATTTCAGCGTAGCGGCGCATCGGCCCGAAGAGCAGGTCGCCCGCCTGCGCCACGCCGCCGCCCACGATCACCCGCTGGGGGTTCATCAGGTGGGCGTAAATGGAGATGCCCCGCCCCAGGTCGTAAGCGACCTTATCGACCAGCGCCAGCGCCGCTTCATCACCGGCCGCGGCCTTCTGGAACAGGTCGCGGGAAGTCCCCGCAATGCCAGCCTCCGCCGCCCGCCGTCCGATGTTCCGCCCGCTCGCGATCGCCTCAAAGCAACCCCGCTTGCCGCAGCCGCACAGAGCCCCGCCCGGCTCCAGGGTGATATGGCCGATTTCGCCTGCCGTGCTGCCTGGGCCGTAGTAAAGCTGCCCGTCCAGCACGATCCCCGACCCGATGCCTGTCCCCAGCGTGATCAAGATGAAATTGGCGACACCCTTGCCAGCACCAAACTTCAGCTCGCCGTTGGCGTGAGCCCGCACATCGTTGTCGACGTCGACGGGCAGGCCGAACTCCGCGAACTCAGGAAAGATCGGCACGTTCTCAAACCCCGTATTCGGGCTGAAGACCGACAGACCGCGGCGACGGTCGATCAGGCCGGGCATGCCCAGGCCAATCCCGACCAACTGCCGGCCCTCGACCCGCCCGCTCAGATCACGAACAATGGCCCGCATCGCTCCGAAGATGCCCGCAGGCCCCTCGGCTACTGGCGTCGGACGCTTCAGCGTCGTCAACAGGCGCCCGGTGCCATCCACCAGACCTGCGAAGATATTGGTGCCGCCCACATCAATCCCGACGGCACACCGCTGCTCCGGCGTCGGTGCCATTATTGACCGACCTTCTTCTTAAACAGATCGATGATCGCCACCGGGGTCGGATCAACGCCCTTGCGAATCGCCATGTAAATGGTGAAGAAGTCGCCCAGAGTGACCAGCGAGAGCATGCGCGCCAGCCGGCCCTTGCCCTTCGCCCACACGGTATCAAGCGCGCCCATGCGCTCCTCAACGATTTCGGTGGTGGCGGTCCAGCGCTTCTGCATCTGCTCGGTCTCGGCCTCTTCGTCCCGCAGGAGCAGGAAGCCCAGCGTCCGAGCCAGCTCGGGCTGCATGTCCCAGCCCACGGCCTCGTCGTGGTGCAGGTGCGGAATGGTGTTCCAGAACGCCATATACTTGGAGTTCTCGCCGAGCTGGTTCTTGATCCGCCAGGCCACGGCATCGTATTGGTCGGCAAAGCCGTAGATGACCGGCACAAAGGCGCCCAGCTTCTCGGCCAGCTGCTTGGCCCGGTTGGCCGCCACCGGCGACTCGGGGCCGTACTCCGTGGCCAGCTCGCCCATGAGCGAAACCGCCTCATCAAACTCGGCCTTGAAGTCGGGAATCAGACCGTAGCGCTGCAGCACGGTCATAATCGGGATCATGATGTAGCCGATGGCGATGCGGGGCATGAAGCCGCCGGGCACATCCAGGTAAGCGGAGCCCGACCCGACCACCAGCTCACGAAGCTTGCCGCCGGCGCCCAGCCCGATGACCGTGGCGCCCTTGGCCAGCGCCTGGCTGGTCGCGCTCAGAATCTCTTCCGTCTTGCCGGAGTGGCTGACCGCAAAGACCAGCGTGTGCTCGTCCACATAGCCCGGAGCGTTGTAAGCCTGCACCGAGATAATCGGCACGCTGGTCCGATCGAACGCGTAGGACCGGATCAGGTTGGCGCTGGCCGCCGACCCGCCGCCGGTACCGAAAATGACCACCTCGTCGATCCGCTCCGGCCGCTTGGGCAGGGCGAACTTCGAACCCAGTTCATAGCCTTCGGTAAACTGCTGGGGGTAGTTCATCGTCAGGTCGAGCATCTTCAGCGTATCGAGATTGCGAACAGCTACAGCATCGTTCAGATTGACCATTTGCAGAATGCCTCCCTACGAATTATGCCTTGCCGGCGCTGCCGCACAGGCGAATCTTGTCGCGCACTACATTCTTGACCGCCGTCCGGGCCGGGGCCATCACCCGGCGGGGGTCCATTTCGTCGGGATTCTCGTTCAGGAAGGTGCGCAGGGCGCGGGCCCAGGCGTCCTTCAGTTCGGTCGCCACGTTGAACTTGCAAATACCCCGGGCGATCGCCGCCAGCACCTGCTCGTCCGGCACGCCGGAGCCGCCATGCATGACCAGCGGAATGTGCACCCGGCGGGCGATCAGGCTGACCCGGTCCAGGTCCAGCTTCGGCTCTTCCTTATAGAAGCCGTGCGCCGTGCCAAAGGCCGTGGCCAAATAGTCCATGCCGGCATCCTGCCAAAACTGCTCGGCGTCGGCGGGCTCGGTCATCCAGCCGTGCACCGATCCCTGGTCGTCTTCCACGCCGCCCACGTGGCCGATTTCGGCCTCCACGGAGACACCGGCCGCATGCGCCGCTTCCACGACCTTGCGAGTTACGGCGACGTTCTCGGCGTAAGGCAGCTCAGAACCATCGATCATGACAGAGGTGAACCCGTGCCGGATGGCCCGGAGGACGGTTTCAAAGTTAGGGCCGTGGTCCAGGTGAATGGCCACGGGCACCGGGGCGCCGATGGCGGCCGTCCGGGCGACGGCGCTGCAGTACTCCCAGCCGTTGGTCTTAATCGAGCCTTCGGTAAACTGGATGATGACCGGGGCGCGCTCAGCGGTTGCCACTTCGACAACGGCGGTGACCATGTCGAGCGTATGGCAGTTGAAGGCACCTACGGCGTAGCCGCCGGCGCGGGCGGCATCGAGAATCTGTTTGCCGGTAACGAGCATGTTGGTGAGGACCTCCTCGAGTGTATTGTTAGCCGTTTCTATGCAGATGAAAATCCAGGGCGTAGCGTTGACCTGCGTAGCGGGTCTCGCCAACCTGAATGGGGCTGCCCGTCTGGTCGTGCAGAACCAGCCGTTCAATCATGAGCGGCCCGCCGACGGGGATTTCGAGCAGGTGAGCCTCGTCCTTGGCGGCGATGTCTGCTGTCAGTGTGCCCTCACCGGCGTGCGGGATGATGCCCCGCTCTTCCAAAAGCACATGGAGCGACTGGTGTGCGAGGTCGGCCCCGGCCAGCCAGGCGAACTGATCCGCTGGCAGTTGCACCGATTCGAGGGCCATGGGCTCATCATCCGCGAAGCGCACGCGCCGAATACGGATGACCGAAGATCCGGGTGCAAGGTTCAATCGAGCGCTGACCTCCGGCTTTGCGGGCTCGATGGTCACGCTGAGCATTTTTGATGAAGCGTGGCGGCCCTGTTGCTCCATATTTCGCGTGAAGCTCAGCAAGGTGCTGATTTCACGCTGGAGCCGGGGGTGTGCAACAAAGGTGCCGCGCCCGGGTTCCCGGCGGACCAGGCCCGCCTCGGCGAGGCGAATCACCGCCTGGCGTGCCGTCATGCGGCTGACGGCGAACATCTCACAGAGTTCCATTTCGGTCGGAAGCAGGTCGCCCGGCTGCCCGGCGGCGATGCGCTCCCGCAGGTACGCTTCGATTGCCTGATGACGGGGCACGGTATCTCGGGCCATGCGGCTCCCTCCATCCGTAATGTATATACATATCGATCATACACGACCGTTTCCACCGCGGCAAGCCTGTGCCACGATGTTGGCAGGGAATCGCCCGGGGCCTGTCAAACCCTGGTCATACTATCCCGCAAGGACGTGAACGTCACACCGTG
>JARBUG010000051.1 GCA_029239785.1 Symbiobacteriaceae bacterium | reverse complement strand
GCACACGATTTCCGTGCCCCGCCTGAAGAAGGCTGAAGGCATGGACATGGCCGATTACCCCTATCTGGTGACCGACGAGCAGTTCAAGAAGATCGTGGCGATCCTGCGGCTCGCGGTGCCCTATACGGGCATGATCCTGTCGACCCGGGAGACGCCTGAGCTGCGGGCGGAGGTGCTGAAGCTGGGCATCAGCCAGATCAGCGCCGGGTCGTGCACCGGCGTGGGCGGGTATCATGATGCGATTCAGCCCGGGGTGAGGCAGGTGCCACAGTTCGAGACCGGCGACAGCCGGAGCCCGGATGAGGTGCTGCGCTGGCTCTGCGAGGATGGGTATCTGCCGTCGTACTGCACCGCCTGCTACCGCCAGGGGCGGACGGGGGACCGGTTCATGCAGCTGGCCAAGAGCGGCCAGATTCAGAACCTGTGCCAGGCGAATGCGCTGATGACGTTCCAGGAGTTTCTGGAGGATTACGCAACGCCTGAGACCAGGTCGGTGGGCGAGCAGACGATTGCGACGCACGTGGAGCGGATTCCGAACGAAAAGGCCCGAGCGGTGACGAAGGAGCGTTTGGGGCGGATTAAGGCCGGGGAGCGGGATTTGTTCTTCTAGAGGTGGTGGGTGTTGCGGGCGGGGAGGGGCGCCGCTGTCGCGACGCGGCGGGTGGAGCGGGTACCCCCTCGTCCCCCCGAGTCTTCCGACTCGAACGGGTCCTTCAGGGGCACCCACTCCACCCGCTGCTGCTCCAGGGGCGCCCATCCCCACCCGCAGTCAGGCGCCCGAGCGAGACAAATCCCGCTCGCCCGGGCCTGGCGCCCCAAGTGCCCCGGTTCGTTTGTGGCGTATATGGGATTACCCCTGTCTGCTTTGCGGGCAGGGGCTTTTTGTTTATTGTCGAACGATTTCCGACGAATGGATGCTCTTTCAGGCAGATGTCTGCGCCGGAGCTTCCTGAAGATTACGGCGGACGGGGTCTTTGAGCGGGACAGCCAGGGAGTCTTCACACGGGTGCGGACCGCGGCTAGCAGGAAGATCTCCCTTTATGGTTGAAATTCACTTCATCGCAGATGTATCCACGAACCGCATCCAAGGAGGAACCCCACATGCTAAGCAAGCAAATGGAAGCCGCACTGAACGCTCAGATCAACGCCGAGATGCAGTCGTCCTATATCTACCTCGCTATGGCCGCGTGCGCCGAGGCCGGCAACCACCCCGGCACCGCCGCCTGGCTGAAGGCCCAGGCCCAGGAAGAATGGGCGCACGCCATGAAGTTCTACGCACATGTCAACGATCGGGGCGGGCGGGTCGTCCTGCAGACGATCACCCAGCCGCAGATCGAGTGGCCGTCGCTCACTGCCGTGTTCGAGAACGTTCTGCAGCACGAGCAGAAAGTGACCGGCATGATCCATGCGCTGTACGAACTGGCCATGGCCGAGAAGGATTATGCCGCCATTCCGATGCTGCAGTGGTTCATCACCGAGCAGGTCGAAGAGGAGAAGACCGCCGGCGAAGTGCTCCAGATGCTGACGGTGGCCGGTGGGAGCGCTCACACGCTGCTCTTCGTCGATCGGGAGCTTGGCAAGCGGGGCGCCTAGCAGATAGAGCCAAACCGACCCTGACTTTGAGCGTCAGGGTCGATTTTTTGCCCGGGAGAGGATGCCCATGGCTGTGCAGACCAGGCGGCCCAACCGCGGAAAACAGCTTCCCCCCATAGCACTTGCCAGCACCCTGGCCCGGGAGGAGGGTTTGCCGGCGCCGCTGGCCTACTACCCGGGCCGCCAGGGCACGTTCATTGCCTTTGCCGCCAGCCGGGAGGCGCCGCCTGCGCTCTGTGCCTGCACCGAGGGCGCCGTGCGCAACCTCCTGCGGCTGGGCGGGCTTGAACCCGGCCTCTTTCCTGATCTGCTGGCCGGAGCGGCCGCGAAGCAGGATCTTTCGGCGTTCTTCTTCCGCAAAGGCCTCTGCCACCGCTGCAACCTGACGGCACCGACCGTACGGTACTGCCATGAGCTAAACGGCACGCAGTTCGTGCAGACCTACGGCTGGTACATCAACCAGACCTACCTGCGCCTGGGCATCCACCCGGAGACGCACCGGTACCTGCCCGAGGTCTGCCCGTCTGACTACGTGGAGGTGCTGGGCCGCATCGATGCGCTGGCGGGTCAGGCCCGGGATGCCCGGGCGCGGCTGGTCGCGCTGATGAACGACCCACGGAGCGCGGCCGCGGGCAGCGACCGGGCGCCCCTGGAGGCAGCGCTGCAGCAGATGAACAAGCCTCGCTATGACCTGCGGCGCATGGTTGAGAACATCACACGTGCCGAGTTCGGCGTGCGGGCCATCGGCGAAGGATGGGTCAGCGAAACACAGTTGTACCAGATCATCTGCGGGATGTTCCCGGGCGAGCAGGTGCTGCGCCGCCACCGGCCGGACTGGATGGAAGGGCTCGAGCTTGACCTGTACTTGCCGGAGCGTCGGGCTGCCCTGGAGTACCAGGGGCAGCAGCACTTCTACCCCGTCAGGGTTTGGGGCGGAGAGCAGGCGCTTGCCCAGGTGCAGGCGCGCGATAGCCGCAAGGTGGAACTCTGCCGGCAGGCCGGCGTGCGTCTGATCATCATCGACTTCACCGAACCGCTGACGGAGGAGCACATTCAGGCGCGGTTATCGCCCAACAGTTCGCCCGCCTGATGCGACGTAATACGCAGACGCAGAAACCCCCGGGAAGGAGTTCCCGGGGGTTGTTACGTATCCGCACGCTTTACTTCTTTACCGGCATCAGGGTGGCGATCGCCTCACGCAGGCGGCCCATGCCCTCCCGGATCTGGTCCGGCGTCGAGTTGGAGAAGTTGAGCCGCATGCACGACTCACCGCCCTCGGCGGCGTAGAACGGCTCGCCGGGGACGAAGGCAACCTTGCGCTCCAGCGCCCGGGGCACCAGGTCCATGGCCAGGACACCCGCCGGCAGCGTCACCCAGATGAAGAGACCGCCATCGGCCTCGCTCCAGGTGGTGCCTTCGGGGAACGTCTTCAGGCAATCGAGCATCACGTGCATCCGCTCGCCGTAGAACTTGCGGAGCTTATCCAGATGCTGATCGAAGGTGGGCCGCTTCATCAGGAGCGCCGCAATCCGCTGGGTCAGCGGGCTGATGTTCAGCGCCGTGGCCTGAATGCCCAGCTTGACAGCGTTCAGAATGCTGGGCGGCGCCACAATCCAGCCCAGGCGAATGCCGGGGCACATGATCTTGGAGAAGGTGCCCAGGTAGATCGCCTGATCCCAGAGCTCCCGCAGATGGGGAAGCCGCTCGCCACGGTAGCGCAGTTCACCGTAGGGATCATCTTCGATGACGGGCACATCAGCCGCCTTGCAGAGGGCGACGATCTGCTTACGTCGCTCCAGGCCCATGGTGGTGCCACGGGGGTTGTGGAAGGTCGGCATGACATAGACGAACTTGGGCTGGTGCTGCGCCAGCAGGGCCTCCAGGTGCTCGGGCACCATGCCCTCGGCGTCGGTGGGCACCGCAATGATGTTGGGGTAATAGGGGCGGAACGCCTGCAGGGCGCCCAGGTATGTCGGGGTCTCGACCAGAACCACATCGCCGGGATCGATGAACGCCTTAGCGATCAGATCAAGCGCATGCTGCGAACCGTTCACCAGCAAGATATCGTCGGCGGTGGCGGGGTTGTGGTCAGCCACAAGCCGCTGGGCCAGCACCTGCCGGAGCATAGGATCGCCCTCAGTAGGGGCGTACTGCATGACGTACCGCCCGGACTCTTTCATTGCCTGCATCATGACTTCCGTCATCTCTTCCACGGGGAAGAGTTCAGGAGCAGGCATTCCGCCGGCGAAAGAGATGACGTCGGGCATCTGCGTGAACTTCAAAATCTCACGGACGAACGACGGTTTGGCATTTTGCGCCCATTTGGCCAGTTTCATATACCGTTGCCTCCTCGGGAATCGCGGGAAGTTACCACGAGGGTCCATCATGATTATAGTCAACCCGGCAAGGTATCCGGCAGACACCATGGGTCAGGCTCTGGCTGAGAATTGGTTCCACCTTCCGGTGGTCTTGAGGCTCATCGGAGACGAGATTCTCTCCTCCCCTTGCCGGAGGCCTCTTACACCCGTTCGGAATGATTGGCTGGTTATATTTACCCACAGCGTTAACGCTTTTGGGCTACGAAAACCTTCGACAGCGCATCGAACCTTCCCTGTTCTTCACACGTAAAAGATACTGACGTTATGAGGAACAGCGAGGTGCACTTTATGGATATTCGCGTAATATCAGGCGGTACAGTCAGAAAGATCCAACCACACGATTCCATCCTGCCCTTTGGCATGGAGGCGGCCCGGGGGAGAGTGTCGACACCAGGTAATCTGGAAGGCAACGTCGGCCTCTCGCTCTATGTAAACGCGGCGGCCCAACTGGAACACCAGATGCCGGCTGTCTCACACGTCCGGATCATCTTCAAGGAGTATGCTTTCGGCATACGCCTGCTCATCATTCCTCTCAGAACGAAGGACGAAGACACCAGTAGGCCAACCAGTACGCTGCCGAACACATACGAGTGGAAGCTGCACAAGAAAGCGCCGCGGATCTCGGGGCTGGCAAGGCTGTTCCATGAGGCCAGCGTCCCCATTCGGGAGGATCAGTGGTACTGGTGTACCGCTGAGTTGGTGAAGGATGATGTGGAAGGGTATGTCGTTGCGCTGAATTGGACCGATCCAGAGGTGGAGCCCCGGAGCATTCACGCGGAGCGCAGGCGCCGTGCAGAGGCAGAGAAGGAGAGACGACGGCGGCTGAAACTGCAGAAGCAGGGTGAGCAGCCGGAGACGTAGCTGGGCAGAGGCGGGGGCGTGGCGGGGCGTGGCGGGGCGTGGTCGGGCCGTGCCGGGGCGTGGTGGGGCCGTGCCGGGGCGTGTCGGGCCGTGCCGGGGCCGTGTTGGGGCCGTGCCGGGGCGTGGCAGGGGCGTGTCGGGGCGTGGTGGGGCCGTGTCGGGGCGTGACAGGAGCGTGGCGGGGCGTGGCGGGGCGCCACAGGAGCGGGGCCTTGACTGCACGATGCTTACTATAGTACACTTAGTTACATAAAGTAAGCACTAAGTATCGTTAGCCTATGAAAGGAGTGGTCATCATGATGCCGGCCTTCTTCCTCGCACATGGATCGCCCATGATCGCGCTTGAAGATACCCCATACACCCGCAAGCTGCGCGCAGTAGGCAGCCAGTACCGCCCCACGGCCATCATCCTCTTCTCGGCCCACTGGGAGAGCAGCATGCAGGCGGTGGGCGCATCGGAAACGTACCGGACCATCTACGACTTCGGGGGCTTCCCCGAAGCGCTCTACGGGGTCACCTACCCGGCCCACAGCGACGCAGCCCTCGTCCAGGAGATCAGCGCACTGCTTGACCGGGCCGGTGTGCAGCACCGCATCGACCAGAGCCGGGGCCTCGACCACGGCGCCTGGACCCTCCTCCGTCACCTCTACCCCGACGCAGACGTCCCCGTGGTGGCTATGTCGGTCGACGCCAACCTGCTCCCGGCAGAGCAGTACCGCATCGGGCAGGCGCTGGCCGAACTGCGTGCCCGCGACGTCATGGTCATTGGCAGCGGCGTGACGGTGCACAACTTCGGTACAATCCGCTTTGGGGCCGCCCCCGGGCAGCCCGACGCCTGGGCCAAGGAGTTTGACGACTGGGTCTTCGACAAGCTGACCAGGTGGGAGACGCAGGCACTCTTCGCCTACGAAAGCCAGGCCCCCCACGCACAAAAGGCAGTGCCGCCGAACGGCAACGAGCACTTCGTCCCCCTCTTCTACACCATGGGCGCCGCGCACGAAACGCCGTCGGTGAAGGAGCTCCATCGCCACTACGAATTCGGCAACCTTAGCTACGTGCTCTGGCAGTTCGGGGAATAAGACAGTATGTAGCCACGGATCTCCGTGAAATCCGTGGCATAAAACTGCCCCGAAATGGCCTCCTACCAGCGAATGAGGACCTAACTGGAGTGCGCACCCTCTTTCCCCATAAAATCAGGTGGTCAAAACTCCAGCCCATCGGAGAATGGTAGCGCGCCGCCGCTCAGGGTATCCTAGTTAACGTAAAGCAAGGGTACATGAAGACTGACTGGGAGGCGTTTTACATGCAGGCATGGGAAGGCTTTATCGCCGGCCCCTGGCAGCGGCACATCGACACGCGTGACTTCATTCAGCGCAACTACACTGTCTACGACGGTGATGACTCTTTCCTGGCCGGTCCCACCGAACGGACCAAGGCGCTGTGGGACAAGGTCTTTGCCGTTTTCAAGGAGGAGCAGGCCAAGGGTGCGCCGCTCAAGGTTGACACGCACACCGCGTCCTCCATTCTGGCCTACGGCCCCGGCTACGTGGACAAGGACCTCGAGCTGATCACCGGTTTGCAGACCGACGAGCCGGGCAAGCGCTCCTTCTACCCCTACGGCGGCTGGAAGATGGTCGTCGACTCCTTCAAGGCCTACGGCTACGAGCCCTCGCCCGAGCTGGCCGAAATCTTCACCAACCACCGCAAGACCCACAACCAGGGTGTCTTTGACGCCTACACCCCCGAAATGAAGCTTGCCCGCAAGACCGGCATCATCACCGGCCTGCCCGATGCTTACGGCCGCGGCCGCATCATCGGCGACTACCGGCGTGTGGCCCTCTACGGCGTCGACCGCCTGATCGCCGCCAAGAAGGACGAGATGCGCTGGACCGAGCCTGATGCCATGGACGAGGCGACCATCCGGCAGCGTGAAGAGCTGGCCGAACAGATCAGGGCGCTGGGCGAGCTGAAGGAGATGGGCAGCCGCTATGGCCTCGACCTGGGCCGCCCCGCCGAGAACGCCTGCGAAGCGTTCCAGTGGCTCTACATGGGCTACCTCGCCGCCATCAAGGAGCAGAACGGCGCCGCCATGTCCATCGGCCGCATCTCCACTTTCCTCGACATCTACGTTGAGCGGGATCTCCTGAACGGCGCCATCACCGAAGATGAAGCGCAGGAACTGGTCGATCAGCTGATCATGAAGCTGCGGCAGGTCGCCTTCCTCCGCACGCCTGACTACAACGACCTCTTCAGCGGCGATCCCACCTGGGTCACCGAGTCCATCGGCGGCGTCGGCCTGGACGGCCGGCCCCTGGTCACCAAGAACTCCTTCCGCTTCCTCCACACCCTCTACAACCTCGGCCCGGCGCCGGAGCCCAACCTGACCGTGCTCTGGTCGGTCAAGCTGCCGGAGGGGTTCAAGCGGTTCTGCGCGAAGGTCTCCATTGACACCAGCTCGATTCAGTACGAGAACGATGACCTGATGCGCTCCCACTGGGGCGACGACTACGGCATCGCCTGCTGCGTCAGCGCCATGCGCATCGGCAAGCAGATGCAGTTCTTCGGCGCCCGTGCCAACCTGGCCAAGTGCATGCTGTACGCCATCAACGGCGGCATCGACGAGAAGGCCGGCATCCAGGTTGGTCCCAAGATGGGCGTCTATGAAGGCGACGTGCTGGATTACGCGCAGGTCCGTGAGCGTTTCTCGGCAATGATGGACTGGCTGGCCCGCCTGTACGTCAACACGCTGAATATCATCCACTACATGCACGACAAGTACTTCTACGAGCGGATCGAGTTTGCGCTGCACGACCGGGACATCCACCGGACGCTGGCCACGGGCATCGCGGGCCTCTCCGTGGTGGCCGACTCGCTCTCCGCCATCAAGTACGCCAAGGTGCGGCCTGTCCGCAATGAGCAGGGCATCGTCATCGACTACGAAGTCGAGGGCGAGTTCCCGACCTACGGCAATAACGACGAGCGGGTCGACTCCATCGCTGCTGAGATCGTCGAAGAGTTCAGCAACCGACTGAAGAAGCACAAGGCATACCGGAATGCGGAGGTCACCCTCTCCGTCCTGACGATTACCTCCAACGTCGTCTACGGCAAGAAGACCGGCAACACGCCTGACGGCCGCCGGGCCGGTGAGCCCTTCGCCCCGGGCGCCAACCCCATGCATGGCCGTGACACCTGCGGCGCCCTGGCCTCTTGCTGCTCGGTCTCCAAGCTGCCGTACGAGAGCGCCAAGGACGGCATCTCCTTCACCTTCTCGATCGTGCCGGGCGCACTGGGCCGCACCCGGGAAGATCAGCTGACCAACCTGGTCGGCCTGCTGGACGGCTACGCCGAGAACGGTGGCCACCACATCAACGTCAACGCGCTCAACCGAGAGACGCTGATGGATGCCATGGAGCACCCCGAGCAGTATCCGCAGCTGACGATCCGTGTCTCGGGGTACGCGGTCAACTTCGTCAAGCTGACCCGTGAGCAGCAGTTGGACGTCATCAACCGGACGTTCCACGCCTGCCTGTAGGCCCCGCAACGCAGCAACACTGAGGTGGTGACGCACATGGCAGAGCTGTTGGAGACCCAAAAAGCAGTACCCGTAAGGCAACGGGTGGGCCGGATCCATTCCATCGAGTCGATGGGCGCTGTGGACGGGCCCGGCATCCGGTTTGTGGTCTTTTTGCAGGGCTGCCAGATGCGCTGCCAATACTGCCATAACCCGGACACCTGGAAGCTGAACGGCGGCACGGAGCAGACTGTCGGGCGCCTGGCCGACCAGGTCCGGCAATATCAGTCCTTCATGCGGGCCTCGGGCGGGGGCGTGACTATCAGCGGTGGCGAGCCCCTGCTCCAGGCGCCCTTTGTGGCCGCCCTGATGGCCGAGTGCCACCGCATGGGGATTCATACGGCTCTCGATACCAGCGGCTACGTGCCCTCGCTGGACCAGGTGAACGCCGTTCTGGATCATACGGATCTGGTTCTGCTGGACCTGAAGCTAATGAACCCCGAGAAGCACAAGGAGCTGACCGGGCGGGAACTGGACCGGATTCTCTACTTCGCCGACCTGGTGACCAGCCGTGGGATTCCGATCTGGATTCGCCATGTGGTGGTGCCCGGCGTGACCGACGATCCGGAAGACGTTGATGCCCTGGGCCGCTTTGTGGCCGCCTTGCCGGGTGTGCAGCGGGTAGATCTGCTGCCCTACCACCTGCTGGGGAAGCACAAGTGGGAGGCGCTGGGCATCCGATATCAGTTGGATGAGGTGCAGCCGCCTTCCGATGAGTTGATGGAGCGGGTGGCTGCGCAGCTCCGGGCGCACGGACTGCCCGTGGCACAGATGGCATAAGGAAAAGCACCGACACCTGTGCAAGCAGGGTTCGGTGCTTTTCTCTGTGCCTCACTCCTTGGTTGTTATCAGCACGTTGTGACAGATCAGATGCAAGGCCAGTGTAAGGCCAGCGCCTTGGCATATTTCCCCTGTGCCCTGACCTACCTTTGTGGTAGAACGATTCCGTTCACTCAGGGGGCATGCCCATGTATGTGCTGATCGGATTGCTAGGCTTTTTCGGACTCTTGTTCGGTTTGGTCAATATCGTGTACCCTATCAAGGCCCTTGGGGTAAGAAGCCGGAAATCCGCCGCGTTGGTGACTGGCACTGCGTTCTCTGGGCCGACGACCACCTCACCGGCAACCTCATCCGCGATGGCATTCAGGCCAGTAGCACCGACATATTCAGGCGCTGGATCTTCCCGTGGTGACGGTCGCGCTGACAAAAGAGAATGCTGCGACCTTTAACTGGGGGCACTTCATGTACCGCAACCTGCCCCAGGCAGCGGATCAGTACGGCGAACATCCGGCTCTAAAAAGGTGAAACACAACGAGGGACCCAGGATGTATGCACTGTGCAAACATCCTGGGCCCATGCTCTGGCGGGAGTATCTGGGAATCGAACCCAGCCATCGCAGGATCACTGCGATACATCGGTTTTGAAGACCGTGCCGGCCACCAGGACCAGATCTACTCCCATATGCGATTTACCGGGGACAGGCTTGACTATATCATAGCTGAACTGCCCGGCGCAAGCGCTAAAAGATGCATGCCGCGGGCGACCCGTAGACACGCTAAAGTATGACAACACCTCAGCGGCAAAGGGGTCCTGACATGAAATCTACGCGAGCCTGGTTCACTTGCAGCGCCGCTGCGCTGTCGGCTGCCCTGGTGCTCTCAGGCTGCGCCACGCCCACGCTGGCGCCCATTACAGAGCACAACGACACGGCACCGGTCAACGCGGCCCTGCAGCCCACCCTGCGCCCCATCTACTCGGCCAAGACCACCCAGAAGGTGACCGCCCTTACCTTTGACATCTCGTGGGGGCAGGCCATGGCCCCGAAAGTCCTCGATGTGCTGAAGCAGGAGAACGTGAAGGCCACCTTCTTCCTGTCGGGGCCGTGGGCCAAAAACCACGAAGCGCTGGTCAAGCGCATCAAGGACGATGGACACCAGATCGAGAGCCACGGACAGGAGCACGTCGACCTGGACAAGCTCGGCCGGGAGGGCACGGCGCGCAACGTCAGCAAGGCGCACGCGATTTTGGAGGAGCTGACCGGGAAAGCGCCGACCTACATCCGCCCGCCGAACGGGGCCTTTGACAAGAACTCGGTGCAGGGCGCCAAGGACCTGGGCTACGCCACCGTCATCTGGTCCGTCGACTCTCTGGACTGGAAGAACCCCGGCGTCGATACGATCATCAAGCGGTCAACAAAGCTGATTCACCCCGGCGCCATCATTTTGATGCACGCCAGCGACTCCTGCAAGCAGACGGATCAGGCACTGCCCACGGTGATTCAGACCTTAAAGCAGCAGGGCTATCAGTTCCTGCTCCTCGACCCGCTGATCCGTCAGCACGGGGTGGATGACAACGGCTTCATTCATACCCGCTATCCTGCGGGCAGCTAAGCGAAGACCGCCGGCACAGTGTCCGGCGGTCTTTTCTATCGGAAGAAGCGTTTGATGAGGCTCAGCTTCCCTGCATAGGGCTGGTAGCGGAGTTTGGGGTCGAGCCACCCGGCGGACCGGACGACGCTCTTGTGGTGGGAAAAGGTGTCGAAGCTGTGCCGGCCGTGGTAGGCACCCATACCGCTGCCGCCCCGGCCGCCGAAGGGCAGGTCCGGGTTGGAGAGGTGCATCATCGTATCGTTGATGCAGCCGCCGCCGAAGGGTACGGTGCGGATCACTTTTTCCTCGGTGCTGCGGCTGCGAGTGAAGAGGTAGAGCGCAAGGGGATTGGGCCGTTGCCGGATGATGTGGAGCGCCTCATCCAGCGAATCGTAGGCAAATACCGGCAGAATCGGCCCGAAGATCTCATCCGCCATGGCGGGATGATCAAGGGCGACGCCTTCGACGATGGTTGGCTCGATATAGCGGTCGGCCCGGTTCATGCGGCCGCCTGTGACGATATTGGCGCCCGGCAGCAGTCCGGCCAGCCGGTCGAAGTGGCGCTCCGTGATGATGCGGGCGTAGTCGGGGCTGGCTGCGGGGTCGTCGCCATAGACGGTGCGAATGCGGTCGGCCATGCGGCGCAGAAGTTGGTCACGCACGGAGCGGTGCACCAGCAGGTAGTCGGGCGCCACGCAGGTCTGGCCGGCATTGAGGAACTTCCCCCAGACGATGCGCCGGGCTGCCAGGTCGAGGTCGGCGTCGCCCTCAACGATACACGGGCTCTTGCCGCCCAGTTCGAGGGTGATCGGAGTCAGGTGCTCGGCCGCGGCCCGGGCCACAGCCCGGCCTACATGGCCGCCCCCGGTAAAGAAGATATAGTCCCAGCGCCGGGCCAGCAGGGCCTGGGATGTCTGCACGCCCCCCTCCACCACCGCCACGTACTTGCGGGGGAAGGTCTTGCCGATCAGGTCGCTCAGCACCGACGCCGTGGCCGGCGCGAGTTCCGAGGGCTTGAGCACGGCCACGTTTCCGGCGGCGATGGCGCCAACCCGGGGCGCCATGATGAGCTGGAAGGGGTAGTTCCAGGTTCCGATGATCAGCACCCGTCCTCGGGGTTCGCTGTAGATAGCGCTGCGGCTCGGCATGAGCTGCAGGGGCGTGCCTACCCGACGGGGTTTCATCCACCCGTCCAGATGCTTGATGGTGTGGTTGATTTCGGCATAGAGGAAGCCGACCTCAGCGATGAAGGCCTCGAAGGCGGGCTTGCGCAAGTCGGTGCGCAGCGCTTCCAGGATGCGGTCCTCGTTGGCAGCGATGGCTGCCTTCAGCCGGCGGAGTTGGTCCAGGCGAAACGGGTAGGGCTGCGTGGCCCCGCTATGGAAGTACTCGTCTTGCTCCTGTGCGAGGTCGTCTAGCCAAGGCTCGCCAGAATGGGGCTGCTGGGTAATGGCAGCAGTCACGGGCTTTCCTCCTTGCCGGTGGCGATGGCGGCCCAGCAGCACGCTTCAGCCGCTGCCGCAAGGGCCGGGTCCAGGGCCGTCCGGTATTCCTTGAAGAGACCCACGAAGGCGCCGAAAACCAGGGCCACCAGCGCCTCCTTGGGCATGGGCCGAATCAGCCCCTGCCCCACACCGTCGTCAATGAACCCATGCAGGAAGGCCACCAGCCGGGTGGCGACGGTGTAACTGGCCTCATCCAGATAGGGTGTATGATGATGCATCTCCAAAAACGCAAAGGCGACGGGGTTGGCGGTGGCAAATTCGGTCATGCGCTGCCAGAGGAAGGTGAAACGGTCGCGAACGGGCGCCGACTCCGGGTAGTTGCGAGTCATGGTATCGTGAAACACGGTCTTCCAGTTCTGAAAGACGATGTTGACCAGCGCCTCTTTGGACGCGAAGTACCGGTAGATAGTACCGACGCCTACGCCCGCCCGCTCTGCGATGAGCGGGACAGATGTGCCTTCGAACCCCCGTTCTGTAAAGAGTTCAAGGGCTGCCTGCAGCACGGTATCACGTTTTTGCGGATTCGGGTGTTCCATGGCGCTCCCTCCGGGTGTGGCGGAATGAACATTCCTTCCGGAAGGTATCATGGCGGATGACGAACTGTCAAGGTGCAGAAAAACGCCCTGCGGCTGGCCCGCAGGGCGTTTGGTAGGGCAGTTCAGTCGCCGAGGCGGTAGAGTTCCGGCCGGCGGTCCTTGAAGACGGGGACACGGGTGCGGACTTCGGCCACCTGGGCCAGGTCCATGGTGGCGTAGACGATGCATTCATCTTCGTCGCCCTCGGCCAGGACGTTGCCCCACGGGTCGACGACCATGGAGTGCCCGGGAAAGTCGTTATTGCTGTCGCTGCCGACCCGGTTGCAGCCCAGGACGAAGCACTGGTTTTCAATGGCCCGGGCCTGAAGCAGGGTGCGCCAGTGGTGGAGCCGGACGGCCGGCCACTCGGCGGGAATGATCATCACTTCGGCGCCCTCAATGGCCAGGGTGCGGAACATCTCGACGAAACGGAGGTCGTAGCAGACGGCGAGCCCGCAACGGACGCCTTCGATGTTGGCCATGGCAAGCCGGTCGCCTGGGGTCAGGTGCAGGGGTTCCTCCATCATGGGAACGAGATGGACTTTGGCGTATTCGGCCAGCAGACGGCCGTCGGGGCCGTGTACCGTTGCCAGGTTGTAGACGCGCCCCTGGCGCTCGACGGCCCGTGACCCGGCCAGGTAGATACCGCACTCTTCAGCCAGACCCGAGAGGAGCGCCTCGGTCGGCTTGCCGTCGCGGTCGGCCAGATTGCCGGAAAGGTTAGCCAGCGCATACCCGGTTGTCCACATTTCCGGCAGGACGACCAGGTCAGCCTGTCCCGCGGTCTGCCGAACCAGGTCGGCGACCCGTGCCCGGTTCTCCAGCGGGCGCCCAAGCTGGATGTCCATCTGAATCAGCGCGACTCTCAACTTGCATTCGCCTCCATCCGATTACCCCTGCGACTATACAGGTCTTGGCGAAAGATTGACGAAATCCTGCCGGTTGACCGCAAAAACCGGCTATGGCTGCGAGGGTTCGGGAAGGACAAAGCTGTAGCCTTTCTCCTGCAAACCGTCCATGATTTTGGGCAGGGCTTCGGCGGTATGGCGGAGCGTGTCGTGAAAGAGGATGATGCTGCCGGGGTGAAGCGGTGTCATGCTGGCGTTGCGGGGCGTTTCGGCCAGGACGTCGTGGATGAGGATGGCGGGGTCTTTGTAGCCGTCGTGCACGTCCATCCAGTCGCCGGAGCCGTGGCTCCAGTTGAGCAGTTGCATGCCGAGTTCGGCCAAAATGGCGAGGGTGTCGTCGTTGAAGGAGCCGAAGGGCGCCCGGAACCAGTGGGGCTGCTCGCCGGTAATGGCCCTGACCGCATCGTTAAGGCCGGCGATTTGCTCGTATTGCTCGGCCCGGCTAAGGCTCCGGAGGTCTTCGTGGGTCATGGTGTGGTTGCCGACCAGGTGGCCTTCGGCCAGGATGCGTTTGATAAGCTCAGGGTGCTGGGCCGCTTGGCCGTTGACGAAGAAGATGGCCCTGGCACCCCGGGCTTTCAGGGTGTCGAGGACAAGGTTCGTGTACTCGGGGGAGGGGCCGTCATCGAAGGTGAGGACAGCCACCTTGCGCTCCTTGGCCTCGGCGTCATCCGTGTAGACGGGGCCCCAGTGGCCTTCCACGAACCAACTGGCCTTGGGTTCAGGCGGCGATAGCGGAGGCGACGGCGGTGCGGGCGGAGGCGTTGATTCCACCACCGGCGTCAGCGGGGGCGGGTCGACCACGGAGACGACCGGCGGCTTGGGAGCCATGGCCGGTGTGACGGCACATCCGGCGGCCAACAGGAGTGCAAGGCTCAGCAGGGCTCCCCCGGCCCGGCGCATCATGCAGACCCCTCCTTATCCATCATCTGGAAACGACATAGATTATTGTTCTAGTTGTTCCAAACTTTTCCTTCTGGATAATGAGAAAAACGCCCCCCCTGCGCGGTGGGGCGTTGTGTGTCTGCGATGGTCTACATGGCGACAAAGCCGACCAGGGCGCCGGCCAGGGTCGCCAGCAGGTTGACCAGGTCGTTGCCCAGCCAGGCGAAGCCCTTGTGCAGCCGGGTCGGTGCGCCGCAGCGGTGGCGCTTTTGCTCGGTCTCCTTCTGGCACTGCGGGCAGTAGTAGGTGCCCTGCACGGTAGCACCCAGGATGCTGTCGAGGAAGGCGCCGGCCAGGCCGGCGAGGGCCAGCCAGGGCAGCAGGGACCAGAGGCGGGGCGTGACCAGGGCCGGGACCAGGCCCACAAAGGCGGCGCCGGCTGCGGCGGCGAGGGTGCCGGCCAGGGAGATGGCGCCCGAGGTGCCGGCAGGCACGGCCCGGAAGGTCGTGATGAGCCGCGGCGCCGACGGGGAGAGGACGCCTAGTTCGGTGGCCCAGGTGTCGGCGTTGGCCGCCGCCAGGGCGCCCAGGCAGGCGCCGAGGAAGCGGGCGTCGCCTGTGAGCGCCAAAGCCAGGATGGCTGCGGAAGCGACGCCGGCGTTGGCCAGAGCCTGACCCAGGTCGCGGGTGCCGGTTTTGGCATACTCGGCCTCCACCTCGGCCTTGCGGGTGCGGAAGAGCTTGGAGAGCAGGCTGGAGGAGATGAAGAAGGCGATGAGCGCCAGGCCGCCGGTCCAGCCGCCCAGTCCGAAGAGGAGCGTGCCGGTGATGATGGCGCCCAGCACGCCGCTGGGGCTGAGGGAGCCTTTCATCCAGGCGAGAATGCCGATGAGCGAGGCGAGCAGGGCGCCGGCGCCAAGGGCGTCGGCCACCGATTGCGTGAGGTTCATGCCGATGTAGATGGTCAGCCCGGCAGACAGAGGCACCCAGAGGTTGTCGCGCCCCTTGATGCCCAACGCCTCGGTGCAGGTGGCGACGACGGCCGCCAGTACCGCAAGGCCGACAAACTCGCTGTAGAGGCCCATGACCAGCCAGATGGAAATGAAGGCGCCCGCAAACATAGCCGCGGACCCTTCCAGGCTCTTGCGCCTGCCACCAAAGGTGGCGTAGGAGCGGCGCCCCCAGCGGATGCCGACCGTAGCGGCGACCGCATCGCCGATGGTCATGGCCATGACGCCGCCGGCAATGGCGGTGGGCGTATCCCACATGGTCAGAATCAAAATGGCAAAGGAGATGGGGAACCAGACGGTGCCCAGGTTCTCCGGCTCGGCCTCAGTCGACTGGAGCAGCCGCTTTTTGTGGATCACCCAGTTGCCCATCGCCGCCGTGACAGGCGGAATGGCAGCCACATAGGGGTTGGTGAAGAGGGCCAGGGTGCCGAAAATCCAGAGGCCAACCCCGACGTGGATGATTTTGCGGGCGATTTCGGTTGACATGCCGCCCCGTTTGGCGAGTTCACCGACAACGACCACACCGCCGATGTAGAGGTACGAGTAGAGGAGCGCCATCAGGTCCTGGTGCATGCACTATGCCTCCGCTGCTGGGTTGCTGAGTTCGATCAAGTGGACCGGGAACTGGGTAGCGCGGGCGAGTTCGACTTCGCGCCGGTGGCAGGTCATGAGTACGACCTGACGGTTCTGCGCCGCCTCGGCCAGATAGGCCAGGGCTGCCGCTGCCCGCCTGTCATCATATTGGACGAAGGGATCGTCCAGAAGGAGCGGCAAGTGCTCCTGACCGGCGGTGACCAGGTCAAGGAGTGCCAGCCGGAGGGCGAGGTAGAGTTGGTCGGCGGTGCCACCGCTGAGGGCGGCGGGTTCGACCGTTCGGTCATCGGCGGTGACGATGCGGATGGCCGCCTGTTCGTCGACCCGGGCGGCGGTGTAGCGGCCACCGGTGACGGCGGCGACTGCGCCGCTGAGGGCCTGACCCAGGCGGGGGGCGAACTCCCGGTGGAGTTCCTGGCTGACGGCCGAGATGGTGTCGCGGGCGAGGGCCAGGGCTTCTAGTTCGGCATCGTAGCCTGCTTTTTCCTCCATGAGTGCGTCCAGTTCCCGGCGGAGGGCGGCGGGGTCGCCGACGTCGCGCAGAGCGGTGTCGAGGCGGGCGCTCAGGTCGCTGGCCCGGATGCTTAGCTCGCTCCGGCGGGCGGTGAGGCGCCTTACTTCCTCTTGCAGGGTGGGGCTGGGCTTGACAGGGGTGGTCGGGCCGGCCGGGGCTGGGGCTGGCGCCTGGGCCCTTAGTTCGGCGAGGCGGGCGGCGAGCGCCTCGGGCGTGGCGCCGCCGAGCAGGGCGCCCAGGGCGGCCTCCAGCGCCCGGGCCTCGGCGAGGGCCTTCTCCCGGGCCTCCCGCCGGGCGACGGCGGCCTCGTAGTCGGCGGCGCTCTCCACGCCCGCCTCCGCCAGCAGCGCCGCCGCCGAGGCCGCCGCCCGGGAGGCCCGGAGGCCCTCAGCCTCGGCCCGGCGCGCTGCGTCGGCCGCCTGGCGCTCCAGCGAGGCGGCGCGCTCCCGGCCGGCCTGCCAGTCGGCCCAGGCCTGCCGCAGGCCGGCCGGCTCGGCGCCGGCGAGCGCAGCGAGCCGGGCGGCTTCGGCCTGCTTCTCCGCCACGGCACGGCGGAGCGTGGTCAACTCAGCCTCAAGCCCGGCGAGCTGCGCCTGGAGCCCTTCCCGGCGCACGGCCAGACGCTCATAGCCCAGCGCACGCTGCCGGAGCCAGAGCCAGACGCCCAGGCCAGCCAGCACCCCGGCAGCGGCGCCCACGGCGGGCCCCGCCACCAGCGAAACGGCAAGGCCCGCCGCGGCGCCGAGGCCCAGGCCCAGCACCAGGGCCAGGGCGCCCGAGGGCCGGGCGCCCATCTCCCCCTCCACCTGGGCCAGCCCCACCCTGAGCCGCGCCCCGGCCTCGGCGGCGCTGCTTACCCGAGCTTCACACGCCTGCCCCGCCGCCTCGGCCCCCTCAAGCGCCCGCAGCGCCTCCCTCAGCAAGGTCCCAGAAACCCCATCGCCAAACCCAGCGGCCTCCGCAGAAAGCAAAGCCTCCCGCGACCGCCACGCCGCCGCCGCAGCCTCCGCCTCCTCCGCCTCATGCATCACCTGCCGGACCCGCAGAAACCCGTCCACCGGCACCTCGGCCCAGGCCTCCAGCGCCTCCGCCTCGGCCCGCAGCTCCCGAATCCGGCGGCTCCCCGCCGTCACCCGGGCCAGCTGCTCCTCCGCCTCGGCCAACAGGGCCCGTCTCAGCGCCCCCTCAACCAGAGCCAGCTCCTCGTCAATCTCCGCCAGCGCCGCCTGCGACTCAGTCAGGGCCGTCTCCCAGCCCCGCACCTCCTCACGGGCGGCCTCGGCCCGGCGCAGCTCCTCCCGCCTGGCGGCAAGCGCCTTAAGCACCCGCCCGTAGGGCTTGGCCGCGGCCCGCTCCGTCCCGATCTCCTTCACTTGTTCGTCCAGCCACGAAATCGCGGTCCGAACCGACAGATCCTCCCGCCCCGACTCCTGCAGGTTGGCCACCCGGGCGACCAGCTCCCGCCCGGCCTCCAACTGCCCGACGGCCAGCTGCCCGACCCAGGCCGTCGAACGGAAGGCCGCCTCATCCAGCCCGAGCTGCGCCTCGGCAAACTGCAGCTCCTTACGCCGGTCCAGTGCAAAGGTGGTTGTCAAATCTGCCCCCGTGGCCGCGTCAAAGACCCGGGCCATATCCCGCCCGGGCTCAAAGAGCCGCTCCACCCGATAGGCTCGGCCCGTATCCAGCGTATAGGTCATGCTCCCCCGATAATCGGCCCCGGCCCAGGGACGGTAACGCTCGGCATCTGCCGTGTACTCCCGCCGCCCCCCGGGCCGCTTGAAGCCATAGAACATCCCCAAGATGAACTTCTGGACCGTACTCTTTCCAGCCTCGTTCTCTCCATAGAGCACACAAAGCCCCGGCCCCAGCTTCAGCCGTTCCCCATGAAAGCGCCCAAAGGCGCTCAGTACCAGCTCGTCGATTCTCACGAGGCGCCCCCTTTCTGGGCGAAGGCCGCCAGGCCGTGGGCCAGCGCCCGGCGGATGACTCGGCGACGGCCCGCGTCCGCCTCCGCAGCCTCCATCCCGAGCAGGCGCTGCACAAAGAGCCCCCGCGCACTTCGCTCACAGGCCAGCGCCGCCAGGTCGGCCTCCGGCGCCGTCGCATCGGTGAGGCGCAGCACGTAGAATTCCGGGGCGAGCCGCTCCTGCAAAACCGCAACATCTACCGTGAGCGAGGGGTCGACCGCCCCGGTCAGCGTGAGCCGGTAGCAGTTGACCGACCGCTCTTCGGATGGAAACGCCCGCAACAAGCGAGCCGCCACATCCTCCAGCGACACGGCGCCCGTCACATCCACATCCGCCGTGCTGTACCGCCGCAGGCCGGTTGGCACCCACCGGAGCCTCGTCTCATCAGGAGAGACGGTCCCGATGACCACCCCGTGCTCCCCGGGCTCCCCAAAGCTGAGCGCATCCGGTGAGCCACTGTACCGGGCGATCACCCGGCCGGCCCGCTCCAGCAGCACGCCTTCCTTATGAATATGCCCCAGGGCGATGTAATCGGCGCCGAGCGCCGCCAGATCATCAGAATCGAAGGGGTGATAAGCCGCGTCGCCGCCATGAACGACGACGAGGTTGACCCGGCCGCCGGCGGCAGGGGGCGGAAAGCGCTGCAGCTGGCACTCCCGCACTTCCCAGGTCGGGAAGCCCCAGCCCCGGACGCTGACAGGCAGGCCGTCCAGATCGATCCGCTCCGGCTCCGGCCCGAAAATGCGCACGTTCGGCGCCCAGGGATAGGTCTCGTAATAGCTGCCCGCCACATACGGGTCGTGATTGCCGGGGCTGATGAAGACCGGCCCGCCAAAGCGCCTGAACTGCTCATCGAGGAACTGCATGGTGCCGCGGGTGGCATACTTGTGCTCAAACAGGTCGCCGGCGATCAACAGCAAATCGACCTGCTCACGGATGGCCAGGTCGATGATCGCTGCGAAGATGCTCTTCAGCTCTTCACGGCGCAGCCTTGCTTTCAGGTCGCCGCCGCTGCCGAGTCCGGCGAAGGGCCAGTCCAGGTGGACGTCGGCCGTGTGTAGGAATTTGACATGAGGCACCCCAGTTCACCTCCGAAGGGGATTTGATTCTACTGCCATGAAAGATTCCCCTGCGATGGGAAGTCGCTGAGCAGGAGGAAGAATCCTCAGGGCGAATTTCCTTCAGGTCGTGAATTAATCTCCATAGGGAGGTGGAAGCTTGGACAATATCACCCACGGCCTGCTCGGCATCGCCATCGGCATGCTGCGCCGGCGTGACGGCGGCCCCGAGGCCGACCGGCCCCTCTCGCCGACGGACAAGGCCGTCGCCTGGGCGACCTTTGCGGCAGCCGAACTGCCCGATGCCGACGTCTTCATCCCCGGCAACGCCATGACCTACCTCGACCTGCACCGGAGCTGGACCCATGCGGTGGCCCTGGCGCCAGTCGTCGCAGCCATTGCCACGCTGGGCACAAAGCTCGTATGGAAGCAGGCGAAGGCCAGTACTGTATACTGTTGGAGTCTTGCGTCCGTCCTGGTCGCCCATCTCTTCAACGACTGGCTGACGGGATGGGGCACCCGGCTCCTGCTGCCGTTCAGCTACGCCAAACTGGGCCTCGACTGGGTGCCCATCGTCGATCTGCTCTTCCTGGTGCCCCTGGCGGCTGCTGTCTGGCTGGCCAGGCGCACGCCGGCGAGGCGCCGCCGCTACGCCACCGCGGTCCTGGCCTTCCTGGCCATCTATGCGATCGGCTACCGGGGCATCGCCCACACGTTATCCACCCGGCAGGTGGCCCGGCAGTACGAAGGGCAGTCCGTAGCCCGGCTGCAGGTCTCGCCGAACCTGTTCAACCCGCTTGGCTGGACGTACGCCATCGACCTGGGCGACCGCTATGAGCAAGGCGCCGTCTATCCGTGGGGCGTCTCCGGCCCCGCCGTCGCCACGGCAAAGGCTGCGCCAGATGACAAGGTGGTCGCCGCCGTCCGCAATGCGCCTGAAGTGAAGCCGTTCTTCGACCACTTCAAGTTTCCGCATGTCACCTACGAATCGCCGGGCGAGGGCTATATCGTCACCCTTTCGGATATCCGTTACAAGATGAGAGGCGGCGGGATGACGTACAAGGTCACCATGACACCGGATTTACGGGTGTCCGGGGTGAAATAAGCACCGGTTCCAGAATAGATGAAAGGATGAAGTCCACCATCATGCTCAAAGACCTGCTCGATCTCTTCATTGGCTTTACGCGGGCTACCTTTCTCGGCTTCGGCGGCGGTCCCTCCACCGTTCCCCTGTACCAGCATGAGGCGGTCGATGTCTACAAGTGGATGTCCCAGGATGAGTTCGGCCAGGCGCTGGCCTTCGGAAACGCCCTGCCGGGCCCCATCGCCACGAAGCTAACCATGTTTGTCGGCTACAAGGTGGCTGGCTGGGCCGGTGCCTTTGTCTCTCTGGTGGCTACCACCATCCCCATCGGCATCATCATGATCGCCCTCTACGCGTTGCTCAACAAGTTCAAGGACAGCCCGTACCTGAAGGGCGCCGTCAGTGGCGTCCGCCCCGTGATCTTTGTGATGCTGGCGATGATGGCCTTCGATTTTTCCAAGTACACCTTTACCAAGGCCGCAGGCCCGCTCAGTTGGGTGCCCTTCGCGATCGCTGCGATCTACTACGTATCGGTGCAGTATTTCCACCTCAGTCAGGGCTTCGGCGTGCTTGCAGCCCTCGTGGTTGGCGCTCTTTTCCTACGTTAGCCTGCATGATGCTGCCGGTATTTCTGGGTAATGTTTCATATTCAGAAAAGAAAGTCATAACATTTTGCAGGGTATCATGTAGTGACAGCGAACTTATCGGTTGTTTCATCTGATTTCCTTTGTACTGGAGGCTGTCCGCATTGGCCGTTGTGAGCGTTTTTGTTGGCAATCTGCCCTGGGCTGCGACTGACGAGGATCTGCACGAACTCTTCTCTCAGCAGGGTGAAGTGAAGCGCGCCAAGATCGTGACTGACCGTGAGACCAACCGGAGCCGCGGCTTCGGCTTCGTCGATATGGAAGAGGCTGACGCCCAGAAGGCGATTGACGCCTGGAACGGCCAGATGTACGGGAGCCGCCCGCTGACCGTCAACCTGGCGCAGAGCCGGCCGGCTCGTAGCTAACTTTGTCATAGATGACGCGATTTCCAGTGGGAAGGCGTCATTTTTGTCGAGATTTGGCGTTTCCTCGGCAGGAAATGTCGAATTTAAGGCGAAGACCTATAGTAATCCCATGTGTTCCCTTTCAAAAGGAGGATGTCCACGTTGGCCGTTGTGAGCATTTTTGTTGGTAATCTCCCCTGGTCCACCACCGATGCCGATCTCCAGGAACTCTTCTCGGCCCATGGCGAAGTGAAGCGGGCGAAGATTGTCGTTGACCGCGAGACCAATCGGAGCCGCGGCTTCGGCTTTGTCGATATGGAAGAGGCCGACGCCCAGAAGGCGATCGAGGCCTGGAACGAGCAGCAGTACAATGGCCGTCCGCTGACGGTCAACCTGGCCCAGAGCCGTCCGGCTCGCGGCTAGTTCTCGGCGTAAGATGAACAGAGCCTCGTGCAGTCTTTGCACGGGGCTCTTTCGCGTCTGGGCGGCGGGCGGTGGCCCTGGCTCCCGAGGAGCCTTCGTCACGGCCCCCCGTCAAGAAGATGACGCAGCACCGCTACCTGAGACCGGGCAGTCGGTCCGGCTGCGGGGCGCCAGCCGCCGCTGCATGGCGTGGCACCCCGTGTGCGGGCGTGTCACTTGCCGCACGCCCGCACCAGCATCTCCAGATTGCCCAACTCACTGTACTCCGGCGCCAACGCCCGCAGCTCCCGCAACTGGGCCTCAGCATCGCTGCACTTGCCCTGGCGGTAATAGGTCACGAGCAGATTGTGCCGCAGAATGGGATTATCCTCCTGGCGCTGTACGGCCCGTTCAATGCCAGCTTCGGCTGCATCGTACTGGCCGGCGTTGAACGCCTCGTACGCCCGGGCCAGGTCCCGACCGGGCCCCGGCAGCACCACCACACCACTGACGAACGCAGCCAGAGCCAACGTAAGCATCGCACCGGCCACACCCCGCATCAGGCGCCCCGGCCGAAACCTGGGCAGGGCAACCCCGGCGATGGTCGGCACACCGACAACAGCAGCCGCCACGAATCCGCCGACCAGACCGCCCACGTGGTTCCAATTGTCGATCAGCTTATACATGGTCAGGCTGATACCGAGGTTGAGGGCGAGCGTTGTGAGCAGGGGCTTCATCTGGATCACTTCGCCGACGGGCGACGAGAGCCGAAACCAGAGAATCGCCCCGAGCAGCCCGAAGATTGCGCCGCTGGCGCCGGCGGAAATGATCATGGCCGGGCCAAGCACGCTGCTGGCGATGGAACCGACCACACCCGCCGTGAGATAGATGAAGAGCATCCGCCAGGGACCGTAGAGCCATTCTACCGCCCGGCCGACGGTCCAGAGGCTGAAGCCGTTCATCGCCAGGTGAACCGCCCCGATGTGCAAGAAGACGGCCGTGAAAAGCCGCCAGAACTGCCCGGTCACCCACATGTCAGGCCGGGAGACGGCGCCCCACTCATGCTGCAGCAGGCTGCTCTCGGTGGCGTCCAGAGCGCCGCCCTGGAAGCTCATGATCAGCCAGATGGCGGCGACGATGATCAGCAAAATGCTGGTGACCCAGGGCGTCGGCGCAGCCACTGCCTCGCGCCGGCCCGGCTGCACGGAGGCCGCAGGCTGCTGCACCTCTGCCGGCTCCTCCCCCTCGCACACAGGCTCAGGCTGGGCCAGCATCTCCAGGTCGGGGTCGATGCCGAAGGGCGGGCCCTGGTGGGCAAAAACCTGGTTCCGGGTGAGGTCAACAACCCAGGGCACCAGGCGCACCCGGCCTTGCTGGACCTTCAACGCCTGCCAGCGGTCGTATTCATCACGGGTGAGCCGTTCGCCCGTCACAATCAGCATCACAATCTGTACGTCCAGCCGTTCCTGCTGGGCAAGCTGCTCGCCCATGGTGGTCAGTTGGGCAGAGACAGACCGCATGGCACCTTCCGGGCCGGCAGTCAGGATGGCGACCAGGGTGAGCAGGCCCGCTTCGACCCGCTCCAGCACAGCGTCAGCCCACTCGGCCACCGACTCGGGCAGCTGGGCCGGTTCCACCGTGCAGAAGCCCCCGAACTCGGTGAATCGTTGTGTGACGTCCTGTACGTAGCGGATGGGCATGTCGGCAGGGCCTCCTCTGCTTTTCTGGTGTTAAGACGTCAGGGTAGATGGTGCAGGGACGGACCCGCGCCCGCCTGAAAAAGCCGACGGCGCCCCGGGCGTTGGCCGGGGCGCCGGACTGTGTTACTTGAGCCGCTGCTCCAGGGCCGCCTTCCGCTCTTCAAAGCCCGGCTTGCCCAGCAGGGCGAACATGTTCTTTTTGTACGCCTCCACGCCTTCCTGGTCGAACGGGTTGACACCCAGCAGGTAGCCGCTGATGGCGCAGGCCTTCTCGAAGAAGTAGATCATCTGGCCGTAGTAGTACTCGTTCACTTCGGGCAGGGTGATGACCAGGTTGGGCACGCCGCCGTCGGTGTGGGCCAGCAGCGTGCCCTCAAAGGCCTTGCGGTTGACGAAGTTCATCGTCTGTCCGGAAAGGAAGTTGAGGCCATCGACGTTGGCGGGGTCGGTGCCGATGGTCAGGTCGAGCTTGGGCTTAGCAACGGTCAGGACCGTCTCGAAGAGGATGCGCAGGCCGTCCTGCACATACTGCCCCATGGAATGCAGGTCGGTGGAGAACTCGACGGCGGCGGGGAAGATGCCCTTCTGGTCCTTGCCTTCGCTCTCGCCATAGAGCTGCTTCCACCACTCGGCGGTCATCTTGAGGGCGGGTTCGTAGTTGACCAGCATCTCCACCGTCTTGCCCTTGCGGTAGAGGGCGTTACGGGCGGCGGCGTACTGGTAGGCCGGGTTCTCGGCCAGGTTCGGGTTGCCGAAGGCCTTGACGCCATCGGCGGCGCCGGCCATCAACTGGTCGATATCGGCACCGGAGACGGCGATGGGCAGGAGGCCGACGGCGGTGAGGACGGAGTAACGGCCGCCCACGTCATCGGGGATGACGAAGGTTTCGTAGCCTTCTTCGTCAGCCAGCTTGCGCAGGGCGCCCTTCGATTTGTCGGTGGTGGCGTAGATGCGCTTCCGGGCGCCTTCCTTGCCGTAGCGCTTTTCCAGGTAGTCGCGGAAGACCCGGAAGGCGATGGCCGGCTCGGTGGTGGTGCCCGACTTGGAGATGACGTTGACCGAGACCTCCTTGCCCTCGAGCAGTTCGAGGAGGTGGTTCAGGTAGGTCGGGCTGATATCCTTGCCCGCGAAGTAGATTTCGGGGGTGCCCCGCTTCGCCTTGGGCAGGTAGTTGTAGAAGGAGTGGCGCAGGCCTTCAATGGCCGCCCGGGCGCCCAGGTAGGAGCCGCCGATGCCGATGACGACCAAGGCGTCAGAGTCAGCCTGGATGCGCTGGGCGGCGGCCTTGATGCGGGCGAACTCGTCGCGGTCGTATGTAACGGGGAGATCGACCCACCCCACGTAGTCGCTGCCGGGTCCGGTTTTGGCGTGAAGGAGGTCGTGGGCGGCCCGGACGGCCGCTTCCTGGTAAGCGATTTCGTGGGGGGCGAGGAACGGCACCGCCTTGGAGCTGTCAAAGCGAATGGTACCGGTCGGCATGGGGGATCACTCTCCAGATTGTAGGGCTAAGTCTTCTCGCCGATTATAGCCCAAAACGGGCGCCAGTACCAACGGTTCCAGGCTAAAACGCGACCGAAATCACCTGTGTGTTGATGATGGTGACGCTGCCGGTTGCATCGACCAGCGTGACGGGGGTGGCGCTCAGCAGTCGGCCGGTGTATTCCTGCCGGCCGGCCAGCAGGGTGACGTCCCGCCCGATCAGCCGGGCCAGAACCGGGCCGAGGGGGCCGGGGTCGGGCGGAATGGTGTTGGGCAGGGTGCGGTGAGCCGGCCGCACCGACCCGCCGCCCTGGAAATGACAGATCATCGCCGCTCCCTCCTCTCGTTCGGCTCCATCCTATGTAGCACCGCCGGGGATGGCCGCATAGGCTGAGTGTGGGCCAGGCTCCCCGGGGGAGGTGCTCATGTGCCTGAAAATGCCGCAATCCGCCGCCTGCTCGAAGACCTGCGCGGTGGCGGTTTCATCGCCAGCCTTACCCTGGATGGCATCCAGCTCGAGGGTCAGAAGGTTGTCGGTTTCGAGAACGGCACCGTCCTTACGGTGAACCGCAGCGGTCTCGCCCGGATGACCGTGATCGCTCGTATCCAGAGCGTCAACTTTTAGGTGACGGAGGGAGGCAGCCGCCTCCCTCCTTTCGGTTGCCGCCACCAACTTACCATAAAGTACGCCTCCCCCATGAAATGGCTTGTGACCCAGTCCCCGACATGCTAAAATACGTGCGCATAGAGAATCGGACGGAGGCGAGTTCCTGTGGGCCGCAAATGGGAAAACATCAAACGTTCCAAGGGGAAGCTAGACCAGGAGCGCGGAGCGGTCTTCTCCCGGATTGCCAAGGACCTGATGAAGGCGGCGAAAGAGGGCGGACCGGACCCCGAGGCGAACTTCCGCCTGAAGACGGCCATTGAAACGGCCCGTGAGTCGAATATGCCGTCCGACAACATCCAGCGTGCGATCCGGCGGGGTGCCGGCCTGGAAGATGGCGCCCGGTACGAAGAGTTTGTGTACGAAGGCTACGGCCCCGGTGGCGTGGCCATCATGATGAACATTATGACCGACAACCGGAACCGGACCGCCGGCGACGTCCGCTTCATCTTTACGAAGAATGGCGGCGCCATGGGCGAAACGGGCTGCGTAGGCTGGATGTTCACCAAGAAGGGCATCGTTGAAATCGACCGGGAGCAGACCAACATCACAGAAGATGATCTGATGATGGTGGTGCTGGATGCCGGCGCCGACGACATCAAGACGGCGGATACGCATTTTGAAGTGACCACGGCGCCCGAGTCGCTGGAAGCTGTGCTGCGGGCCCTGCACGCCGCCAAGATTCCCGTGGTCCGGGGCGAAACGGCCATGATTCCGAACACCACTGTTGAGGTGACGGAGGAGAACGCCGAGAAGCTGGGCCGGATGCTGGATCTGCTGGAAGCGAATGATGATGTGCAGAACGTATATAGTAATGCTCAGTTCCCGGATGAGGAGTAGAACGTAGGGTTACGTACAGAGCCGGGGCGGTGGCGCCCCGGTTTTTTGTGTTCACCTTTCATCCGGTCGTCATGGACCTTTCATCCGGTCGTCACGGACCTTTCATCCGGTCGTCATGGACCTTGCATGCAGTCGTCATGGACCTTGCATCCGGTCGTCATGGACCTTGCATCCGGTCGACCTTCTCGCGGTGCTGACCCTCAGTTCGTGCCGTTGATGCAAGGCCAGCACCCGGAAATCCATGCATGGATGGCACGAGCAATCAAAGCATGCGGGTTCCAGGGCATGAACAACCGTTCACGCCAACGATGCAGGGGTTTTCAGGGGTGCTTCCATGCAGACTTGGCACCCACGGGGTCCGGAGCCAGGTGGAGCCCACAGGGGCGGGCACATGGTGCACGAAACTTGTCGAAGAGCCTTAGTTTTGACCCACCATGGCAGATCAGTTGACCCACTGCGGTGGGGGGATGTTGAATGGGCCAGAAGTCGCGCTGGGCAATCTTGTATATGCATCCATCAGTGGCGGCCTTACTCTATGAAGACTCGGGCGGTAGTTTTTGTCCTTTTTGCGTTATGGGGCAGAGGGCTTATGTAATCACTTTGGGCTGAAATGGGATATTTTTACCGCGGATTACGCGGATTGTCGGATTACGCGGATGGAACATAATGTTTCCTGGTTCGTGAGGTTCAAACATCCGTTTGCTTCAAATCGTATTCAGAGGGGAACCAGAGTAGGGGGTTGTCCGAATGACCGAACTCGTTCGAGGGGAACTCACTGAGAAGATTCTCGGAGAAGCTTTTGAGGTCCATAGGTCGCTGGGGCCAGGCTTCTTGGAGTCCGTTTATGAAGAAGCCATGGCGGGTTCGGACGCCAAGGAGTTGGCAGACATCCACACGGCCATCGCACTCTCCTATTTAAAGGCGACCAAACTACCGGTCGCTTTGCTACTCAACTTTACGACGCCCAGTTTGAGTACAAGCGAGTGTCACTCAAACGCCCTTGAAGGACCGGGGCCCACACAGCGACTGAGACGGTCAGCATCATCGGGCCGGCGTCCTGCTGCGACCGCGTCAATAGGCGCCTGCATGGTCATGCACTTCGACCAGCAGGCGCCAGTTCTTCGCATCGGGCGGGACCACGGCGCCTTAAGCGCAATAGCATCCCGTCGAAACCCAGTGCCTGTATGTAGCTTGGGCTCCGCTGATCCTCGTGGTATTACGGGGTGAACAGCTTCCAGTGCCCTTCGGAGACGACTTCGACAGCGCCATCGGTCACTCTGATGGCGGTCTGATCGTCAATCGCGTACCCCGGCCGGTGCAGACCGGCGGCCCATTTCTCTGCGTGGGCCAGGGTGTTGTACGGCAACTGTTCGTGATCCAGGTGCGGAAACATCGCAAACTCCACCATACCCAGCGTTTTGTCACCGCCGGTGGGCGGCTTCCAGCCGACGAACCATTCCCCAATGTTGGGGGCCATCACCATGCTCCCGGCGCTCATTCCCACGTAGACGGTCTCGCGCAGCGACGGCAAGAGGTCCGCCAGTCCGGACTGGCGCATCCAATAGCACAGAAACAGGGGATCGCCGCCTGAGACCAGCAGGACGTCCGTCTCCTGAACCAGGGGGACCCAATGCTCTTTCTCGATGCTGGGCAGCGCGGTGAGCTCCAGCACCCCCAAAGACTTCCAACCCAATTCGCACATCGGTGTTCTTGGTTCCCGACCGCTGATCCACTCCCAGGCCGAGCTAGGACCGTGGCGTAGGGCGTACATCGCGGTGGGAATGCAGAGGGCGTTGGACTCAGCAATCGGTTTGCCCAGTAGGTCGACCAGCGCATCGTGGATGCTCGTATTCGTGATGCCAGCGGAAGTGAGCAGGAATTTCATAACAGCGATCAACCCCTTCGTTCGTCATGAATGTTCCGTCTTGTGTGAATCTGTTTCCATCCCGTGAGTGAATCTTCCTGCTGGTGAACTCATATGTGCTCTTCGGTCGCAATCTGACATACACAGCTGCCAAGCCTGGCGGCTCAACTGGTCTATCACGTAGAGGACAGTGACGAGGCGATGAACTACCTGCAGGCTCTCAGACGGAAGCGGTCTGACCGTGGCTAAGGTGAGCCTCCCCCCAATTGGTCCGGCGGTGCTCATGCTGGTCGAAGAGTACTTTGGCGGTCCACCGGAAAGAATGGATCAACCAAAGATTCCGATTGACACGGGCAGTGGCAGCCCATACGATGTAATCGTGCCATTTATTGCGTTTACAGGAGGGATCGCCTGTGTTGCTCGCCATTTTCTCCGTACTGCCCCAACGCTCACAATGAACTAACCTGGTGCGATTTTTCTCCATACGCACGGGCCAGGTTCGTTTGTGAGTTGGCAGGAGACGCTTCCGCCGCCACAACCAACCGAAAGGGGCCTGTTTTTTTATGTCTATTTACGGTGCGCTGCGCTTCTTATGGACCTACCTGAAGCCACTGAGCGCCCGGCTTCTGCTGCTCGTAACGCTGATGCTGGGGGCCACCGGCCTGCGGCTGCTCTTTCCCCAACTCCTGCGTGCGCTGGTCGATAATGCGCTGGCGGGAGCGACACTGATGGTGCTGCTGGTGCCGGCAGGGCTCTTCCTGGCCGGGGCGGCGCTGATTCAGGTGCTCCGCGTGAGCGCCATTATGCTCTCGGAGCGCATCGCCTGGGCGGCGACCAACTCCTTGCGCTTCGACCTTGCCCGGCACGTGCTGCATCTTGATATCGCCTTCCACAAAGAGCACACGCCCGGTGAGCTGATCGAGCGGGTCGACGGCGACGTGACAACGCTGGCCGGCTTCTTCTCGCAGTTCATCGGCCAGGTCGGCACCTCGCTGGTCCTGATCTTGGGCGTGCTGATCTTCCTCTTTGCCGAAGGGTGGCTCCCCGGTCTGGTGGGCCTTGGCTCCTTCCTCCTCAATGCGACGGTGGTCTTGAGCGTCTCATCGATCACGGTGAAGGCGTGGTCGGGCATTCGGGCATCATCCGCAGAGATGTTCTCCTTTGTGGAGGAGCGAATCGCCGGCCGCGAAGAGGTGAAGGCCTCGGGCGCAGCCAGTTACGTGGTGCGCGGTCTGGTCGGAATGTCCTCCAAACACTGGCGGCTCCGCCTGCGGGCCCGGTTCCTGGAGTCGACCGCTTCAAACCTGACTGTAGATGCCTGGGTGCTGAGCCAGTTCGCCATGTTGCTGCTCTCCTTCTTCCTGTACCGGAACGGCAGCCTGACCCTCGGCACTGCGATGATGCTCTTCTTTTACGCCGACCTCCTCAACGAGCCGATCACCACCATCCGGGAGCAGATGGATGAACTGCAGCGCGCCCGGGCGGCCCTCGGGCGCCTGGTCAGCCTGAAGGCGGTGTCGCCATCGATCACCGACGGCGAGGGCACCACCCTTGCCGGTGGCCCGCTTGCGGTCACCGCCGATCAGGTCACCTTCCACTACGAGGAGGGGCGCCCTGTTCTGAATGGACTCTCCTTCCACCTGCAGCCCGGCCAGGTGCTGGGACTGCTGGGGCGCACCGGCAGCGGAAAGTCTAGTCTGATTCGCCTGCTCTGCCGCCAGTACGACCCGCAGGCCGGGGCTGTGCAGTTGGCCGGCATCGACATCCGCCGCCTGCGGCTTGATGACCTGCGGAGCCGGGTCGGCCTGATTACCCAGGAAGTGGGCCTCTTTGGCGGCACCCTGCGGGAGAACCTGGCGCTCTTTAACCAGAACGTGACCGACCAGCAGATCTGGGCTGCGGTGGCCGGCCTGGGCCTGACGGAGTGGTTCGGCCGCTTCGAGGAAGGGCTTGACAGCCGCATCGGCCCGGCGGGCGGCGGCCTTTCCGCCGGCGAGGCCCAGCTGCTCGCCCTGGTGCGGCTCTCGCTCCGTGACCCCGGCTTGATCATTCTCGATGAGTTCACGGCCCGGATCGACCCCGTCACCGAGGCGCTCCTGCAGACGGCCGTGGACCGGCTCCTGGCGGGCCGCACGGCGATCATCATCGCGCACCGGCTGACCACGGTGGAGCGGGCCGACCAGATTCTTGTGCTCGAACAGGGCGAAATCGTGGAGTGGGGACCCCGGGCCGGGCTGGCCCAGGACCCGCTCTCCCACTACAGCCAGCTGCGGAACGCTGGCCGCGAGGAGGTGCTGGCCTAATGTCTGGGTTTTCCTTTGTGCGTCGGCTCTATGGCATGATGCTGCCCGGGGCCCTGCTCACCGCCCTCGGCTTTGGCGCCGGCGCCGGGCTGGGCGCCGTGGGGGCGATCATGACCTCCCGCTTCTTCGATACGCTGCCCGGCACTACGCAGGTGCCGGTGCGGTACGCCATCGCCTTTCTGGTGGCCTGGGTGGTCTCCATGCTTACTGAATATGTATGGCTCTATGGCATCACGCTGATGGATCGTTTCAGCACAACCCTTCTGCGGGTCAACATGCTGCAAGGTATCTACCGGCGGCCCGGGGCCCTGCCGCTTTCCGTCACGCCGGGCGAAGCGATCACCCGCTTTCGGGACGATGTGCAGGAGAGCAGCTTTCAGTCGAACCGCTTCATCATGTCGCTCGTCCACCTGGGCGTTTCGCTGGGCATGTTCGCCTATCTCTTTACCATCCAGCCGTTGCTGGCCGCCATCGGTCTGGCCACGGTCGGGGTCATCTTCCTCATCATGCGGCGGATTCAGCAGAAGATCGTCATCTACCGTGACAAGGTGATGGAGCGGACGGAGGCGGTCACGGGCTACCTGGGCGAGATTTTTGGTGCCGTGGCGGTTTTGCAGGTGGCCGGCGCCGTGCCCGATGCCCTGCGCCGGTTCCGTGAAGTCAACCAGGCCCGGGAAGAGGTCGCCTTACGCGAGCGGCTCCAGTGGGGGCTGCTTCATGCCATCAGTCAGAATGGGTTCTACCTGGGCCTTGGCCTGGTGATTCTGGCGGCCGCGCCCATGCTGGCCCGGGGCGAGTTTACGCCTGGCAAGTTCGCCATTTTCCAGCTGCTGCTCCAGCAGATCGGCTGGCGCCTGTGGGGCATCTCCGAATCGGTGGCGCAGTTTCAGGCGATGGGCGTGTACCGGGCACGCATGGCAGAGCTGGCCGGCGGCGATGAGCCCCTGGTAAACCGGACGGCGCTTCACTTTACAGAGGAGCTGCCGCCGGACCCGGCGCCAGTGCGGGAGCCGGCTGACCGGCTCTCGGAACTGCGTGTGAACAGCCTGACTTACCATCATCCCGACTCCGGGCGGGGTATCGAGGCCATCTCGTTTGCGATCAAGCGGGGCTCTTTTACCGTGATCACCGGAAAGATCGGTTCCGGCAAGACGACGCTGGTGCGGACGCTGCTGGGCCTTTTGCCGCTGGAGAGTGGCGAGGTCGACTGGAACGGCCGGACGGTCGCCGAGCCGATGGCGTTCTTTACGCCGCCCCGCATCGCCTATACGCCCCAAGTGCCCAAGATTTTCTCGGGTACGGTGCAGGGGAACATTCTGATGGGACTGGACAGCGGACGGCGGCGGCCCGCATGTTCGCCCGGCGCCCGGAGTTGCTGGTGCTGGATGATATCTCTTCGGCGCTCGACAACGAGACCGAGGCGCAGCTCTGGCAGCGGCTCTTCGCCCACGAGGGTGCGACGGCGCTGTGCGTGTCCAATCGCAGGGCGGCGTTGGAGCAGGCCGATCAGATTCTGCTCTTGGATGAGGGCAGGTTGGTTGCGGCCGGGTCGCTGGGTGAGTTGCTGCAGACCTCGCCGGAGATGCGGGAGTTGTGGGCGGCTGTGGCGCCGGAGGCGGCGTTGTCGCTTGTGGGGTGATGGGCTGTCGCTGTCTGTGCGGCGGGGCGGCGACCCGGGTCTGGCCAGGGGCGTCGTCGCGGCGGGGCGGCTTACATGTCGGAATGATTCTTGCTGCCGCAAGTCGTTAACTAACGCTGCGATGCTCCTCAACCCCTGACCGGACCCGACCGCCTGGGTTGCGTCACCACCATCCTCTGTTTGCCGGGGCGCCCAGTCGGACCATCGAGGTCCGACTGGGCGTTACGCATGTTCGTGCCTCATCGGGGGCCGGCGACCTCAGGACACTGGTCGCGCCGTTGCGCCCGCCCGCCCGGGCCGGCGGGCGCAGCGAAAGTAGATGAGACCGCCCTCAGAGCCGGCTCTGGCCATCGATCCAGTATGATCCAGCTCGGCGCCGCCGTTCGGTGCACAACAGACTGATGAAGACCGCAAACGGGGTTTTCGCCCCCTCTGAACCGCACTTCGGCTCCCAGCCAGGGCCGAAAACCCCATCTCAGGGCTTCATCGATCCATTTCGCTCCAGATCGTCCGCCGCGGTTGGACTAAATTGGACGAATGACCTGGGTGGCCGGCTGGACTCCGAAGGCCAGGGGCGCTGGGTCCCATCATCGGGCCAAAGCACTAAGACCAGGGGCACCCTGGTCTTGTGTAGCGTTACGCCCCGGCGGACCTCGATGGTCCGCCGGGGCGCCTCGGTTAAACGAGATGGTGGCAGTGGGGCCAAGCGTCAGGCGGGCTGGGTCTGGTCAGGGGTTGAGGAGCTTCGGGAGCGGGTAGTTCAAAATCTTTGCGGCAGCAAAGATTATACCACTGTATAAGTCGCCCCGCCGCGACGACGCCCCTGGCCGGGCCCAGTCCGCCGCTTCAAGGGAACGCCCCCGGCCGGGCCCAGTCCGCCGCCCCAAGGCGACGCCCCCTACCCCTTCTTGGCGACCAATGAGACATCGAGCTGCACGTTCTCATCAACCTTGATCATGTTCAGGATGTTGGGCGGCGTGATGTTGAAGTCGGCCATGGCGAAGTTGATGGTGGCATCAAGCTTGACCTTGTCGCCGTCCAGCTTCCACTTGGCGTCCCAGACGACATCCTTCTCCACGCCATGTACCAGCAGCTTGCCCTTCAGCTTGAAGCTGGCCTCGGTGGCGCCAAGCACGGGCGCCGTCCCCTCGACGCCGGTGATGGAGAACTCGGCGGTCTTGAACTTATTCGACTCCAGGCCGTCGGTCTTCATCTTGTTGTCGCGCTGCGAGGGCTGGATGACGCCCTTGGAGAGCACGATTTCGCCGGTGATGACGTTGGTCTTGCCGACGGCGGTGTTGTTCAGGTTGTCGGTCAGGAAGATCTCCTTGACCGAGTACTGGGCGTTGGACTCGGCCTGCACGACGGCGAACTTGCCATCAGGGGCGTTGGCTGCCGGAGCCGGTGTGTTGGTCTGCTGCTGCGGAGCGGCCGCTGTCGGCGTCGTATCATCCTTCTTACCACCACAGCCGGCCATGACCGCTGCGGCCAATAACCCTACCAAAAGAAGCTTCCCCTTCATCTGTTGGCACCCTCCCAAAAGTCTGTCTGTCGTACATACGGCAGGGTTAGGCAACTGGATCATCAAAAATGTTGCTTGTCCCCCTCTTGGGGTTAGACGCAAAAAGGTCGGAAATCGAAATGGGGGAAAGGCCTGCGCCTTCCCCCCATTTTGCTAGCGGTAGTTGGTGAACTGAAGTTCGATGCCGAAGTCCTTGGAACGGAGCAGTTGGATGACAGCCTGGAGGTCGTCCTTCTTGGCGGCGGAGACCCGCAGCTCTTCGCCGCGAATTTCAGCCTTTACTTTCAGCTTGGAGTCACGAATGGCCTGGCTGATCTGCTTGGCCTTGTCCTGGGCGATGCCCTGCTTGAGGGTGATCACCTGCTTGAGCGTGCCGCCGGCGGCGTCTTCCACCTTGCCGTAGTCGAGCGCCCGAATGGCGATGCCCCGCTTGATCAGCTTGGTCTGCAGAATGTCGATGACGTTCTTCAGCTTCATGTCATCGTCGCCGACGAGCGTCAGTTCGCCTTTCTTCTCGTCGAGGCTAATGCTGGACTTGCTGCCCTTGAAATCGAACCGGGACTCCATCTCTTTGGTCGCCTGGTTGACGGCGTTGACGACCTCCGCGATGTCAACTTTGGAGACCACGTCAAATGAGGAATCGCTAGCCACGTAAGACACGCTCCTTGCCCGATGCTTGCGCCCCTTATCATACCACAATCTCCCTACGCGCAGGAATTCGCCACAGGCAGACCGAACGGTCATCTCCATGAAAAAGCTTGATTTGCTTCATGAGGAGATGGCGGCCTGCGAGCGCTGCCCACGCCTGCGGGCGTATTGCGCGGGTGTGGCCCGGGAGAAGGTGCGGCGGTATCGCGACCAGGCGTATTGGGGGCGCCCCGTGCCGGGGTTTGGCGATCCGGCGGCCCGGCTATTTATTCTGGGGCTGGCACCCGGCGCCCACGGGGCGAACCGGACGGGCCGGATGTTTACCGGCGATGACTCGGGGAACTGGCTGTACGGGGTGCTCCATCAGTTCGGGTATGCGAATCAGCCTGTGGCCACCGGGCGGGATGACGGGCTGGTGCTGACGGGGGCCTATATCGCGAACGCCGGGCGGTGTGCGCCGCCTGGCAATAAGCCGACCCCGGCCGAGCTTGACGCCTGTCAGCCTTTTCTGGAGGCGGAGCTGGCGTTGCTGACCGGGGTGCGGGTTGTGCTGATGTTGGGGCGGATTGCGTTTGACCGGTACCTGAAGGTGCTGAAGGGGCGGGGCGTTAACTTGGGGCGCCCGACCTTTGTCCACGGGGCGGAGTACCGGTTTGATGGGGCGCCGGTGCTGCTGTGCAGCTATCATCCGAGCCGGCAGAACACCAACACAGGCGTCCTGACCCGGGCGATGTGGGAGTCGGTCTTTGCGCGGGCGCGGGCGTTGGCGGAACAGGGCTAGCCCAGCCCGCGTGGCCTAGTGAGGCTGGTCACGGTAACGGTCGACGACCAGCGTCCCGTTGCTGGCCAGCCAGGCCGAGAAGACCTCGTCCCGGCGAATGCCCAGGCGGTCCAGTTCTGCCCGGAGCCAGGCCTCGTCGAGGCCGACTTCCCGGAGGCCGTGGGAGATCGGCCGTGCTTCCTGCATCACCTGCGTGGAGAGCCCCTCATAGGAAGTGCTGAGGGCCATGTCGTGCGGCTGAAGCGGGCGGTACTGAGAGCACGGCAGGACGCTGAGATCACCATTGGTCTCCAGCAGGGCAAACTCTACCTGGGCCAAGTCGAACCAGCCCTTGACCCGGAGCATCGCCGTCAGATCCTGGATCGTCAGGCGCATGCGGCTGAGGTTCTCCTCCATCACTTTGCCGTTACGAATCAGGATTGTGGGCTTGTCATCGAGAAACCGGCTGATGGACCGGCCTTGCTGGGCCAGCCGGTGGAACGTGTAGGTCAGTCCCGTCCAGATGGCCAGGCTCATGGCGATGGGACGCCAGGTTTCGGGCGTTGCAATCAGGTTGGCGGTGAGAGAGCCCACGGTGATGCCCGTGATGTAGTCAAACAAGGTCAGCTGGCTGATCTGTTTTTTGCCCATGATGCGGGTCATGGCCCAGAGGAGTGCGAAGCTGAAGAGCGTCCGCCACAGCGCATTGAAGTAGATCATGCCTTTACTATTGGCCGGGGCCGGGGCGGTCTATCCGGCTAGATGTGCACAGGTTCTTCCTCAGGCGACCCCCGCGACTTCGGGTCGGATGGCGCAGTGGCTGGGCGAGCGACGGACGTTATCGGCGGGCCAGGATCGTATCGACCACGGCCTTGCCGTGGAAACGGCCGTTCTCGATGAAGATCTTGTTCGCATCATATCCGGCGGCGATGACGCCGACCAGGAAGAGACCGGGCACGTTGGTCTCCATCGTCGCTTCGTCGTGGCGGGGCTTGCCGGTCGCGGCGTCAATTTCGACGCCCAGCCCGCGCAGCACCGATTGGTCGGGGCTGTAGCCCGTCAGCGCAAAGACGAAGTCGTTCTCCAGTTCAAAGGTGCGGCCATCCTGCTCCAGCGTGATGGTGGTCGGGTTGATCGACCGGATGTTGGTGCTGAAGTAGGCGGCAATGGCGCCGGTTTTGATGCGGTTTTCGATGTCGGGGCGGACCCAGGGCTTGACGCTGGCGGGCAGTTCGGCCCGGCGGTAGACCAGCGAGACCTTGACCCCGGCCCGGTAGAGCTGAAGGGCGGCCTCCACGGCCGAGTTCTTGCCCCCGATGACGGCGACGTTCATGCCGTAGTAGGGCGACGGTTCGGTGTAGAAGTGGGTGCAGCGCTCGGGGTTCTCCTCGCCGGGAATACCAAGCATATTGGGATGATCAAAGTATCCGATGGCCAGGGCGATGTTGGCAGTCTCGTAGGCGCCTGTGGTGCCGTCACGCTTTTGCGTTTTGACGGTGAAGTGGGCGCCTTTTTCGACGCCTGTTACCTTTTCGTACTGGTGGACCTTCACCTGCTCAACCTCGGCGACGCGGCGGAAGTAGCGGATCGCCTCCAGCCGGGTCGGCTTCTCGCCCCCGGTCGGGAAGGGATGGCCGCCGAGCTCCAGGTTTTCCGGGCTGCTGGCGAAGGTCATGTAGATGGGGTACTTGGTGAGCGACATGGCCAGGGAGCCGTGCTCCAGCATGAGGTAGCTGACGCCCCGGCGCTCCGCTTCGATGGCGGCGGCGATGCCGCAGGGGCCGGCGCCGATGATGATAAGCTCGTACATACGCGTACCTTCCCTACTCGAAGAGTTGCTCGGGCGGGAGCCCGTCCCGCCAGCGGCGCGGGTCGATGGTGGCGTCGGGCTGGAGCCCGGCTGGTGCCTCGGTTCCCTCCACATATATGACCCGCCTGCCTTTTCGGCTCAGGAGGAGAGCGACCAGCAGGGGGCGCAGATCAAGGGGGTCGGGCGCCATGACCAGGGCGCTCGGGGCGCCGGGGGACTGGGCGGTGTTGAGCAACCAGGCACCGAGCCGGAGGCGCAGGTAGGTGCGGCCGTAGGGCGTCAGGTCGGGGAGCAGGGGCCGGACCAGGCGCATGACGATTTGAGGCAGGGTGAGGAGTTCTGCCGCCTGGCCCAGGACCCGGCCGGCGGCCTCGCTGTCGGCGGCGCCCAGGGCGCCCGCCAGCTCGGCCCGCAGCCGGTCGACCTCGCCGCCGGTGGCCGGCGCCACGGCGGCTTCGGGCGCGTGCTCCAACTGCTCAGCCGCCTGGCTGATGGTCATGCCCCGGGCCATGAGCGCCTTGAGCCGGAGCAACTTCTCGACCTCAGAACGCGGATAAACCCGGTGGCCGTTTGGCTTGCGCACCGGGGTCAGTATGCCGTAGCGCTTCTCCCAGGCCCGCAGGGACTGGGCGGGAATGCCGGTCTGCTGGACGACCGCCTTCAGGTTATACATGGGCTCGGAGTCGGGGTGGTCAGGCACCGGGCGTCACCTCTTGAAGCATTAGTCGCCTGGCCGGCGGCCGAGGGCAGAGCAGGGGTTGACGTGCACCAGCACATCCCGCACCCCCGCTGCCGCGGCGCGGCAGGCTTGCTTTACTTCGTGGGCGATGCGGTGACCTTCCTCCACAGTTAGCTGGGCATTGACACAAACTTTGCAGTCGACGTAAATGCCGGAACCGAAAAGCCGGGCCTTCAGTTCGTCGACGCTGACGACGCCAGCGACCCCGGCGGCCGCAGACCGAAGCGCGGTCATGGTTTCAGGCTCTGGGGCGGGGTCCATCAGGTTATTGACGGAGCGCCAGTAGAGGCTGAGGCCCATGCGGAGGATCAGCGCCGAAACGACCAGGCCCATGGCTGGGTCAAGCACGGGGATGCCCATGCGGGCGCCCAGGGCGCCGACCAGGGCCGCAGCCGAGGCGAGCACGTCGGTGCGCTGGTTGGAGGCGTCGGCCATGAGCGCTTCGTTCTCGGTATGGCGGGCGACGCCGATCAGGTGGCGCGCAAGGATCTCTTTGATGATGATCGATGCGCCGGTCACCCAGGCGGCCAGGGCGCCCACCTCCTCGGCCCCGCCGGTGCGCAGGGTGCCCAGGGCGCCCAGGGCGACCATGGCACCGGCGAAGGCGACGATCAGCCCGACGATCTTCGCGGCGACGGGTTCAGCCTTTTCGTGGCCGTAGGGATGACCGGGATCGGGGGGCTGGGCAGCGATGCGCGCACCGCCCAGGACGACCAGGGTGGCCAGAATGTCGGTGCCGGAGTTGGCGGCGTCGGCGAGGACGGCGGTGCTGCCCGAGAGCCAGCCGGCGGCGCCCCGGGCCAGCGTGAGCGTGACGTTGACGGAGATGGTCAGCAGGCTGGCCCGGGTGACCAGGCGCTGCCGATCTGCGGTTGAGAGCACGGCGGGAGTTCACCTCCGTCTTAGTATGTCCCGCTGACCAGCCGACCCTCTTCGAGATGAAGGACCTGGTCGGCCAGAGCCAACGCCCCGGGCCGGTTTGAGACGACCAGACAGGTGGCGTTGCGCTCACGGACCCGCTGCCAGAGCAGCGCTTCGGTCTCGGCGTCCAGGGCGCTGGAGAGATCATCGAAGATGAGGAGTTCGGCGTCGCGCACGAACATGCGGGCGGCGGCGGTGCGCTGGACCTGCCCGCCCGAGAGCTTGAGCCCGCGGGTACCGATGGGCGTCTCCAGGCCCTGGGGGAAGCCGGCCAGGTCTTGCTCCAGGACGGCGCTGCGGATGGCCCGGTCCAGGGCCCCGGGCGCCGCGGGCCAGCCGAGCAGGATGTTCTCCCGCAGGGTGCCCGAGAGCAGGGTGGGGACCTGGGCGGTGTAGGCGACCCGAGGTGGCTCCAGCCGCTCCACCCGCTCGCCGTTCCAACGGACTTCCCCGGCCTGCGGCTCCAGCAGGCCCAGGATGGCCCGGACCAGGGTGGACTTGCCGGCGCCGACCCGGCCTGTGATCACGGTGAAGCTGCCCCGGGCCACGGCAAAAGAGATGTCGGTGATGCCCCGGTCGGAGGCGCCCGGGCGGCAGGTCAGGTTGCGAACTTCGAGCCGTTCCAGGCGGGCCACCCCGGCAGACCCGGGCGCCCCGCCCGGCTCCACCGCGACCAGGCGCTCAGCCGGCGCCCCCTGCAACAATCCCACCAGGCGCCCCAGGCTGACGCCCCCCTGCCGATACGTATTGATGATGAACCCCAGGAACCCCGTAAACCCCGCCACATCCACCAGATACCCGGTAAAGAGCGCCAGGTCGCCCACGCTGAACGTGCCGGCGGCAATCTTCCCGGCCGCCACCAGCAGCACCAGCCCGGCGCCCAGGCCCGCCGTGTTCTCAAAGACAGCCTCCAGGGTCAGCGCCTGCCGCCGCTCCCGCAGCGCAGCGGCCTGCCGTGCATCGCCCAGCGCCCTGATATAGCCCACGGCCCGCCCCTCTGCCCCCGCCACCTGCAGCGCCTGCACCCCGCCGAAAATCTCCCCCAGGGCGCCGGTCAGCCGGGCCGTAGACGCCCGGCTCTCCTCCCGCACCTTTACCTGCCGGACCCGCACGGCATGCGCCAGCCCGATCACCAGCCCGATGGGGACGAAGACCAGCAGCGTCACCTGCCAGTCAACACCCAGCAGCACCGCCACACACCCGCCGGCATAGAGCAGCCCCGCCAGGCCATCGAAGGAGAGGTCGACGGCGTCCATCACCGTGTTCACATCGTCGCGCAGCGTCGAAATGGCGTCGCCCACGGTGGCGGGCAGCGCCCGGGCGCCGGGCCGCGCCAGCACCCGGTGCAGGAGATTGCCCTGGATCAACTTTTGCACACGATAGCGGTAGGGCAGGTGGAAGTAGATGCCGCCCAACGTCACCAGCGCCCGCCCGGCGCCGACAGCGACCGCCAGCAGGGCGAACCAGACCACGACCCCCTTCCCCGCCGGCCCTGCCTCCATCCGGTCGAAGTACGCCTTTGCCACCAAGCCCGGCAGCAGCGGCCACGCATGGAACAGCAGCCAGCCCACGGCCGAGAGCGTGTAAAGCCCCCACTGGTAGCCGATCACCTTGCGCATCATCTGGCTCATCTTCATGCGGATGTCACCTCCAGCATAGCGTGGGCGTGGCGCAGCGTCGCCGGCCGATGTGCGATGATGATCGCCGTGCGCCCATCGAGCAGGCGGGAGAGCGCCTCGTCCAGGCGCGCCTCGGTTTCGGGGTCGAGCCGGCTGGAAGCTTCGTCGAGGATGATCAGGCCCGGATCGCCCAGGAAGACCCGGGCGAAGGCGAGCAGTTGTGCCTCACCGGCAGAGAGGCTGCCGGGCGCTACCTGGGCGTCCAACGACCAGGCGCCCAGGCCCAACTGCGCGAGCACGTCCCGCAGCCGTTCATCGGGCACGGAGGGATCAAAAAGCGTCAGGTTCTCCCGCAACGTGGCGGCAAAAAGCTGCACTTCCTGCGTCACCATCGCCACCCGGGATCGGAGCGATGAGAACGCCAACGTACGCAGATCAACGCCGCCCACCAGCACCCGCCCGCCCGTGGGATCGATCTGGCGGACGAGGAGCCGCGCCAGCGTCGACTTGCCGCTGCCCGTCCGCCCTACCACGCCCAGCACCTGCCCCGGCGCCAGCCCGAACGTCAGGCGGTCAAGCACCGGGACGCCATCTTCATAAGCGAAGGAGACGCCCTGGAACGCCACGCCCAGCGGGCCGGCCGGCAGCAAACCGCTGCCTTCCGCTACCCTCGGCCGGATGGCAAACAGCTCCCTGACCCGGGCCAGCCCGGCACCCGCTCGCTGCAGTTCCTGCATCTCGCGGCGAATCGTCTCGATGGGCTGGGCCAGCTGACCGGCATAGGCCGCCACCAGAAACAGCGTGCCCAGTGAAATGCGCCCGATCAGGAAGAGGCGCCCGCCCAGCAGATAGGCGACGCCATCGGCAGCGGCGAAGGCCGCCAGGCCGGCCACCCAGACCAGGCTCCCGCTCAGCTCGGCCACCCGGTGGGCCGGGAACCATTCCTGCAGGCGCTCCGTGAACCGGCGCAGGGCATGGGCGCCCGCCCCGCTGGACTGGAGATCTTCCGTGGCGGAGAGCACCTCGGAGAGCAGGCCATAGACCTGCGCCTGCTTCTCACGGGCTGCTGCCCGCCGGGGGACGGACCGCGCCCGCAGCCAATTGAGCAGCATGATCGTCAGGATGATGAACGCCGCGAAGCCCAGCCCCAGCCACAGATCGATGAGCGCCAGGGAGACCAGGATGCCGGCCATCAGCAGCCCGCTGCCCAGGAATTGGACGACCATGCGGGAGAAGAAGCCGGCGAGGGCGCCGGTGTCACCATCGACCCGTTCGATCAGTTCGCCGGCGGTACGATCTTTATGAAACGAAAGGTCCAGCCGCAGGAGATGGTCGAGCAGGTCGATGCGCAGCGCGTTGGTCGCGGCCCACGCCACCCGTTCGCTCCAGTAGGCAGCCATGGCCCTGACGGCCCGGGCCGCTGTCGTGACGACCATGAAGAGGATCGCCCATTGAATCAGTTCGGGAAGCGCCGCCCGGCCGGGCGTCCCTGCTTCGATAAACCGCCTGATGACCTGCGGCCCTGCCAACTGCAGCCCGATCGACCCCAGCAGCAGGACCGCCATGGCCGCCACCGCCCCTGCCTGCGGTGCGAGGTAGCGCCGCAGGAATCCGCCGTATGTTTGCATATTGCACCTCCGGATTTCGAGTATACGACAGGGTTCATGACACCCTCTGTCATATTCAAGATGAAAACCGAAGGGATGCATGGACATGCGGGCAGACCGACTCCTCTCCATTTTGCTGCTGCTGCAGATTCATGGGCAGATGACCTCCCGGGAGCTGGCCCGGCGGCTCGAGGTCTCCGAGCGCACGATTCACCGGGATATGGAGGCGCTCAGCGCATCGGGCGTACCGGTGATGGCTGAGCGTGGCGCCGGCGGCGGCTGGGCGCTGCCTGAGGGGTATCAGACCAACCTGACGGGCCTGAACGCCCCGGAGATTCAGTCGCTCTTCTTCCATCGGCCCCTGCGGATGATGGCCGACCTGGGCCTGGCCGATGCCGCGGAGGGCGCGTTAACCAAGCTCCTGGCGACGCTGCCGCCCGATTCCCGGCGCACGGCGGAGTACATCCGCCAGCGGATTCATGTAGATATGGCGGGCTGGCAGCGGGGCGGGGAGAGCGTGGAGTTTCTGCCGGTGCTGCAGGAGGCGGTCTGGCATGACCGGCAGGTGCGGATTCTCTATCAGAAGAATGATGGGACGGCTTCGGAGCGGGTGCTGAACCCGCTGGGGCTGGTGGCCAAGGGGAGCGTCTGGTATCTGGTGGCGGCGGCGTCCGGCGGGGAACCGCGGACCTACCGGGTCTCCCGGGTGCAGGGGGCGGAGGTGCTGGATGCACCGTGCGAGCGGCCGGCAGGGTTTGACCTGGCGAAGCACTGGGGCCAGTCGTCGGCGGAGTTTGTCGCGCAGTTGCCCAGGTTCCAGGTGGTGCTGCGGGCGAAGGAGTCGATTCTGCAGCGGATGCGCTGGGCGAGCCGGTGGTCGCAGGTGGAGCAGGTTTCGCCGGCGGATGAGGTGGGGTGGTGTGAGGTTGCGGTGAGGTTCGAGGAGGAGTGGAATGCGGTTGAGTTTGTGTTGAGTTTTGGGGGAGATGTGGAGGTTTTGTCTCCTTCTTCTTTGAGGGATAAGGTGTTGGATGCGGCGCGGGCTGTGGTTGCGGTGTACTCTTGATGTGGGGCCGCCGGTGGGGGCAGGCAGGGGATTCCGACTGCGCAGCAACTTCCTCCGCCGCTAAAATCGCAGTGTGCTCTGAAGTTGCTGCTTGTTCTACGGGTTGTTCGTTTGGGCATCGCTTCGCTCGCCCAACCTCCGGCACCAACGTTCGGTCACCCCCTACCTACCCCCACCGGCTCGCGGCTCGTGCGTCACCCCCTCCCCCTTTGGCGCGGTTCGGCGGGCGGCCCCATCGAGGGGCCGCCCGCCGTGGGTTTTGTTCGTCGAGTTGTGCGCCTTTAGGCGCAGGATGACCCCGCTAGCTACTCCGAGAGCCAGG
>JARBUG010000221.1 GCA_029239785.1 Symbiobacteriaceae bacterium | reverse complement strand
TGGCGCCACCGGAGCCGGCGCCAGAAGTAAGTCCGCCAGCCGAACCGGTCGAAGAGCGCTTCATGGAGCTTGGTCCAGAAGGACTTGGCGTGGGAACTGGTTTCATCAGGCAGGGGGTGGCCAGGCGGTGCGAACCGGGCTTCGCTGTACTCCCGGGCCACTTCGCCGGCAGGCTCTTTCAAAGTGGGCCAGCGTTCACCCAGATCCTTGGCATACTCGGTAGCGGTTTGATACGGCTTGGGACCCATTTGGAACTGTCCCATGAGCGAGCCGGTTTTGGACCAGACTTCCTGCACCACCTGGCGGCCTTCGCGCCCGCTAATGCGGTCCTGGGCGGTCAGGCGGCGCCATGCCAGCAGGAACAGCGCTGCGACGGCGGCAAGGGCTCCGACGGCCCAGGGCCACTCCTGCTTGACCCGGTCCACCGGGGTGAACCCGGCACCTTCATCCAGGCCCCGCCCGACTTCGGGCGACTCTTCGCCACCGGGATTCAGGGACGGATCGCTGCTGGGATCATCCGAACTGGTGTCGGTGGTGGGCTCGGGTGTCTGGGGCGCTGGGGTTGAGCGGTCGATGACCGGCAGGTCGCCGCGGGGCGTGGGGTCGAAGGTGATCCAACCGTAGGTGGGGAAGTAGGCCTCGACCCAGGCGTGGGCCTGGGCGTTCAGCACCGTGTAGGTCCGGCGCCCGGAGGCATCTTCCGTGTATGAGAGTGACGGGGGAACGGCGAACCCTTCCACCAGGCGGCTCGGAATGCCAATTTCCCGCAGCATGACGGTCATGGCGGTTGCGGAGTACATGCAGTACCCGCGCTTCAAGTCAAAGAGGAAGTACTCGACAAAATCGCGGCCGTTGGGGGCCGCAGGTACGTCGAGATCGTAGGGGAAGCTCCGCAGATAGGCCTCGACGCGAATCGCCTTATCGTAGAGTGTGTCGGCATCGGCGGTGATGACCTGCGTAAACTCACGGACACGGTCGGGAAGTGATTCGGGCAGCTCCAGGTAGGGGTCATACTCTTCGCCCAGCCCGGAGGCCCCGATTTGCCGGAGCTGTTCTGCGCTGTACTTAGGAATGCGGGCGTAGATTTCGTACGACGTGCCTTTGGCTACGGTCTTGGTGGACCAGATGTAGCCGTCCACATCGGCCTTATAGGGGTTCTTCAAGCCCTTGATTTGCTGGGGTTCCCAGATGTTGAACACGGTGAAGCCCATGTTGAGCGCCGGGGTGATCTTTACGGTGGTGTACTCCCGCACCACGTCAGGCCCGAAATAGGACGGCAGTGTACCGTCTTTGGGCAGCTCAACTTCGCGGGGATTGCCGCGGTCCCAGGAGTTACCGTCGTACTTCTGGAGGGTGGCGCCGCGCAGGTAGGCGGTTTCAGTCAGGGGCTGGTCGGGCGTGTAGTAGAGGGCGACAGTGTTGTCGAGCCGGACAGGGCCGCCCAGGGCGCCCACCACGGGGGAGAAGCCGGTCACCCTGAGTGAGAAACGGCCGCTGCCTGCGGCTACGCCCGCACCACGCAGGTGCTTGAGCACGGGGAAGGCTTCCTGCATTTTTTCGCCCCAGCCGCCCAGGTCGAGTGGCTCCCAGTGGCTGGGCAGAACCATGGCCGCTACGCCAAGGACAAGCACCCAGGCCAGGGGTGTGACCACATGGCTCGGGTAGCCGACCTTGCGGCCGGAGCTGATCCAGGCAGCGTCGCGCCGGGCGGCCTGACCGAGGATCCAGATGAGGAACGCGGTAATGGCGAAGGCCATGAAGTGCGACCAGGCCGGGTCGTAATACCAGGCCCACTGGGTGCCGAAGACGAACGTGCCCCCTGCGATGGCCCAGAAGGTGTTGCCTTTGGTAAGGGCTTCGGGTATGACCAGAATCGCAGCGATGACGGCCGAGGAGCCCAGGAAGAAGAGGCCCAGCGCGTTGCCGAAGGTCGCGTCGAGCTGACTTTCCTTGAGGTTTTGCGCGAATTCACCGGCCTGAATCGCCAGGGTTTGCAGGTGAGCGTCGATTGCTGGCATTCGCCCTGTCAAGACACCGAGAGCCACAACGACGCAGGCGAGCAACACGGCGCCGGCCGTGGCCCAAGGAAATCGCCAACTGGCCCATCCGAACAGAACGGCCAGCCCGGAGTAGAGCAGCAACTGGTTTTGCGGGGCATCGAGGTGCCAGAAGCCGGAGAGCGAGGCGAGGACCGAGTTGATCATCAAGACCGTGAGTAGCGAGATCAGCGCCTGGTATTTCAGGCTCGGGCGCCCTGCGACCATGACCTCACCCCCTCTGACGCAGCGGACAGCCGCAGGTCGGCCAGCCGGCGTAAATCATCTTTGGATGAAACCAGGTAGACGGAGACCCGGCGCATGGCGAGCAGGCCGGTCAGCGCTGCGCGCTCGGTGTGAGGTTCGGCAGTGGCAGCCGCTTCAGTCGCCGCGGGTGCCTGTGCCTCGGCCGCCGGGGCGAAGCTGTCACCGTCGAGCAGGACGAGCATGACCTGGTGGTTGGAGCGCAGGCGGATGAGAATTTCGGCGAGGCGAGCGGTGAGACGGGCGGTAACCACGACCAGCGTGGAGCGGGCCGACAGGTGGGCGGCCTCCAGTTCCAGCACCTGCTCGATGGGCAGCTTGCCCTGTGCTTCCACCCGGGCCAGCACTTCCAGGATTTCGTGGAAGGTGCGCTGACCGCGGCCTGAGGCGACGGTGAATCGCTCCTGGCCGTGGCAGATGAGACCCGTGTCGATCTTGCGGCGCAGGCCCAGTTCGGCGAGGCTGGCGGCGATTTCGACAGCGCACTCTTCGGTGGAGAGCTCCCGGGCCATGTCCCGGACCTGGGCGTGAAAGCAGAGGTCGGGGAAGATCATCATATGGGTGGTCGCGTTTAGTTCGTACTCGCGCAGCATGAGTTCGCCCTTGCGGGCGCTGGTCTTCCAGTGAATGTGCCGGGGATTGTCGCCGGCCCGGTACTCGCGAATTTCGGCCTGGTTGGAGGGGTCCTCGAAGGCTTTTTCACGTGTCCGGACGGGGCCGAAGGGCTGTGAAAGGGGGACCGGGAGCCCTTCGATACGGTGGACACGCGGGTAGACCGTGACCGAAGCCTTGCTTCGGAACTCACGGCGGCCCTGGAAGAGGCCGAACGCGTCGCCCAGCGTAACCCGAATCGGCCCCACGGTGTAATGGCCCCGGCGTTTCGCCGTGAGCTTAAAGGTGAGCATCCGGCTGCCCCAGAGCGGCACCGAGGTGGCCTGCCGGGGCATGTCGGTCACCACCAGGTGCTGGGGAGTGGCGTCGTCCACTTCGACCCAGGGGAGCGGCAGGAAGGTGTCGTTGTCCATGCGAACTTTGACAGCAAGGCTCTGGCCGACTTCCATACGGTCTGACTCGACCAGGACCATGCATTCCGTGCGCCGGAGCGCATGGCGGGCCCAAAAGAATGTCAGCAGCAGCAGTCCGGCGCTGAGGTAGAGCAAGAAGTAGGGCAGGCGCCCCCCGCTCATGCGGGCGAACACCAGCGCAGCTCCAGCCAGCGCCGGAAGCCGCCAATCACGCATGCTTAGCTGCATATTGCTTGACCCCCGCCGGCACCTTCACCTGCGTCAGCAACTCCGCCACCAATTGCTCGGCGCCCGCACCACGCAACTGGGCTTCCGGCTTTACGATGAGGCGGTGTGCCAGGGTGAGCAGTGCCATTTCTTTGACATCGTCGGGCGTTACGTACTCGCGGCCGCGAATCATGGCCAGGGCCTGACTCGTCCGATAAAGTGCGATCGAACCACGCGGGCTGGCGCCCAAGTATACATCGCGGTGCTCGCGCGTTGCCTGCACCAGGTGAACGATGTAGTCGGTGACGGAATCATCTACGTGAATCTCCTTGACCATGCGTTGCAGTTCCAGCAGATCGGCCGTGGAGACCACCTGCGACAGTTCCTCCAGCGGCGGCTGCTTTGCCCGCTCGACCACCATGCGCTCTTCCTCGAACGTGGGGTAGCCGAGGCGCAGCCGGAGAACGAACCGGTCGAGCTGGGCTTCGGGCAGGGGGAAGGTGCCTTCGTATTCAATCGGGTTCTGGGTGGCGAGCACCAGGAAGGGCCTGGACATTTTGTGCGTGACGCCGTCGACGGTGATTTGCCCTTCTTCCATGCATTCAAGCAGGGCCGACTGCGTTTTGGGCGAGGTGCGGTTGATTTCGTCGGCCAGCACGACCTGGCTCATGATCGGCCCGGGCCGGAATTCAAATTCGCTCGTGCGCTGGTTGAAGACGGACACGCCGGTTACGTCGGACGGGAGCAGGTCGGGTGTGAACTGGATTCGCCGGAACTCGCAGCCGAGCGAGCGGGCAAGGGCCCGAACCAGCGTGGTCTTGCCCACGCCGGGGACATCTTCCAGCAGCACGTGCCCCTGACACATAAGGGCGACCAATACATATTGAATCTCCCGCCGCTTGCCCACCATGACCTTTTCAATGTTTGTGGTGATGCGGTTCAGCGCTTCCTGTCCCTGCAGCAACAGTTCCACTCCCCTTTTCGGTAGGATCGTTTGAATAGCCATAGGTTCATCAAATTCCGTAAACCGTTCGCCAGCAGAGAATTCGGGTAGACCTTCGTGAATTCCTGCTAAAAACTGTAAAACGGAACCGAGCCGCATTCGGAATCAAGTTCCGGCAAAGAGTAACCAGGGAGCACAGGAGGTGATTCGCATGGAGTTGGCTGCCATGGCGGCTGTGCTTTCCCCCTGTGAGACCCGCGGGGCACTGCACGGAGAATTGTCCGGCCTCAGTTATAACTCTAAGACGGTTGATTTTGGTGAACTGTTCTTCTGTTTGCGAGGGAAATTTACAGATGGACATGCTTTTGCTGCTGAAGCTGTGGCTCGCGGTGCCATTGGCCTGGTCGTAGAGGAGTTTGTGGACTTGCCGGTAGGGCAGATCAAGGTCGCCAATACGCGATTCGCGCTTCTTCAGGCTGGCCGGGCTTTCTACAGCAATCCGGCGGGCAAACTCGGGCTGGTTGGCGTGACCGGCACAAACGGCAAAACGACGACGACCTTTCTAATTCGCTCTGTGCTCGGGCAGGCCGAAGGACCGGTTGGCCTGATCGGCACAGTGTATAACCAACTCGGTGGCAACTCCGAGCCGAGCACCCTCACGACGCCGGAATCGCTGGACCTCTGCCGCCTGCTGGACGGCGCCGTTGCCGCAGGATGCCGCTGGGTGGTCATGGAGGTTTCCAGCCACGCACTGGCGATGCATCGGGTCGACGTATCGGATTTGGACGCGGCCGTCATTCTCAACATTACCCGAGATCATTTCGAATTCCATGGGACGTTTGAGCACTACCTGGACTGCAAGGCCAGGCTCGTGCGCGGACTGCCCGCTACCAGAAAAGCAGGGCGCCCCAGAGCCGCCGTGCTCAATGCCGACGACCCCCATGTGGCTGCCCTGGGCGCCGAACTGGCGGTCCCCGTGGTCACCTTTGGCATGGACCACCCGGCTGATGTGTTCGCCTCGCAAATCAGCGCCGGGGCCAGGGGCAGCGAGTTCCTCCTGCACCTTCCCGGCGCAACGCCCACGCCTGTCCACCTGCCGCTGCCCGGCCGCTTCAATGTCGCAAACGCTTTGGCAGCGGCGGCAGTCGGCTGGCTGTTCGGTGTGCCGCTACGAAGCATCGCCGAAGGGCTGACCGCCACCCGTTTTGTCCCCGGCCGGGCCGAACTGATCGACGAGGGGCAGCCCTTTACGGTGATTGTTGACTTCGCACATAACCCGGATGCCCTGGCCAAGGTGGTTTCACTGCGGCCCGACCGGCCCGGGGCAAGGTCAATTCTGGTTTTTGGTGCCGAAGGCGGCAAGGACCGGGGCAAGCGGCCTGAAATGGGCCGGGCCGCCCGCGGCGCGGATTATGTCATTATCACCAGCGACAACATGCCCAAAGAAGAGCCGGACACCGTCGCCTTGGAAGTGGCCGCAGGCCTCGGCGGGCATCCGCACGAGATCGTCCTGGACCGCCGTCAGGCGATTGAACGCGCCGTGGGCATGGCCCTTCCCGGCGATCTGGTGATCATCGCCGGGAAGGGGCACGAACAGGTCTGGGTGTATGGCGGTCAGCGTATCCCTTTTGACGACCGGGCCGTGGTTCGGGCGACCCTTCGCAAGCAGACATGGGCAGAACTGTGATATACTCTGGAAGAAGCATGCAGGGGGGGACGACTATGCGGCGAAGGCTGCTGGCACTAGCGCTGGCCGGTTTGCTTGCCACGGGCTGCGGGGGCGTGCCGAACCAGGGGACGGAGCCGCCGGAACGGACCGTACCGGCCAGCCAGCCGCCGGCGCCCGCAGTGTCGAAAACGCCCGCACCCCAAAGGGGATATCCGGCGCCGGAGATCACGGGAAAAGACGTGCGCACGGGCAAGGAACTCTCGCTGTCGCAGTTGCGGGGCAAGGTCGTGCTGGTCAACTTTTGGGCCACCTGGTGTGGGCCATGCCGCCAGGAAATGCCCGACCTGCATACCCTGCAGACTGAACTGGGAGATCAGGTATAC
>JARBUG010000220.1 GCA_029239785.1 Symbiobacteriaceae bacterium | reverse complement strand
GGGCCGCCCGGCTGCCCTGGCACGACCCGACCCACCGGCCTAGGCTAACTGCAAAATCGTCACCTCAGGAGGGCAAAGGAAGCGCAAGGGAAGGTGCGCCACCCCGACCCCACGAGACGTATAGACCTGACAATGCGGCGCCTGATGAAGGCCCGCCACATACTTGCGCCCCAACGGCGGAAGGAGGAGCGGCCCGATGAATGGCAATCTGACCTGGCCCCCGTGCGTATGCCCCGAAATCTGCAAGGCGACCCGATGGCGGGCCGTCACCCGGTCCGCATAATCCGGCTCATGCGCAAGCAGTATCCGGACAGCCCCCTCGGGCGCCCCGGCCAGGGCCTGCTCCAGCGACGGCTCCCCCAGCAGGCAGTTATCCACCCCGCCGAGCCAGAGCCCGGGCGCCACCTCTGCCCCGGCGTTCACCAACATCCGCACCGTCTTCTGCGAACGGATGGAAGGCTGGTAGTAATCCCAGTTGCCCAAGCACGCGAAGGCGCCCTTCACCGGCTCCAGCGCCCGGGGCAGTTCGGCCGTCGCCGCATCTTCCGAGATGAGGTCGCCGGCCACCACGACCAGATCAGGCTTCTCAGCCGCCAGTTTCTCGGCGGCGCTGCGAATATACTCGGTCGAAACAATCGACCCGAGATGCAGGTCGCTCAGTACACCGATGGTGAATCCTTGCAAATGTGTCGGCAATGACGGTATACGCACCGTCACCCGTAGGGTCCGGATCAGCCTCGGCTCGACCCAGTAGGACCAGCCAAAGATTCCGGCCAGGGTAAAGCCCACGGTCGCAATCGTACGCTTCAAAAACTTGCGGCGAGTCAAAGGCACCGGCTCCTTCCGGCGGGTATCCTAACCGTTATGACGACGCCCACCCATCAAAGGTTTATGTTCTTAGGAGGAGAGTTATCTTGGCTACCACCAACGTTCCTGTCACCCGGGTCCTCTCCGGCATCCAGCCCACGGGTCAGCTGACGCTGGGCAACTACGTCGGCGCCATGAAGAACTTCGTCAAGCTCCAGCACGAGGCCGAATGCTACTTCTGCATCGTCGATATGCACGCCCTGACGGTGCCCCAGGACCCCAAGGCGCTCTATAACGCCACGCTGGACCTGGCCCGCATCTACGTGGCTGCCGGCATCGATCCCAACGTAGCCACCATCTTCGTCCAGTCCCATGTGCCGGCCCATGCCGAACTCGGATGGCTGATGGAGTGCTCCAGCTATATCGGCGAACTGGGCCGCATGACGCAGTTTAAGGATAAGTCGGCGAAGCAGGAGGTCGTGACAACTGGCCTCATGACCTACCCCTGCCTGATGGCTGCCGACATCCTGATCTACCAGGCGAGCCATGTGCCGGTGGGCGAGGATCAGCGGCAGCACCTGGAGCTGACCCGCGACATCGCCACCCGGCTGAACCACCGCTTCGGCGATTTCGTCACCGTGCCCGAGCCCTATATCCCCAGCAAGGCCGAGGGCGGCCGCATCATGGCCCTGACCGACCCGACCAAGAAGATGTCCAAGACGCTGGAAGATCCCAACGGCAACATCTACCTGATGGACCCGCCGAAGGTGATTATGAACAAGATCAAGCGGGCTGTCACCGACCTGGGCCGGGAAGTGGTCTACGACGAGGAGAACAAGCCCGGCGTCTCCAACCTGATGGTCCTGCTCAGCCTTTGCACGGGCCAGACGCTGGATGAGATCTCCGCGAAGTATGACGGCTACGGCCAATTCAAGAAGGATGTGGCCGAGGCGATCATCTCCGTGCTGGAGCCGATTCAGCAGAAGGTCGAGGAGCTGCGGGCGCCTGGCGTGATCGAGGAGATTCTGGCCAAGGGCGCCGACAAGGCCGAAGCTGTGGCCAACCGGAACCTGGCGGTCTTCCGGGAGCGGTTCGGCCTGGTGCCCCGCCGCCGGGCGTAGGTCGCCATGATACTTGACCGCATTCTCGCAACAAAACGGCAGGAGGTGGCCGCGGCGTACGCGGCCCGCCCCCTGGCCGAGGTGAAAGCAGCGGCAGCGGAGGCCCCGGCCCCCCGGGGCTTCCGCCGGGCCCTCGCCCAGCCCGCCGGGATTCAGGTGATCGCCGAGGTGAAGAAGGCCAGCCCATCGAAGGGCGTGATTCGGCCGGACTTTGACCCCGTGGCCATCGCCCGGGCGTATGAGAGCGCCGGTGCGGCCTGCCTGTCGGTGCTGACCGATGAACAGTACTTTCAGGGGTCGCTTTCGTACTTGCCGCAGATTCGCAGCGCCGTCAGTCTGCCGCTGCTGCGTAAGGAGTTCATCATCGATCCATATCAGATCTATGAGGCCCGGGCCGTCGGGGCGGACACTGCGTTAGGCAGCAGTGCTAACCTGATCGGTATCAACAATCGAGATTTGAAAACGTTCTACACTTCGCTGGATGTGACGCTCGGTCTGGCGCCGCGGGTGGGGGCGGACCGGCTGCTGGTCAGCGAGTCGGGTATATCCAGCCGCGATGACCTGCTGCGCCTGGAAGCCGCCGGGGCCAAAGCGGTGCTGGTGGGCGAGTCGTTGATGCGCCAGCCCGACGTGGCGGCGGCGCTCCGCCAACTGCGGGGGTAAAGGAGGGGTTCACCATGTGGGTCAAAATCTGCGGCATCACCACAATGAAGGCGGCCCTGGCGGCTTATGAGGCGGGCGCCGACGCCGTCGGCTTCGTCTTCGCCGAATCCCGGCGGCAGGTCACGGCTGACCGGGCGCAATCGCTTATCATGGGGCTGCCGGCTGATATCGCCAAGGTTGGGGTCTTCGTCGACGAGGAGCCCGGGGCGGTGAACGCGATCGCCCGTTATGCGGGCCTGACCCACGTCCAGCTCCACGGCGACGAGCCGCCCGAAGTTCTGGGGCAGATTGAGTTGCCGGTCATCAAGGCGTTCCGGGTGCGGAGCGCAGAGGACCTGCGGAAGCTGCCAGCCTACGCCGGCGCGGCTGCGGGCCTGCTGCTCGACCCGTTCGTGGAAGGCCAGGCAGGCGGTACCGGTAAGCAACTGGACCTTTCGCTATTTGCGGAGGCCAAACAGGTGCTTGCGGAGGCAGGGGTTGAGCTGAGCGGCCCAAAGGAGCCCCTATCGCCCGGGCGCCCCAAGCTGATCCTTGCCGGCGGACTGCACCCCGGCAACGTGGTACAGGCCATCAGGGCCTCAGTCCCCGGGGGCGTCGACGTCTCGAGCGGGGTCGAGACCGATGGCAACAAGGACCTGCAGAAGATCTATGACTTCACGGACCTGGCAAAGGAGGCCTTCGACCTATGAGAGAGCTGTCGCAGCCCGATAGCATGGGGCATTACGGCCAGTTCGGAGGCCGCTACGTCCCTGAGACCTTAATGAGCGCCTGTATTGAGTTGGAAGAAGCCTACAACCGCTACAAGAACGATCCCGACTTTGTCGCTGAGCTCGCCTATTACCGAAAGCACTACATTGGACGGGCCACGCCGCTTTATTTCGCCGAGCGCCTGACGCAGCACGTGGGCGGCGCCCGCATCTATCTAAAGCGCGAAGACCTGAACCACACCGGCGCTCACAAAATCAACAACGCCATGGGCCAGGCGCTCCTGGCCCGGCGCATGGGGAAGCAGCGGATCATCGCCGAAACGGGCGCCGGCCAGCACGGCGTCGCGACCGCCACGGTCTGCGCCCTTTTCGGGCTCGATTGCGACGTGCACATGGGCGAGGTCGATGTGGCCCGCCAGGAACTGAACGTCTTCCGCATGCGCCTCCTGGGCGCGCGGGTTCTGCCGACCAAGTCCGGCTCCCGCACCCTGAAGGACGCTACCAACGAAGCGATCCGTGACTGGGTGACGAATGTCGAGACCACTCACTACATCATCGGCTCGGTGGTCGGGCCGCATCCTTACCCCATGATCGTGCGAGACTTCCAGCGGGTCATCGGCGAGGAAGCCATCGAACAGGTGAAGGAGCAGGCGGGCCGCCTGCCCGACTGCATCGTCGCCTGCGTGGGCGGCGGGTCGAACGCCATGGGCATCTTCCACCCGTTCTCGGTCTACCCGGAGGTGCGCCTCGTTGGCGTGGAGGCAGGCGGCCACGGGCTGGACACCGATAAGCACGGTGCTACGATGACGGGCGGCGGGCGGGTTGGCGTCTTCCACGGCGCCCGCTCCTACCTGCTGCAGGACCAGTTCGGCCAGATCACGGAAGCGCATTCGATTTCGGCTGGCCTGGATTATCCGGGAGTTGGTCCCGAGCATTCCCACTTCCGGGATCAGGGGATTGCCGAGTACGTGGCCGTCACGGATGAGCAGGCGCTCGAAGGCATGAAGCTGCTGGCCCGGACCGAGGGGATCATCGCAGCGCTGGAGTCGAGCCACGCCATCTATCAGGCGGCGGAGATCGCCCGGACCATGGCAAAGGATCAGATCCTGATCATCAACGTGAGTGGCCGCGGCGACAAGGATATGGTCCAGGTCAGCCGCATGATGGGGGTGGATCTGTAAATGGGCCGCATCTTCGAACGGTTTGAGGCGCTCCGGCGTAACGACGAGAAGGCGCTGGTCACCTACATCGCCGCGGGTGATCCATCTCTGGAAGCGACGGCCGCGTTGATTCGAACCCTGGAGGCAGCCGGCGCCGACCTGATCGAACTGGGGCTCGCTTTCTCGGACCCCCTGGCCGATGGGCCCACCATTCAGGCCGCATCGCAGCGGGCGCTGGCGGCGGGGGCGAATACCGACAACGTGCTGGCCATGGTGGCGCAGGTTCGGCGGGCGGGTGCTACCGTGCCGCTGCTGATCATGACCTACTACAACCTGCTGATGCGGCCCGGTGTGGCCGAGTTCTGCCGCCGGGCGGCTGAGGCCGGCTTCGACGGGCTGATCATTCCGGATGTGCCAATGGAGGAGGCGGGCGAACTGCTGGCGGCGACCACCGCAGCGGGTCTTGATCTCGTCCAGTTCGTGGCGCCGACATCTACGCCGGATCGGGTCCGGCGGGCCAGCCAGTTGGCGACCGGCTTCGTTTACTGCGTTTCGCTGACGGGCGTGACGGGGGAGCGGACGGCGCTGCCGCCGCGCTTCCGGGAGTTGGTCCAGGAGACGAAGCGGCATACCGAGACGCCGGTCTGCGTGGGCTTTGGCATCTCCCAGCCCGAGCAGGTGCGGGAGGTCTGCCAGATCGCCGATGGGGTGATCGTCGGCAGCGCCATCGTCCGCCTCTGTGGGGAAGGCGGGACGGTGGAGGAGCTGACCGGACGGGTTGGTGCATACGTAAGCAATTTGAAAGCAGCAACGAAATAAGTCTTGCGTTTGTGGGGGCATGTGTGTATACTCTGCTTTAATATCCTAAAGCGATGAACGGGAAGAGTAAGTCGAGCGTTCCGGGCTGCAGAGAGCCGGCGGTTGGTGTAAGCCGGTGCCCGTGCCAGACCGAATACCCCCGTGAGTGCGAGGCCGAAGACTGCAGTAGGCCAGCCGGAACGCCACCGTTATCAGAGGCGGGTGGGATGTTAGTCCCATGCGATCAAAGAGTTGGGCGCCTGTTTGTGGGGCGCCAAGCAGGGTGGTACCGCGGGAGACAAAGGCTCCCGTCCCTCGAAATCCGAGGGGCGGGAGCCTGTTTATATTTCTGGAGGGGGAGTGGCGGATATGATTATCGTGATGCGCCGAGGGGCAACGGACGCGGAGATTGATCAGGTGACAGATGCTGTGAAGGCAGTGGGGTTTGAGATCCACCTGTCCCGGGGCGTTGAGCGGACCATCGTGGGGGCGATCGGCGGCGACCGGGGCCTTCTCGAACGGCTGCACCTGGAGTCGCTGCCCGGCGTCGAAAAGGTGGCGCCGATTTCCAAGCCGTACAAGCTGGCCTCCCGCGATTTCCATCCGGAAGATACGGTGGTGCAGATCGGCGACCATGCCGTGGGCGGCAACGACCTGTGGGTGGGGGCGGGGCCCTGCTCGGTGGAAGGGCGTGAGCTGCTGCTGGAGAGCGCCCGCCTGGTGCGGACCGGCGGGGCCCACGCGCTGCGTGCCGGTGCCTTCAAGCCCCGGACCAGCCCGTACTCCTTCCAGGGCATGGGCGAGGAAGGCCTGAAGATCCTGGCCGAAGCCCGGGAGGTGACCGGCCTGCCCGTGGTGACCGAAGTGATGGACACCCGCGATGTCGAACTGGTGGACGCTTATGCCGATGTGCTGCAGATTGGCACCCGCAACATGCAGAACTTCAACCTGCTGCGGGAAGTGGGGCGCTCCCGCCGGGCGGTGCTGCTGAAGCGGGGGATGACCGCTACCATTGAGGAATGGCTGATGAGCGCCGAGTACATCATGAGTGAAGGCAATCATAACGTGATTCTTTGCGAGCGGGGCATTCGCACCTACGAGACGGCGACCCGGAACACGCTCGACCTGTCGGCGGTGGTGGTGGCCAAGCAGCTAACCCACCTGCCCGTGGTGGTCGACCCGAGCCACGGTGTTGGCAAGCGGGCCTGGGTGGTTGCGATGGCCCGGGCCGCAGTGGCGGCGGGGGCCGACGGCATTCTGGTCGAGGTCCATCAACGGCCGGATCAGGCGATGTCCGACGCCGCCCAGACGATTGGCCCTGAGGCCTTCAGCCAGATGATGCGCGAGATCAGCGCCATCGCCGAGGTGCTGGGGCGGCGGGTGCCGATCTCTTCGACCAGCCATGTTTAGACGGCCCGTCGTGGCCATCTGGGGGGTCGGCCTGATTGGCGGATCGCTCGGGATGGCGTGGCGGCGGGCGGGTGTAGTAAGCAAGGTGATTGGCTTCGGGCAGGGGCCGCTGGACGAGGCGGTCCGGCTCGGGGCGATTGATGAAGGCTGCCTTGGTGTGGCAGAGGCGCTGGGCCAGGCGGATGTGGTGGTGCTGGCAGCACCGGTCCGGGCGATGATCGGAGCGGCGGTGGAGCTGGGCCGCTTCGTCCGGCCCGGGGCGGTGGTGACCGACGTTGGCTCGACCAAGGCCGATGTCGTCGCTGCCTGGGAGGCTGCGTTGCCCCCGGGCGCCGCCTTTGTGGGCGGCCACCCGATGTTCGGCCGTGAGGTGGGCGGCGTGGCGAACGCCTCCCCGGACTTGCCCCGGGGGTGTACGTGGGTGCTGACTCCGGGCGCCCGGGCGACGGCGGAGGCGCTGAATGTGGTGCGGGACCTGGCGGACGCCGTCGGCGCCACGGTCCGGCTGATGCCCGCCGAGGAGCACGACCGGCGGGTGGCGTTCTCCTCGCACTTGCCGCAGCTGGCGGCAACTGGTTTGGCCGCCGCCGCCATCGCCGCTGACCGGCGGCTCGGCGGCGTGCTGGACCTCGCGGCCAGCGGATTCCGTGATACGACCCGCCTCGCCTCCAGCCCGGCGGACGTATGGCTCGATATTCTCCTGACAAACCGGGCGGCCGTGCTGGAGGCGCTGGGCGACTACCGCCGGGCGCTGGGCGACCTGGCGGCGGCGCTGGAGCAAAGTGACCCCGGGGCGATCGCCAGAGTCTTCGACGAGGCGCACGAGGCCCGGCGCCGGGTTCTTCCCCGATCGGAGTGAGATGAACTTCATGGATGTACAGGTCTACCCCGCCGGGCGGCTCGCCGGCACCATCAATCCGCCCGGCTCCAAGAACTACACGACCAGGTACCTGCTGGCGGCGGCGCTGGCGGAAGGCGAATCCGTCATTCACCATCCCGCCGACAGTGAAGACAGCGAAGCGCTTCAGCGCTGCCTGCTCGATTTGGGTGCGACGCTCCGCCGGGAAGAGGACCGCATGATCGTGCGGGGCTTCGGGGTTTACCCGCGCCGAGTTGAACGCCTTGATCCGGGCAACGCGGGCGCTGTCCTGCGGTTTCTCATGGCGGTCTGTGCGGCGACGCTGCCGCAGGTCACCTTCGTGACCAGGTACGCCGAGAGCCTGGGGAAGCGGCCCCAGCAGGATTTGCTGGATGCGCTGGCCCAGTTGGGCGTACGCAGCATGAGCCGTGACGGCCGGCTGCCCATTACCCTGTTTGGCGGCGGGCTGCGTGGCGGCACGGTGAGGGTGAGCGGCGAGATATCGAGCCAGTACACCAGCGCCCTGCTCTTTGCAGCACCTCTGATTGGTGAGCCGGTCACGATCGAAGTGCTGGGCGACCTGAAGTCAAAGCCGCCCATTCGGCAGACACTGCGGGTGCTGGGCGAGGCGGGCATTAAGGTCGAAGTTGCCCCTGACCTGCGGCGCTTCCATATCCTTGCGGGGCAACGCTACCTGCCCCGGGAGTATGTGGTCCCGGGCGACTACCCGGGCGCCGCCGCCATCATGTCAGCGGCCGCAGTGGTTGAGTCCGACGTCGTGATCGAGCGCCTGTTCGCAGATGATGAGCAGGGAGAGCGCGAGGCGATCGATGTCTTGCGGACGATGGGCGCCGATATTGAGCACGACCCTGTCACGTACCGCGTGCGCATCCGGGGCGGGCGCCCGCTGCACGGCGCCACCTTCGACGGCGACCGTTTCACCGATGCGGTTCCGGCCCTGGCCGCCGCGGCAACCGTCGCCGCAGGGACGACCGTCTTCGAGAACGTCGAGAACCTTCGCTATAAGGAATGTGACCGCATCAGCGATTACGGCGCCGAACTCCGGAAAGTGGGTGCCAGCGTCGAGGAGGAGCGGGCGAAGCTGATCATCCATGGGCGGCCAGATGGCCTGACGGGATGTGAAGAACCAGGCGACGGCGCTGACCAGCAGTCGCCAACGGTGGTCGACAGCCGCATCGACCACCGGGTGATCATGGGCCTGACTATCGCGGCGCTGCGTTCGGCGGCACCCATCATCATTCGCGATGCGCACCATGTTGCAACATCGTACCCGGCGTTTTTCGATAATCTGCGCAGCCTGGGTGTGCGGATCGACATCGTCAAGTAGG
>JARBUG010000050.1 GCA_029239785.1 Symbiobacteriaceae bacterium | reverse complement strand
GGGAAAAGGCCGCCCTGGCCGGAACCCGGGGCGTGACCTACGTCCTGGGCGATGCCTGCGACCTGCCGTTTGCGGATGGTTCCTTTGATGCCGTGACCAGCTACACGGGCATCGGAGTGCTGCCCGACCCCGGGCGGGGCCTGGCCGAGATGGTGCGGGTCTGCCGCCCCGGGGGCACGGTCAGCGTGATGGAGCCCGTGGTGGGCGCCGGTGGCTCCTCGGGCGGGCTGGAGGGAGCGCCGGGCGCCGCTCTCTACCCCGGGGCGGCGGAGTATCAGGCGCTGCTGGCCCGGTTCCGGGAAGTCGAGCAGGCGTGGGTTTTGCCGGTGCGGCGCCGGGCCGAAGGAATCGGCAGCCGGCGCTGGCCCGTGGCGTCGCTGTTCGGCCTGCTGGGGCAGTTGGGCCTGCAGGGCCTGCGGGTGGACGCCTGGGGCTACTGCACGGCGCCCGACGATGCCCGGGTGGCGCCGGAGCGCCGGCGGGCGGTGCGCCAGGCCGAGTACGAGGGCACGATGGGCTGGCTGACCGAGCTGCGGGACGGGGCTGAGTGTGCGGTGTTGGAGGAGCATGGCTTCTCCCGGGGCGACCTGGAGCGGCTGATTGAGCTGACCCGGGTCCGCCAGGGGTGGGTGCTGGCGAATCCCCTGTACGATTGGAACGCGGGCGTATCTTTGGTGATGGCGGGGCGTAAGTAGGCGCCCTACTGCCCCAGTTGCTTAAACAGGGCCTTGAGCACCGCGATCTGTGTCAGCGCCCCGCTCCGGTCCTGCGCCTGAATCGCCCCCTGGAGCTGGGCCAGATCTTCAAAAATATCCTGGGCGACATCTCGCTCGGACATCACCTGCACGCGGCGGATCACCAGGCTCATGGCCCGGTCGGTCCGCCGCCACGCGTCTGCCGCTGCGGGCCAGTCTTCGGCCAGGGTGGCTTGCTCGGTCTCTTCCAGAAAGGCCATGAAGCGGTCGTCGATGCCCATCGGTCGCTTCAGGACCGGGCCGGCGTTCATCAGCAGTGAGAAGAGAACGAGCGGTGTCAGAAAGAGGGCCCATCGCACGAGTCTGCTCTGTTGCATCGTTTAGTGCTGCACCTTCATCTCATCGTCGATTGACGCGGGCCGCACGTGGTCCTCGAAGCGGTCCACAAAGAGCGAGCCGGTCGTACTGAGAATCGCCAGCGAGACCTGGTGCGGCGATTCGATCCCGCGCTTTCCTAGCTCATGCGCGAGCCAGGCCTCGGAGAGGTTGATCTCTTTCAGATCCCGTTTCAGCACGGTCCCGTCGTGAATGAGCATGGTGCCGAGGCCTTTATAGGCCGTGGGGATGCCGAGGTCGTGGGGCGTGACCGGTTGATATTGTGATCGTTTGAGCACGCTCAATTGGCCGTTGGGCTCCAGGACGGCGAATTCGACTTCGGACAGGTCAAATACCCCGCGCTCCCGCAACTGCATGAGCAGATCGTCGTAGCGGTACCGGCTGCCGCGCATGTTTCGTTCGAGGATATGGCCGTTCTGGATGAGGATGGTCGGTTCACCGCCGATGAGACGTGCCCACCAGCGGCTCTTGAGCGCAACCCACTGGGCGCCCAGGGCCATCAGCGCCCAGAGCGTCAGGCCCACGAAGTGGGGCCAGGCCCTGGAGTCGAAATCTGTCGTGAGTGCGCCTGCCAGGTTGCCGATCGTAATCGCAGTGGAGAAATCGAAAAAGGTGAGTTGGCCGACCTGCTGCTTGCCCAGGATGTTGGTGTAAACCAGCAGGCTGATGAAACTGATCGCCGCCCGTACGCCTACGACGAAGCCTTCGTTCATACAGCCCACCTCCACGGTCTAGGGTGGGCCTTCCAGCCATTTGCCATGCGGGCCGGTCCCCTTAGCTTCGCGCAATTTGCAGGGCCAGGGGGAGACCCAGGGCGACCAGGTTAACCCCCGCATGCACCAGAATGGCCAGGGTCAGGCTGCTCCGCCGGTGGGCCAGCCAGCCGAAGACCAGGCCGTACACCGAAGTCACCCAAAGATTCCCCGGCCCGTGCAGGGCGCCAAAAAGCACCGCCGTGACCGGAACTGCCACCGAAGCGCCCCACCGCCGGGTCAGGGCGCCCTGCACGATGCCCCGGAAAAACCACTCCTCGGCCACCGGCACCAGGCCCACGGCGGCGCCCATCACCAGCGCCGACGGCCCCCACTGGACCGGCCCCAGCCCGGCGACCAGGTCGAGCCGCAGGCCACCCTGCGCCAGCCCCATGTGCAGCAGGTTGGCGGCCTCGCACAGGGCCAGCGCCGCGCCGAGGGCGGCCCAGAAGCGTCCATCCCGCAGTTCCTCATCTTGAAAGAGGGGTTTGACGCCGCCCCGCCAGGCATACTGACGCAGGACCCCGAGCCAGACCAGTTCCAGGGCGAGGAAGGTGGCAGGGCCCATCCAGCGGACCACAAAGGCAGCGGGCAGCACGCTACGGGCCGTATGGCCCAGCACGAATAGGCCGACCAGCGTGACTGCGTACCACCCGAGAATCGCGAGGGTCAGGTGCACGCAGGTGGCCAGCGTCCACTCGGGCGGCGGGCCGGGGTTCGGCTCCGGTCGGTCCTGCATGCCCATCCCTCCTGCAGCATTCCTCTGCAGGATAATACTGGTCTGGCAGCCGACTTGTTCGGCACCGACTCAGTCTTTGGCGGGATTTCGCGGGACCGCCGGAGGTTCGATGCTCATGTTCTGATGCGTGACGGTCAGGTTGGCGTTCACCTTGACGGGAACGTCGGACCACGTTTCTGGCCAGCGTTCGGCGCCGACCTGTCGCCACAGCCCCGGCAGGTGGATCCGCACCTGCTCCCCGAAGCCGAAGGGGTCGACCTGTGCCGCCTGGAGGCGCTTCAGCGTCTGCGCCACACTCCGGACCAAGTTTTGCTGGATGGGCACCGCCAGGGCCTGGAGCATTGCAGGAGAGGTGAGCGCAACGGGGCACTGTAAGTCGATGATGCTGACCTGACCCGACAGGTCGACCCGGAAGGAGAGCTGGCGCCCGTCATAGACCGGTACGATCCGATGACTGCCTCGCAGGACACGCACGGAGAAATGTCCTTCCTCCTGGTTCGGGCACGGCACGGTGACGGCCGTGTTGCGAACGTCGGTCCGGAACCAGATAGCGGCCAGCAGTTCCTGGCCGTGAAGCAAGACAGCCGCTTGGTCTTTATGGAAGACAGCGGCACCGGCCAGTTCTACTTCCCGTGTGACGGTGGCGTCTTCGGTGCCGACATGTGGCCGCGTTCTGATCAGGGAGATCATCGGCGCGATGTGAGGCTGCGATCGTGCCACGAACAGGTCCTTGAGCGTAACCATCAGGCCCGCCCGGGTCGATTCCAGTTCGCGCAGTGACTCGGCCTGGGTCGACCGCAGCAGTGGGATGGACGCCAGCACCTCGTAGGGAGTGGCGCCCTCGATCATCATCACTCTGGTGGAGAGCCTGCTCTCGGGGCTGCGGAACAGATAATCCAGCAGGGAGTCAATACCGTGGTAGGCAAAGCGCTCGCCCAGAATGATGATCTGGGCGTGATCCAGCGCCAACCGCCTGGCAGCGGCCCGCTCGGCTTGCTGCAGGGCATCTGCGAAGGTGACGCCCTGCCGCCGCAGCGCCACCCGGCCGCGCCCGGCCGTTCCCCGGCCTTGCCCGCCGGTGCCGCCGCCCATGGTGGAGCTGGGTTGCACGACAGCGAAGGTGACATCAAGCTTGCCGTCTTCGGTCCGGTCGATCCCCACGGAGACGATGGCGCCCAGGTCATTCATCTCCCGACGGCTCCAGCAGCCAGACACAAGCAGTACGGCGGCCAGCAGCAGGGCGACGCGTTTCCGAATCAAGCGCTTACCCCCTTTCTGCGTCTGACACGCAGGTAGGAGCCCAACAGGAGCAGCAGCGGCAGGCCCAGGTCATAGCCGATGGTGAGCGGTGTCCAGACCTTGGTCGAAAACTGGGCGAGCGCCATGGGGCTCGACCAGATGGCGGACAGGGCCACCGCAATGGCCGTGATGATGACGGTGAGCCACCAGGCGTGGGGCAGACCCAGCCCGGCCCGCAGGCATGCGGCGGCGGACCAGAGGCTCGCGGCGGCCTTAACCAGCATGCCGGACAGCCATACCGTCATCAGCCCGATCTCCAGCCGTTCCAAAAACTGACCGATCGCGACCTGTCGGGCCAGGGAATAGGTGGGGTAGAACAGCTTTTCCGTGAGCGGGGCGCTAAAGGTAAGTATCGTGGAGAGAACGAGGGCGACGAGGAGTCCTGTGGCAAACAGATTCCCCCACAGCATGCCGCGCAGCGCCTTTTCCGGCCGGGAGATTTGAAAGACAAAGGGTGCCAGGGCGATGAACTGGGCGAACCAACCGGTCACCGGCCATGCCCCGCGCAGGACCGGCAGGAAGCCCTCGCCCAACAGCGGCCGGATTCGGGTCCAGACGATTTCACCCTGCAGCCCCAGGGCCATAAACGCGACCGTGAAGACGGCCAGCAAAAAGGCGAGCACCGCCAGGCGGGCCGTCACTTCGCTGCCGGCGTTGGCCGCGTAGGCGGTGGCACCAGCGAAGAGAATCGCGATGACCATGCGTGGCGTGCCGGGGAGCAACGCAATGGCAGACTGATCGACCACATCGCGAATCACCAGCGAGGTCAGGAAGAGGCTGAAGAGCCCCAGGCTGAGGACTGCCAGCCGGCCGGGCCACCGCCCCAGGCAGGCCTCAGCGACTTGGAAGAAGCTCTGGCCGGGGTGCCGCCGGACCAGCAGGGCGAGCAGCCCGGAGACGGGCACGGCGCCCATGAGCATGCTGAGGGGGACGGAGAGCCAGGCGTCGGGTCCGGCCACTTTGGCCAGGACCGCGGGCATAAAGATCAGGGCGGCGATGCAGTTGAAGAGACCCAGCAGGCAGGCGAACTGCTGGCTGCTGATCCTTACGGTATTCAAGGCTTCTCCTCCTCTCCGGGGACTGGCATCCGGTTCTGGGGACCCAGTCCCTTTTTCACGCGGGTTCTGTCTCTTGGCGATCCGGTGCTGGGACGTTTGCGGTTCATCCACAAGGGTGCCCGGAGAATGTGGTCATCGAGGTCGTCGGGGATGAGCGGGGCCATCGGGGCGTAGTAGGGCGCACCGAACGACCGCAGGCTGATCAAGTGGACGAGGATGCAGAGGACGGCCAGGGTGAGTCCGAAGGCGCCGAAGGTGCCGGCCGTAATCAGCATGACAAAGCGGAGCAGCCTGAGCGACACCGCTTCACTGAACTTGGGCACCACGAAGGAGGCCAGGCCCGTAAGCGAAACCACAATCACCATGGGCGCCGAAATCAGGCCGGCCTGAACCGCTGCCTGACCGATGACCAGGGCGCCCACGATACTGATCGCCTGCCCAATCTGCTTGGGCATCCGAATACCGGCCTCGCGCAGGGCCTCGAATGCGATCTCCATCATGAGCGCTTCGATGACCGCGGGAAACGGGACGCCTTCGCGGGCGTTCAGAATGGAGAGGAGCAGCGGGTGCGGCAGCATCTCCTGGTGAAAAGTGGTGAAGGCCACGTAGAACGCCGGCCCCAGCAGTGCGATGGAGGCGAAGAGCCAGCGCAGGACGCGGATCAGCAGGACGATGGGAAAGCGCTCGAAGTAGTCCTCGGGCGACTGCATCATCTCGTTGAAGGTGGTTGGGACTGAAAGGGCAAAGGGGGTGCCATCGGTCAGGATCGCGATCCGCCCTTCCAGCAGCGATGCACAGACGACATCGGGCCGCTCCGTCGCCTTGACCAGGGGAAAGACGGTCCAGGTGGTGTCCTCGATCAGTTCTTCGATGTTGCAGCTTTCCAGGATGGCGTCAACCTTGATGCGGCCCAGGCGCTGGCGGACTTCGTCCAGCAGTGTGGGCTGGCACAGGCCGGCAATGTAGGCGATGGTGACCCGCGTGCCTGTGAGTTCACCGATGCGTGTCGTTTCGAAGCGAAGCCGTTCGTTGCGAATCCGGGACCGAATCAGCGCCGTGTTGGTGAAGATTGCTTCGGTAAACCCCTGCCGCGGGCCGCGAATGACCCCTTCGGTCTTGGGCTCTTCGATGGTGCGGATCGGCCAGCCTTCGGCGGCGAGCGTCAGCGCCCGTGCGGCGCCTGCGAGCAGGAGCACGGCGTTGCCGTCAAGCAGGGCCCGGGCCAGTTGGTCGACCTTGGTCTCGATGGTGGTGCGCGGTATGCTGGAGCGTTGCCCGGCCAGCCAGTCGACCAGGGGTTCGGCCACGGCCGGGGCGCTGGCGGCCATGGACTGCAGTTCAGCCAGCCCCCGTTCCAGCAGGGGCAGGTCGGTCGCACCCTTCAGGTGGAGGAGGAGGCCCTCTACGGCGCCCGGTCCGAAGCGGTGGTGCCGGGTCTCCAGATCGGTGCTGGCGCCGAAGAGAAGCAGGAAGAGCTGCTCCATCTCCCCGAGTTCGGGGGAGAGGGGCAGCTTTGCTTTCTGCCGGGAAAGGGCCAGTTCAAGTTGGTTGGCCGGGTCACCTTGGGCGGCGAGGGCGGCCTCGGCGGCTAGACCGGCGCGGCGGAGGTAGGCTGCCAAGGAGTCGACCGGAGTTTTCCGGGTCGACATGGGTGATCTACCTCCCTCCGGCTGACGTCCGGCGCCGCAAGCGTCATCTACTGCCAGTTTTGGCGATTTGGGCCGGGACGTATGCATGTCGTGGTGCGGTGTCGGTTGCCACGAAGCAGGATAGATGCACATCTAAATAGAATAACGACAATAGTTTGAGTATACGTGAAACGTCGTTCGGGTAGCGAAGCATGCGCGGTCGGTCTTGGCGGGGCGCCCGGGGTCATATGCATGATGATGTAGCGTTGGTGGAGGAGTGAAACCCGATGCAGGTGGCCGGCGAATTCGTGTTTCAGGCAGGACGAGATGCGGTCTGGCAGTTGCTGAACGATCCGGAGGTGCTGGGCCGCTGTTTGCCCGGGTGCGAGCAGTTGGTGCCGGTGGCGGAAGACCGGTATGCCGCCAAGGTGCGTGTGGGGCTGGCGGCGGTGAAGGGGACGTATGAGGGCAGTCTCGCCGTGACGGACAAGCAGGCGCCCGCGGCGATGACGCTGCGCATTGATATGAAGGGGACCACGGGGTTCGTGGCGATTGCAGGGCGCATGCTGTTCGAGGCCGGGGAGCCCGACGCACCGGCGGGCGGTGAAGGGGGGGTGGCCTCCACCCGGGTGGCCTACGACTGGGATGTGAAGGTGGGCGGCCCGGTGGCCATGGTGGGCCAGCGGGTACTGGGCGGGGTGGCCAAGTGGATCATCGGGGAGTTCTTTGCGGCGGCCAAGGCAGAGTTGGCGGCGAGGGGGAGTGCCGTGTGAAGCCCGCACCGTTTGACTATTACGCCCCTGCTACGATGGGGGAGGTGCTCGCCTTGCTCCGGGAGCACGGCGACGCGGCCAAACTGCTGGCGGGCGGCCAGAGCCTGGTGCCCATGCTGAACATGCGGCTGGCCCGGCCCGGGGTGCTGATCGACCTGAACCGGGTGGCGGGGCTGACCGGCATTCGCCAGGAAGGCGACACCCTGGTAATCGGGGCGATGACCCGTCACGCCGAGGTGGAGCGGTCGGAGCTGGTGGCCCGGCTGCAGCCGCTCCTGACCGAGGCGATTGCCCAGGTGGGGCACATCCAGATTCGTAACCGGGGGACGATTGGCGGGAGCCTGGTCCACGCGGACCCTTCGGCGGAGTTGCCGGCGGTGCTGGCGGCGCTGGGCGGGTCGGTCCGGGTGGCCGGGCCGGCCGGCGTGCGCGAGGTCGCGGCGGAGGATCTCTTTTTGATGTTCTTCACCACCAGCCTGCAGCCCGATGAGGTGCTGACCGAGGTGCGCCTGCCGGTGCTGCCGGCGCGGACGGGCTGGGCCTTCGAAGAGGTGGCCCGCCGGCACGGCGACTTCGCCATCGTGGGCGTTGCAGTAACGTTGACGGTTGCCGACCAACGGGCGACGAAGGCCGACGATCTGGTGATCACCGGGTGCCGGATCGCCCTGACGGGCGTGGGGATGACGCCGGTGCGGGCGGCGGCGGCGGAGGCCCTGCTGGTGGGGCGCCCGCCCTCACAGGCGATGCTCGCTGAGGCGGCAGCCGCCTTCCGTGCGGAGATTGAGCCGGATACTGACATTCACGCGACCGCCGATTTCCGGCGCCATCTGGCGGGCGTGCTGACGGAGCGGGCGCTGGGGCGGGCCCTGCAGCGGGCTGCGGAAAGGGGCGGCGGCCGATGAAGGTGACGGTTGCGGTCAATGGCACGTACTACACACGGGAGGTGGAGCCCCGCCTCCTGCTTTCTGATTTTCTGCGGCACGAACTGGGGCTGACCGGGACCCACGTCGGCTGCGAGCACGGGGTCTGCGGGGCCTGTACGGTGCTGGTGGACGGGCAGGCGGTGCGCTCCTGCCTGACCTTTGCCGTGCAGATGGACGGGGCTGCGGTCACGACCGTAGAAGGGCTGACGCCCGCTGAGGGGGAGCTTCACCCGCTCCAGGAAGCGTTCCGGGAGGCCCACGGCCTGCAGTGCGGTTTTTGCACAGCGGGGTTTTTGATGACGCTGGTGCCGTACCTGGCAGAGCATCCGAACCCATCGGAGGCGGAGATTCGGGAGGCGTTGTCGGGCAACATCTGCCGGTGCACGGGCTATCAGAACATCGTGAAGGCCGTGCAGTTGGCGGCGGCAAAGGGGGGGGGACGATGAGCGTTGACGTGCGGGAGCGCCGGGGTGAGGGCGCCGAGGCGGCCCGAAGCCGGGGTGCCCTGATCGGGCAGTCGCCCCGCCGGTTGGAGGACGCCCGCCTTCTTACCGGGCGGGGTCTTTTCGTCGATGATGTGCAGCGGCCCGACATGCTGCATGCGGCGGTGGTGCGCTCCCCCCATGCGCATGCGCGCATTCAAGGCATCGACGTGTCGGCGGCGCTGGCGCTGCCCGGGGTAGTGGCGGTCTATACGGCGGCAGACCTGGGGCATCTGAACGGGCCGTTCTCCGTACTGATCCCCCATGATGATCTGCAGCACGGGCGCGGCCTGTCGGCGCTCGCTGTGGAGAAGGTGCGCCATGTGGGCGAGGCGGTCGCCCTGGTGGTCGCATCCGACCGGTACATCGCCGAAGACGCGGCCGACATGGTGGCGGTGGAGTATGAGCCGCTGCCGGCGGCGGTCGGCCTGGAGGCGGCCGTGGCGCCCGACGCACCGCTGGTGCATGACGGGGTGCCGTCGAATGTGGCGGGCCACTATGTGCGCAACGTCGGTGACTACGAGGCGGTGCGTCGCCAGGCGCATCTGATCTTAAAAGAGCGGTTTCGGGTGGACCGGGGTGCGGCCAGCCCCATGGAGACCCGGGGCGTGGTCGCCATCCCCGAGGGGCGGGGCCTGACGATGTATGTGTCGACGCAGGCGCCGGTGGCCCTGCGGGCCTGGCTGGCAGCCTGGTTTGATCTGCCCGAAATGGAGCTGCGGCTGATCGCCCCGGACGTGGGCGGCGGCTTTGGCCCGAAAGTGATGATGATGTATCCCGAAGAGGTGCTGGTTCCCTTTGCGGCCATGCGGCTGAAGCGGCCCGTGAAGTGGATTGAGGACCGGCGGGAGCATTTTGTGGCGACCACCCACGAGCGGGAGCAGGTTCATGATGTGGAGGTCGTCGTTGGCGCCGACGGAACGCTGCTGGGGCTGAAGACCAACTTCCTCTATGACAGCGGGGCCTATTCGCCCTATGGCATCCAGATTCCGATTATCAGTGCGACGACGTTGCCGGGGCCGTACCGGCTGCGAAACTACAGTGTGGAGTTCCGGGCGGTCTATACGAATACGCCGACGGTCGCGGTCTATCGAGGCGCCGGGCGGCCCCATGGCGTCTTTGTGATGGAGCGGATGATGGACCGCATCGCCGAGGCGCTTGGTTTGGCGCCGATGGAAGTGCGGCGGCGGAACTTTATTCAGCCTGATCAGTTCCCGTGGGACACGGGCCTGATCTATCAGGATTGGGCGCCGTGTAAGTATGACTCGGGCGACTATCCGGCGCTGGCCGACCGGCTGGAACGGATGTTGGTCGGGGTGGCGGATGAGGTGGCGCAGGCCCGGGCAGCGGGCCGGCTGGTCGGGGTTGGCATGGGCTTCTACGTGGAGGGCGCCGGGCCGGGGCCGTATGAGGGCGTGCGGGTCCGGGTGGAGCCGTCGGGGAAGGTCCAGGTGGCGACCGGGGTCGGGACGCAGGGGCAGAGCCACTTTACGACCCTGGCCCAGGTCGTGGCGGGTGAGTTGGGGGTGGCGTTGGACCAGGTGCACGTCGTGACCGGAGATACCGCTGCCATGGGCTGGGGAATCGGGACCTTCGCTTCCCGGGCGGCGGTGTTGGTGGGAAATGCGGCGTACCTGGCGGCGCAGGCCGTGGCTGAGAAGGCACGTACTGTGGCGGCGGCGCTGCTGGAGTGTACGCCCTCGGAGGTGGAGCTGCGCGGGGGGCGGGCTTGGGTGGGGGGGCCGGCGGGTGCAGGCGAGCCGGCGGGTGCGGGCGGCAGCGCCCCTGCGGGCGCCCGGGAGACCGTGCGGTCGCTCCCGCTCGGTGAGGTGGCCCGGCGGGCCAATCCCCTGCGCGGCACGCTGGCCTTTGGCGAGCCCGGCCTGGAGGCGACCAAGTTCTTCAGCCCGCAGCAGTCGACATTCCCGAGCGGGGCGCATGCCGCCGTCGTCGAGGTCGACCGGGGGACCGGGTTCGCGAAGGTGCTCCGGTACTTCGTCGTGCATGACTGCGGCACGATGATCAACCCCATGGTGGTCGAGGGGCAGATTCACGGTGGCGTGGCCCAGGGGCTGGGCGGAGCGCTGCTGGAGAAGTTGGTCTTCGATGAGGAAGGCCAGTTGCTGACGACGACGTTTGCTGACTACTTGCTGCCCCTGGCGACGGACATTCCGGCGATTGAGACGGATCACATCACGACGACGTCGCCCCTGAACCCCTTGGGCATTAAGGGGGCGGGGGAGGCCGGGGTGATTCCGTGTCATGCCGTGGTCGCGGCCGCTCTGGAAGATGCCTTGCGGGAGTGGCAGGTGCGCATCAGTGAGATGCCGATCAATCCGTGCCGAATCTGGGAGTTGATGCAGCGGTGAGGGAGCGGGCATGGGTCTGGTCGGGGCGGTATTTCGATTCGGTGACGTTGATGGCCGTGTCGGCGAAATTGCGTGCGCAGCCCGGGGTGGAACGGGCGGCTGTGATGATGGGGACGCCGATGAATCTGGCGCAGTTGGGCGAAGCCGGGTTCGCCGTGCCCGAGGGGCTGGCGCCGACCGATGTGGTGGTGACGGTGGCCGGGACATCGGAGGAGGCGGTGGAGGCGGCCCTGGCTGAGGCGAAGCGGGCGTTGGAAGGCGGGGGCCTGGGCGCCGGCCCCGGTCGGGCGCCGGGCCCCGGTCGGGCGCCGGGCCCCGGTCGGGCGCCGGGCCCGGCCTTCCGGGCCGACCTGGCCATGATCTCCGTGCCCGGGGAGTATGCGCCCCGGGAAGCCCGCCTCGCTCTGGAGCAGGGGCTCGACGTCATGCTCTTCAGCAACAACGTCAGCGTCGCTGACGAGGTCCGGCTGAAGCGGCTGGCCCTGGAACAGGGCCGGTTGCTCATGGGCCCCGACTGCGGCACGGCGATCCTGGATGGCGTCGGGCTGGGCTTCGCCAACGCCGTCCGCCGGGGCAGCATTGGCATCGTCGCGGCTTCGGGGACGGGCGCCCAGGAGCTTTCCTGCCTGATCGACCGGCTCGGCGGCGGGGTGTCGCAGCTAATCGGCGTGGGCGGCCGGGACCTGTCCGACGCCGTGGGCGGCCTGATGACGCTGGCCGCCATCGAGCGGCTCCAGGCAGACCCAGCGACCGAGAAGATCGTGGTGGTTTCCAAGCCGCCGGGCCACTCCGTGGCGGAACGAACGGCGGCGGCCCTGGAAGCCCCGGGCGGGAAGCCCTACGTGCTCTGCCTGCTCGACCGCTTCTCGCTCGACGAGGCGGCGGAGGCGGCGGTGGGGCGCCCCCTGGACGCGGCGCCGCCGCCCGTGCCCAAAGCGGCCGGCCGGGCGTTGGGACTCTTCTCAGGCGGGACGCTCTGCAGTCAAGCCCGTCAGGTGCTGGGCGACCGAGCCGAACTGATCGACCTGGGCGATGACCGGTTCACCCGGGGACGCCCCCACCCGATGATCGATCCGTCGTATCGCATTGCGTTGCTGGAGCAGGCGGGCGCCGGGCTGGTGCTGCTGGACGTGGTGCTGGGCTACGGCGCACACCCGGACATGGCGGGCGCCCTGGCCCCGGCGATCCGGGGCGCCGCGGCCCGGGGCTGCGTGGTGGTGGCGTCGGTGACGGGTACCGAGGGCGACCCGCAGGTCCGCTCGCAGCAGGTCGCTGCCCTGCGGGAGGCCGGGGCGGTCGTCGCCGAGACGGCCAGACTGGCGGCGCTGGCCGCAAAGGAGGCGCTGGCGTGAGAGTGGTCAATATAGGTGCGCCGCACTTTGCAGCGGCGCTGGAGGCCCAGGGGGTTGAGGTGGCGCAGGCCGACTGGCGGCCACCGGCCGGGGGCGACATGAAGCTGATCGAGGCCCTGGAGAAGCTGAGCACGCCCGCGGTGGCGGAGGCGAACGCCAAGGCGCTGGCGATCATCAACAGTGGGCATCCCGTGCTGGTGGACGTGGGCTGGGCCCGGGATCTGATTCCCGGCATGCAGCGCACCACGATTCTGCACAGCGGCCCGCCCAACCGCTGGGAGACGATGTCGGGGCCCCAACGGGGCGCTGTGTTGGGCGCCCTCATGCTCGAAGGCCTCGCCGACTCCCCGGAGGCGGCGGAGGCCCTGGCCGCATCTGGCGAGATTGAGTTCCGGGCCAACAACGACCATGGGTGCGTCGGCCCGATGGCGGGCGTCATCTCGTACTCGTCGGCCCTGTTCGTGGTTGAGAACCGGGCGTTCGGCAACCGCGCGTTCACCAATCTGAACGAGGGGTACGGAAAGGTGCTCCGAATGGGCGCCTACGCCCCCGAGGTGTTGGAGAAGCTCCGGTGGATCAATGCCGAGGTGGCGGGCGCGCTGCAGGGCGCCTTGCGGCTGATGGACGGCGGCCTTGACCTGCGGTCGCTGATCGCCCAGGCGCTGCACATGGGAGATGAGTGCCACAACCGGAACAAGGCGGTGGGGGCGCTCTTCCTGCGGGAGATGGCGCCGTATCTGGCCCGGGCCGCCGGGGTCGGGCCCGAGGCCCTCGCCCGCATCCTCGACTTCATCGGGCACAACGAGATCTGGTTCGTCAACCTGTCGATGGCCGCGTGCAAGGCAACCCTGGACGCAGCCCGGTCCATTCCCGGCTCCACAGTCGTCACCTGCATGGCCCGCAACGGCTACGAATTCGGCCTCCAGGTCGCCGGGCTGCCAGGACGCTGGTTCACCGGTCCCGCGCAGAAAGTCCGGGCGCTCTACTTCCCCGGCTTCACCGAAGCGGACGCGGCCCCTGACATCGGCGATTCGGTCATCACCGAAACGGCGGGCATCGGCGGGTTCGCCATGGCGGCAGCGCCGGCCATCGTCCAGTTTGTAGGCGGCACGCCCGAACTGGCGGCTGAGCTGACGGCCCACATGTACGAGATCACCCTCTCCGAGTCACCGGTCTACTCGATCCCTGCCTTCGGGTTTCGGGGCACGCCCACGGGCATCGATATCCGCAAGGTCGTGGAGACGGGCATCCTGCCCTCGATCAACACCGGCGTTGCGCACCGGCTGCCCGGTGTAGGGCAGGTGGGCGCCGGACTGGTCCATCCGCCGGCCAACATCTTCGCTGATGCGCTGCTGGCCCTCGCCGAAGCGGCGGCGCCCCAAACTGCACCAACCCGCCGATATGATGATCCGATATAGAGGAGGCATCCGTCTATGCGACTGTACGATCTGTCCATTCCAACGGGGATTCAGACCCCCGCTTGGCCCAGCTACGAGCCCCTGCAGGTCCAGTACTTCAAGCGCCTCTCGTTCAACGGCGCCAACGGTCAGATCATCCACAGCAGCAACCACGTGGGCACCCACCTCGACGGTCAGTGCCACTTCGTGACCGGCGGCCAGGATATCGCCTCGATTCCCCTGGACCGGCTCTACGGCCCGGGCGTCATCGTCGACCTGTCGGATATCGCCCGGGACTACGGCATCTACACCTCCCGTGACATCGAACAACGGGTGGATGTCCGGGAAGATGACATCCTCTTCATTCACACGGGATACAGCCGCTACGGCTGGGACCAGCCCGAGGCTGACGAGCAGCGCTACATGCTCCGCCACCCCGGGCCGACCCGAGAGTTCTGGCAGTGGTGCCTCGAAAAGCGCATCAAGCTGCTGGGGGTTGACTGCGGGTCGCAGGACCATCCCATGAACACAAAAATCCGGGACTGGCGCCCGGATGAAGCTGCCAAGGCCGAAGCCGCCCTGCGGGAGCAGTACGGCAAGGGTCTGGCCGATATATTCCCGCCCGAGGACTACCAGGGCATGCACTTCGGCCTCTTCCCCAGCGGGATTCTCCATGTGGAGTGCCTCGGCGGCGAGATTCGGCAGCTCCTCAACCAGCGGACGACGATTGGCGTCTTCCCCTGGAAGTTCAAGGACGGCGAGGCCGCCTTCTGCCGGGTCGTCGCCTTTCATGAGGATTAGGCTGGCCCCGTCCCGTAGCGCGCCGCCGTCGCGGCTGCCATGGTGCGGATCTGTTCCCGCACGTGGGCGGGCTCCAGCACTTCAACGCCGGGCCCGAAACTGAGAATCCAGCCGTAGACCCACTCGTCTTCCCGCCATGTCACTCGTGCGACGCAACGCCCATCGGGATCTCGCTGCAGGATGCCGCCGCCAAACCATTCCTCGGCCACATGCCGCATCTGCGGCTCGAAGCGGAGCAGGAGGGTCACGTTCTGACCCGGCCTGCTCCCTTCTGCTTCCCAGGGTCGCGCCGCCAAATCCACGGCCTGCCGCTCAAAGCGCTCGGCGGTTGCTTCCACCGCCCGCATGCGGGCCAGCTTGAACAGCCGGAACTCCCGCCGGAGCCGGCAAAGGGCGTAGAGGTACCAGGTCTGCCCTTTCAGAACCAGGGTATAGGGCTCGACAACCCGGGTGCTATCGTCGCCCTGGGCGCTTACGTACCGAAAGGTGGCACACCGGTCCTCTTCAGCGCATCTGCGCAGAAGCGCCACGTTGGACTGCAGCGCGGCGTCGTGCCCCCAGGGGGTAAAGTCGACGGTCAGCGATTCGGTGCGGCTCCGGAACCGGTCGGCCTCCGGGCCGGTCACCAGCCCCCGAATCTTCTCCAGGGCTGTGCCGGCACGCTGGTCCTGCGACGCCGCAAAGACGGTGCGCAGGGCCACCGCCATCGACGCCAGTTCATCGCCCGTCAGGAAGTTGCGGTCGAGCGTAAAGCCGTCGGCGATACCGATGCCGCCGCCGGCGCCCTGATAGGTGACGACCGGTATACCGGCCTGATTAATGGTATCGATGTCCCGATACACGGTGCGCACGGAGACTTCGAACATGTCGGCCAGTTCGCTGGCCTGCACGCGCCGCCGGTTGACCAGGATCATCAGCATCGCCATCAGCCTGTCCAGTTTCAAGGCCCTTGCCCCCTTGGCGCCGAGAATGAAGATGAGGGGCGCCGCCAGGGGGCGGCACACCCTCATCATACCATGTCTTACTGGCGCCACCGCTTCAGCGTCGGTAGCTGCTGGCCCAGAATCGCCCGGGCCTGTTCCTCCTTCATGCCGTCCTGCACCATGAAGGGAACGCAGACTTCGACCATCTCGGCCATGGTCATGTTCGGCTGCAGGAACTGGCCGTTCGCGTAGCAGTACACGCAGTACTCCTGGGTCTGGGTGCCGTCTTTCTCTGTACCGAACTGTTCTTCCTTGGATAAAGGCATGCCGCAGCTCTGGCAAATCGGGTCGTGCATGGTGCATCCTCCTCGTGTCGGGGTCTGTCTCCACTCTAAACCCCCAAACCTGACACCTGCCTGTCAGGTTTCTCATTGTTCGGAGAGGTTTTTTCGATTTTCCCTATCGAATTGCACGGTGGCGTTGTCTATATGAGTGAAGGCCTTCGACGGGGTGGACGCATCCCGTGTGAATCGGGGTGAACGCATGGAAGAGCGAGAGCTGGTCCGCAGGGCGCAGGCCGGGGATCAGGCGGCCTTGGATGGCCTGATCGAGCGGTACTCTCCGCTCCTCCGGTCGCTGGTTCGCCTGTACGTCGGTTCCGCCGATGCGGCTGACGCAGCGCAGGAGATTTGGCTGGCCGTCCATCAGAAGCTGTGGCAACTGAACGCTGGCGATGCGTTTTCGGCATGGCTGCGCAAGGTCGCCTACTATCACTGCCTCAACTACCGGAAGGCCCGGACCCGGCGGCAGGGACGGGAGATAGGTCTGCGCACGGAGGACTGGGCACGTCTGGCTGAGTTTGTGGCCGATGATGGCGGCAAGGTGGAAGACCTTCTGCTGCGCCGGGAGTTGCGCCGGCGCCTGGGCCGTATGTTGGACGAGCTTCCGGGGGACTATGGCCTACTTCTGCGGCTGCGCTACGTACGGGAGATGAGTTTGGATCAAATCGCCGATCAGGCCGAACTGCCGCTGACCACGGTCAAGTGGCGGCTGCACGAGGGCCGGCGGCTGCTCAAGGGACGGGTGGCAGCGGAGATCAAACGAGAGGGGCGCTGAGTGGTGAATCGAGAGACGATGGTTTCGATGCTGCGGGAGATCAAGCACCTGGCCAGCCATGCATCGCTGACCCAGAGCATGAAGCGTGGCACCCGGCCCATGGTGGAAGTGTACAACAAGTGCCTGGCGGCAGTTCAGGCGTCCGGCGAGACCGAGGTGGTGGAGTTCTTCCAGCCGCTCGACCCCGAGAAGACCAACGTGGACGAAGTTGGCACCTATGCGGCGCTGCTGGCCCGTTACCTGAAGCCCCGGAAGCCCGGCAGTGGCCTGCAGCTCGCCGATGAGGATGAGGGGGACGAAGAGGACGAGGACGAGGACTAAGCCAAAAGGGGCCGCCGGGAGCGCATTCCCGGCGGCCCTTTTTGGCGGGTCATACGTTATTGTGCCGACAGGACACGATCCATGGCCGCGTGGACCAGCGGCAGGCGGACGCTGCTGAACTGTTCAAGGTGGGCGACCATCCCCTGGACCCAGGCCCCGTGCTTGCGCAGCTGGACCTCCAGCCCCGGCCGCATGCCCATGGCGGCCGAGCCGCAGACCATGGTAACGACCGTGGTCAGGACCCGCCGGGTCAGGGCCAGCTGGAGGAAGTAGTCCTGATGGGGCAGCGGGCCGCCGTGCTCGGCCTCGTACCCCTGCCGGATTAGCTCGGCATGGCCCGGGTTGCCGTTGGTGATGCACAGGGCCATGGCCTGGGCCACATCGGCCCGGGGATCTTCCAGCGCGGCGCCGCTCCAGTCAATCACAAAGGGCGCCCCGTCCGGCGTGATCAGGATGTTCTCGCTATGGAAGTCGCCGTGAATCAGACAGCGGCGCTCCCGGCCGACCTGGAGTTCCCGGCGGTCCAGCACTTGCAGGGCGGGCTCGAACGCTTCTCGCAGGTCGCCGGCCATCAGCCGGATGATATCGAGGCTGAAACTGCTGGGGGCGTTTGTCCCGAAGTCAGTCGGGTCCACCTGGTGGAGCCGGCGGAGGAGGGAGCAGAAGAGCCTGACCTGCGCTGGCGCAGCGCTCTGATCGCCAAAGTGTCGCGCGAAGACCTGACCGGGGACCCGGTCCATAATCAGGTACCAGCCGCCGAAGTCGCCCGGGTCCGGACCTGCCGCCACGATACGGGGCACTGGGTACCCCTGGGCGTTCAGCAACCGCATGGCTCTCGCTTCAACCTCGCCCCGGTTCCACTGGTCGAAGCCGGAATAAACACGCAGCACCAGAGGGCGGTTGTCGGCCTCAAAGCCGTACACATCGGTCTCCCAGCCGGCCGAAAGCGGCTCCAACTGGGTAATCGCTGCTCCGTGCAGGCACTTCTGTAACCCCGTACTGACTCGCGACAGATCCATACCGCCGATGCACTCCTCGCTGAACAAAGATATCGTGCACAGTGAAATGTTTTCGCTAGTTCGGATTATCCCTCCTGCCCCCGGTCGCAACAGCTATTCGTAGAGAATCCTGCGCACCCGGCGGCGTTCCGCCTCCACCGCAGCCGCGTCAGGGCCAAACCAGGATTCCGGCAGGCGGCGGCAGACTTCGGCCATCAGCGGCGCCAGGAAAAAGGGGCCAAAAACGAAGAGTTTCCAGGGCAATGGCGTGAAAATCAGGCCAGCAAAGAACAGGAGAACGGCGATTACGCGAACCAAAAACAGCGCCCGCAGCAGTTCCTTCTCGATGGCTGCCTGGAACCGTTCGACGAATCTGTCCATGGTTCGGCCTCCTCCAGGGATTTGTTCTGGCCGTCACATACATCGTAACGTAAACGGAATTATGCATGAATAAGTTCGGTTCTCTATGCGCAGAAGGTGAAAACAGTAACAAACCCTGGGCGGCCACCCTAGGTCGTGTCCAGGCCGCGGAAAAGCCGCCCACCTCCACGGTGAGCGGCCAGACGGAACGGGAGGGCACCTAGCGCAGCTCTTCCCCCAGGGCCATCTCCCGGCCCTCCCGCAGCTTTGATTGATAAGTGTCCGGCCCGGCCGCCGATCATGTCGGTGAACGAGGCCCTCATGTCACGAAACGTCTCCTTCTAGAGTCTGCTTTCGGGGGCGCAGGTTCGCAGATTTCGCACAGACATATCGGTCGGCACGGTGCACCATCGTGTCGAGGAGTGCCTCCATCCGGACTAGTGTCGTCACCCGATTGGTTCACTCGGTTTGTGATTGTTTTCACGAGCTCGGTATGTTGCTTAACCCGCCCGGATTGACCCAACGCTGTCAAGGTGTGTGAAAACGTTCACAAGCCGTTAGAGGTTACTGCTGCATGGGTTTTGTCGAATTGGCTGCGCCAAGGACACGCCAAATCGGTTGGTCAAAATGGATCAACAAGTAGGCTCATTTACAATGATGCATTAGGTAATTGGTTTGTATATGTTTGGCAATTTCGTGCTATGCACTTTAGGTCACTCGGACGATTTCCCGGTGGTACCCCCAGTGATACTCTGACTAGTAAGTAACCCCTTTTCCAATAAGTTTGAGAACGAATGAGGGGCGGGTCTTGCCCGCCAGAGCGCCCTGAGCGCCCCGGGTTCGTTTTCTGTTTCCCCAGCCCCGGCGATTCTCCGCCGGGGCCCGGGGGCACCCCGATTCCGCAGTCAAGGGGGCCCACTCCATGAAGAATCCCGTTCTGATCCTGGGCATCGGCAATCCGCTTTTTACGGACGACGGGGCGGGTATTTACGCGGTGCGGCTGGCCAAGTCGCGCTGGACGGGCGATGGTGTGGACTTTCACGAGGCGGAGGTCGGCGGGTTTGATCTGCTGCACCATCTGCTCGGGTACCAGGCTGTGTTGATTGTTGATGTGGCGGTGACCGGGCTGACCGAACCCGGAGACTCCTACATGATCGACACAGACGCGCTGCCTCCGAGCCTGTCGGCCAGGTCTTTCGGGGCGGGACTGGGCACGGCGCTCTCTGTCGGCCGCAGTCTGAACCTGAAGGTCCCTGAGCGGGTCGAGTTCCTCGCCATCGAAGCATCCGACATCTCTCATGCCGGGGAGATTCCCACCACCCCGGTGGCCGATGCGATTCGACCGGTGGCCGATCAGATCATCCGCATTGCGCGGCAGATGCTGACGGATGCGATGAGCACCTGCACTTGTGTTGGTTGAGAATAACCCCGTAGGTTGAAACCTGCGGGGTTTTACAATAACTAGGGCGTTGGTATCCTTTTGTGCCTTGTTCTTTCCGCCGTGCCGACCGAGAATGAGGGTAAGATGCTGTACCTATACCATGAAACGGGTGATGGTGACCATGCGCATATCAATCACGACCAAACTGGTTGCCGGATTTGCCTTTGTTGCGGTAATCGCATCCGGGACCGGTGTCTACCAGATGACTCAGTTGCGCACCATCGACGAGGACTACGGGTATTTGACCGGCGTGATCGACGGGGCGAACGCTGATACGCTCGAACTAGAATCGCTGGCGGCTCAGAAGAACGCGAGCCTGTGGGGCTACTATACTTTCTCTAACGGCGACTACGCGGCGGATTATCGCAGCAAGCGGACGTTGATGGATGCCAAAGTTGGCAAGCTGCTTGCCTACTTGCCCGACGATGCGGACAAGCAGCAGCTTGAGCAGCTCCACAACCTGATTAAGGCCTACGACAATGTGGCGGAGAATGCCATGGCGATGATCAGCAACGGGCTGCGTGACGAGGCCCTGGTGTTGCTGGGAACGACCGGAGAGCCGATGGTCAAGGAGATTTTGCCCAAGGCCCAGGATTTGCGGGCCAAGTACGTCAAACTGGCGGAAACGGAGAAGGCGGCCACGGAGAAGCGCACCCAGCGTGCGATCATGATCGGTTACGGCTCCTTCGCCGTGGCTTTGGGTGCCGCCATCCTCGTGGGGATTTATATCGCACTGACGCTCTCAAGGCCGATTAAGCGGGCGGCGGCCGCTGCCAGACGGCTGGCGGATGGCGACCTGCGTGCCGATGGGCTGAAGGCCAGGGGCTCCGATGAACTGGCAGAGATGACGCTGGCGTTTAACCAGATGGTGCAGAACTTACGGGAACTGCTTGATGGGGTCGGACGGTCGACTGATGCGGTGCTGGCCGCCACCCACTCGCTCAGCGAGTCAGCCGATCAGTCGGCGAAGGGCGTTGGCGGGGCGGCCGTGGTCGCGGGTGAAGTCGCAGCCGGCGCCGGCCAGCAGAACCAGGCGGCAGACGAGATGCGCCGGACGATGGAAGAGCTGAAGCAGACCATCAGCCAGATTGCGGCGGGCGCCGGCCAGACGGCGCTGGAGGTACAGCAGGCCTCCGAGATGCTCTCTGAGATGGTGGCTGCGATCGATGAAGTGGCCACCGGCGCAACGTGGGTGGCCGAACGGGCCAACCAGGCCGCCTCCACCGCCCGGCAGGGCGCCGGGGTGGTTGGCCGGACGGCCGCCGGCATGGGGCAGGTCCAACTGGCCGTGAGCGAGTCCGCCCAGCGGATGCGGGAACTGGAGAAACTGTCGCATCAGGTTGGCGATATCACACGTGTGATCTCTGAGATCGCGGGGCAGACAAGCCTGCTGTCGCTGAACGCCGCCATTGAGGCGGCCCGGGCGGGCGAGCAGGGCCGGGGCTTCGCTGTGGTTGCCGAAGCTGTGCGTGAACTGGCCGACCAGTCTGCTGGCTCTGCCAAGGAGATTGCCGGCCTGATTGGCGCCATGCAGGCCTGCACGGTGGAGGCCGTGAAGGCCATGAACCGGGGGCTGGCAGAGGTGAAGAACGGCTCGGCGCTGGCGGCTGATGCCGGTGCTGCCCTCGATCAGATCGTGCTCGTGTCCGAGGAGGCGGCGAAGCAGGTAAGCACCATCGCCGGGTCCGCCCAGGCTGTGCGGTCGACGGCCGCCAACGTGGTACATGCCTTTGACGCCGTGGCGGCGGTAACGGAGCAGAGCACGGCGGCCAGCGAGGAGATGGCGGCGGGGGCGAACCAGGTGACCGCTGCCACGGAGCGGGTGGCCGATATTTCGCAGCAGAATGTGGGCGCCGCCGAGGCCGTTTCGGTGGCCATGACGCAGTTGGATGTATCGACCGGCCGCGTGGCTGCCGCTGCCGACGAGTTGGAGCGAGTGGCGGGCGCCTTGAAGGCGCAGATGGCCCGGTTCAAGCTGTAGGCGGCATGAAAGAGGGCACGGGAGCAGCGATGTCGCTCCCGTGCCCTTGTTGTGCTGATGGGTGGTGCTACCTGGCGTGCCAGGCCGCCAGAATTTCGGCTTCCTTGGCGGCCTTGAGGCCGGCCCGCCACTCCCGGTCCTGGGGGCGGGTCTGGTCCCAGGCGATGGTGTCCCGGACCGTCTCAAAGATCGGCCGGAACGTAAGGCCGTCGGCCAGCGCCTTGTCGATCACCATGCTGAAGAGGCCGTCGGCGCCGCCGCCCGGCACCCAGAGCGGCATCTCCATCCAGCCGCCGACCTGTTTTTCGACCAGGAACTCGTCGGGGAGCCAGGTGAACTTGGCGTCGCTTTGCGATGCGGTTTTCGCGGCGTCGAGTACTTCGCCGAGGGTCAGGCGATAATCAGGGCCCGTGGTGTTGTAGATGCCGGCCTTGCGGGCTTCGGCCATGCGGACGATCCAGTCGGCCAGATCGCGCCCGTCGATCACTTGGACTTTCGCGTCCGGCCTGCCGGGCGCCAGCACCTCGCCGCCCCGGGCGACCCGCACGGGCCAGTAGGTGAAGCGGTCGGTCGGGTCGTGGGGACCGACGATTAGGCCCGAGCGCACGTTCAGCACCCGGCCCGGCATCGCCGCCTCGGCGGCCTGCTCGCAGAGCGCCTTCAGGGCGCCGTAGGTCTCGCCCGTCACCTGCTCGACGTTTGCATCGGGAATGGTGACGACCGGGGTCTCCTCGGTCGGGTTCATGACATCACCGTCATAGACGGAGCCGCTGGAGATAAAGGTGTAGTGTTCGCACGCATCCGCCAGCAACTGCGCAGAAGCGCTCACAACGCGGGGAACATAGCCACAGGTGTCAATGACCGCATCCCACCGGCGGCCCTTCAGCACGTCAAGACCGCCGTCGCGGTTGCCGCGCAGCTTTTCGACTTCGGGAAAGAGCTCGGGGTTATGCTGGCCCCGGTTGAACATGGTCACCTCGTGGCCCCGGGCCAGCGCACTTTCCACGACATGGCGCCCCAGAAATACAGTACCGCCGATCATCAGGATCTTCATATGTACATCCCCTCCCCATATGCGGGTCCTACGGCCCATTCTATCAGCGGAGAGAGGGGAGGAGAAGCCGGTAAGACAGAAGAATGCTGAATGACAAATGATTTGAGGAGCTAACTGATCATGATTGACTCACTGAAGATCTTCTGCCTGGTCGCCCGGTACCAGTCCTTTACCCGGGCGGCTGAGGAGGCGGGGCTGACCCGGCCTGCCGTCAGCCAGATCGTCAAGCAGCTGGAGCAGCAGTTCGGGGTGACGCTGCTGACTCGCAGCACCCGGGCCGTGGCCCTTACGCCTGCCGGCGAGAGATTGGTGGAGAGGGCAGACAAGGTGCTGGCCGCTTATGGAGAGCTGGAGTCGGCCATGGCGGGCGCCCGGGCGGGAGCGCACACCACGCTGGTGGTCGGAGCGAGCACGCTGCCTGGCGAGAGCCTGCTGCCCGCGGTGCTGGCAGCCTTCCGGCGGGCCCATCCGGATGTTGAGGTGCAGGTACGGGTTGGCAACACCGAAGCGATTCTGCAGATGGTGCGCACCGGACAGGTCGGTGTCGGGCTGGTGGGGCAGGAGGTCTCCGACCCACTGCTGGTCTCGCAGCCCGTGGCGTCAGATGAGATTGTGCTGGCGCTGCCCCCGGGGGGCCGGATGGCTGATCCGCTCCCGCTGAGCGAACTGAAGCGGCTGCCCCTGGTCAGCCGGGAGCAGGGGTCGGCGACCCGGAGCGTGACGGAGGCGCTGCTGGCGCAGCATGGTATCGCGGCGCAGTCGCTGCAAGTTGTGGCCGAATTGGGTAGCCCCGAGGCCGTGAAAGCCGCCGTACGGGGCGGCATGGGTGCGGCCTTTCTGTCGCGCAGCCAGCTGGGCCCCGGTGAGCTGGGCTTTGTGCGGCTGGCAGGGGTCGACCTGCGGCGGCCCATCTGTGCCGTGTGGCGCCGGGACCGCCAGCCCGAAGCCGTGGCGCAGGACCTTATGACCCATCTGGCGGGTGCGGCGCATGGGCAGGAAGGGTAAATAAAATTGACCGATTGGTCATAGGGAATTGCCAAACGCTTGCCAAATCAAGTACGGCGACTGAAGAAGTCACCGTACTTTTTCTTATCTGAAAGGATGGCGTAAGAAATCATGGCAAGGATCAAGGAGTTCCTTGGTGGCATGTGGGGCATCATTCTGACCGGCCTGGTGGTCGGCGTGCTGGCGCCGGTGCTGGTGAAGCTTGGCAACCCGGGCAACATGGGCATCTGCGTGGCCTGCTTTACCCGTGACACGGCGGGCGCTCTGGGCCTGCACCGGGCGGCGGCGGTTCAGTACATACGGCCGGAGTTGGTCGGGCTTGTCTTTGGTGCGGTCCTCGCGGCGTTCGTGTTCAAGGAGTTCAAGCCCAGGGCCGGCGCCGGCGGCTCGCTGCGCTTTCTGTGGGGCATGCTGGCTTCCATTGGGGCGCTGGTCTTCCTGGGCTGCCCGTGGCGGGCATTCCTGCGGCTGGGCGGCGGCGATTGGAACGCCATCGTGGGGATTTTGGGCTTCGTGGGCGGCATCGCAGCGGGGTCGTTCTTCCTCCGGCGGGGCTACAGCTTGGGGCGGAGCCGTCCTGCGCCGGCCGCGGTGGGCTGGCTGATGCCGGCCTTCATGGCAGGTTTGCTGGCACTGCTGGTGCTGAGGCCGCTGTACGGCGGGCTGCAGGGCGGTAAGTTGGTCGGCCCGGTCTTCTTCAGCACCACCGGACCCGGGTCGCAGCATGCGCCGGTCCTCGTGGCGCTGGGCGTGTGTGTGGTGGTTGGCTTTTTGGCCCAGCGGGCCCGGTTCTGCACCGTGGGCGCGTTCCGGAACATCATCATGCTGAAGGATTATCATCTGTTCTATGGCGTCGCGGCGCTGGTGGGCGCGGCGATGGTGACCAACATGGCGCTCGGGCTCTTTAAGCCTGGCTTCGCGGGGCAGCCCATCGCACACACCGATGGCGTGTGGAACTTCCTGGGCATGGCGCTGTCGGGCCTGGCCTTTACGCTGGGCGGCGGCTGCCCGGGGCGGCAGCTGATTCTGACGGGCGAAGGCGATGGCGATGCGACCGTCTTCGTGATGGGCATGTTGGTGGGCACGGCCATGGCGCACAACTTCAGCCTGGCCAGTTCTGCCGCCGGCCCGTCGGCCTTTGGGCCGTATGCCGTGGTGATCGGTCTGGTGATCGCTGTGGTGCTGGGGCTCGTGGTGCGGGAGGCCAAGGAGGCGTAGTGCCTTGATCTACCTGGATAACGCGGCGACGTCGTGGCCGAAGCCGCCGGGCGTGGCCGAGGCGATGGTGGGGGCGCTGACCCGGGCCGGCGGCAACCCCGGCCGGGCGGGCCACCGGCTCAGCCTGGCATCAGGGCACATCATGTACGATTGTCGGGAGGCGCTGGCGGAGTTCTTCGGGGCGCCCGACCCCCTGGGGGTCATCTTCACGCAGAATGCGACGCATGCCCTGAACCTGGCGCTGCACGGGCTGCTCAGGCCGGGCGCCCGGGTTGTCTGCACCTCCATGGAGCATAACGGGGTGATGAGGCCCCTGCGTGCGCTGGAGCGGACGGGGGTCGAGGTGGCCGTCGTCCGGTGCGGTGCTGACGGCGTTCTGCCGGTCGATGCGCTGGCGGCCGCGGTGACACCGGGGACGGCCCTGGTGGTCGTGAACCATGCCAGCAACGTGACGGGCACCATCGCACCGGTCGCAGAGGCGGCTGAGGTCGCCCGGCGGGCCGGAGCGCTGCTGCTGGTGGATGCGGCGCAGAGCGCCGGGACGCTGGAGATCGACATGGGGCGGATGGGGATCGATCTGCTGGCCTTTGCCGGGCATAAGGGGCTGCTGGGACCGTCCGGGACCGGTGGGCTGGTGCTGGGCGCCTCCGTGGACCCGGGGCGCCTGGCGCCGCTCATGCAGGGCGGTACCGGAAGCAGGTCGGAGCAGGAAGTCCAGCCGGAGGACCTGCCGGACAAGTTCGAGAGCGGAACGCCGAACTTTGTGGGCATCGCCGGGCTGGGTGCCGGGCTGGCGTATGTGCGGGAGCGAGGCGTGGCTGCGATTCGGGCGCATGAGATGAAGCTGGCAGAGCGGCTGCGGGAGGGGCTGTTGCGCCTCGCCGGGCGGGCGCCCGGGGTCACGGTGTTCGGCCCCGCTGACCCCGCACTGCGCGTAGGCGCCGTCTCCTTCACGGTGGATGGGCTGTCGGTGTCGGACATCGGCTTCGCCCTGGACGAGGAGTTCGGCGTGCTGACCCGGGTCGGGCTTCACTGTGCACCGGCGGCGCACCGGACGATTGGCACGCTGCCCGGCGGCACGGTCCGGCTGGCCCCGGGGCCTTTCACGACCGCTGCCGAGGTGGATGCGGCGGTGGACGCGATCGCGGCGGTGGTTGGGAGGTTGCGGTGACGATGTTTGGCATCGTACTGTTTCATACGAGTTCCGCGGCCATGAAGGCGGAGAAGGCGCTGGGGCGGGCCGGGCTTTCGGTCCGGCTGGTACCCACGCCCCGGCAGTTTTCGTCAGACTGCGGCTTCGCCCTGCGTTTTGACTGGGCCGAGGCGGGGGGGGTCGCGGCGCTGCTGGCTGAGGCCGGGGTGGAGGTTGAAGGGATTCACCAGGTGCAGTAAGTTGACAACATTTCGGTCTTGTGTGATCGGCGTTTCCATGGCACCTTGGATGGAGGAGGGGATACATATTGTCTAAGGATGCATTGTTAGTGATCGATGTGCAGCCTGGGAATATCGGGACCTGCTATCAGCCCGATGCGGTTGTGGGGGTAATCGCCGGACTGCTGGAGAAGGCCCGGGCGGCTGATGTGCCGGTCATCTATGTACAGGATGATGATGTGGGGCCGGAGGGCTCGTCGGAATGGCAAATCGACGCCCGGGTGGCGCCGCGGGCGGGGGAGCCCGTAGTGCGCAAGAAGGCGTGCGACGCGTTCTATGGCACCAAGCTGCATGAAGTGCTGCAGGAGAAGGGTGTCGGGCGGCTGGGGGTCGTTGGGGCGAGAACTGAGTATTGTATTGACTCTGCGTGCCGCCGGGCGACCAC
>JARBUG010000219.1 GCA_029239785.1 Symbiobacteriaceae bacterium | reverse complement strand
GATGGCCAAAGGCCCCCAGACGAACAACCCTGAGAGGGAATCCCCCTATCTGCCCCCACAGTGCGACGCACCAGCACCAGCACCAGCACCAGCACAAGCGGTCACCCCACCAACCGCACCCCATCCAACACCAACCGCCGCAAAACCCCCACCACATCACCATCCAACCGGCCTGCCCGCACCTCATCCTCCAGCATCGCCACCGCATCCTGCGGATGCATCGCCGTTCGGTAGGGCCGGGGGCTGGTCACGGCGTCATAGACATCTGCCACCATCAAAATGCGGGCCATCAGGCCGATCTGCTCACCTTTCAGCCCGTCGGGATACCCGCTGCCATCCAGCCGCTCATGATGATGGCGGACCAGGTCCCGAATTTCGGCGGCATGCGGGTGGCTGAAGGGTCCCAGAATCCGGTCGCCTTCGGTCGGATGCGCCCGGACAATGCTGAACTCCTCAGCCGTCAGACGGCCAGGTTTGTTGAGGATATGGTGCGGAACGCCGACCTTACCCACGTCGTGCAGGACGGCGCCATCGCGCAGCACTTCAAGCTGCCCTGCTGAGAGGCCCATCGTCTTGCCGATGGCCACGCTGAGGTCCGACACCCGCACCGTGTGGCCGGCGGTGCAGTCGTCTGACGCCTCCAGGGCGTTGACCAACGCAGCGACACTCTCCACAAACCCGTTCTGAATGCGCACCCGCTGCACCCGCAGGTGGTGAACCACGGCGCCGGTGCTGACCGCAGCGGCCATGAACGACGTCACATGGACCCCACGGGAGAGCAGCGTCTGCTGGGCGCCCGCTGCGGCATCCGCCGGCAGGCACGCAACAACGCCGCCGGCTACCAGAGCGGCACCCACGCCGCCGGGCACCCCCAACTCAATGGCGGCAAACAGAATCGGCAGGTAGAGGAAATGTGCGAAGGAGCCACCCGTGCCCCCGGTCCACCAGATCACGGCAAGGCCGAACAGGAGCAGGGTGATCGTAATCAGGACTGCGGCACGACGGGAAAAGGCCATACATCGTCTCCTCCACCTGTTATCATGCATCCATTGTAGGGGAAACAGAAAAGCCCTGAACATACATGCGTGGCAGTAGGTTCAAGGCTATAGGAATCTGTTATGCCTCCAGTTCGCTCAGGCTGTCAATCTCCCAGCGCTTCCCCTCCGTCTGGACGAGTTGCACCAGGGTCTGCACGGCAAGGTGATCCAACCGCCCTGCCTCCGCCTCCGAGGCTAACTCCGCCATCGCCTCTGCTTCACTCAGCGCCTGCCGGTGTGGCCGGGGGCTGGTCATGGCATCGTAAACATCCGCCACGGAGAGGATGCGAACCAGGGTCGAGAGCTTTCGTCCGGCGAGGCCGTCGGGATAACCACTGCCATCGAGTCGTTCATGATGGTGGCGCACGAGGTCACGGATGGCCTCAACCTGCGGGTGGTGAAGGGCGCTCAGAATCCGATCGCCCACCTCCGGATGGGTCCGGACGATGCGAAGTTCTTCCGCGGTCAGCTGCCCGGGCTTCGCCAGAATCTGTCCGGGCACCGCGACCTTGCCGACGTCGTGCAGCATGGCACCGATCCGCAGCACCTCGACCTGCTCGGGCGGGAGGTGCAACGCTTCAGCGACGGTCGTCGCGATCTCTGAGACTCGCTGGCTGTGGCCGCCGGTAAAGTCATCGGCCGCCTCCAGGGCGTTGACCAACGCCGCCACGCTTTCGACAAACCCGTTCTGAACCCGGACCTGCTGCCGCCGAAAATGATGCACCAGCGTTCCCGTGATGCAGGCCGCCGCCAGGAACGCGAATGCACGAACGCTCATGGCAAGCCCGGTCTGTGGCTCGCCGGCCGCCACGTTTGCGGGAATCAACCCCAGGCCGAGGCCTGCGAGCAGCGCCGTGATGATGCCAGCGGGCAGCCCCAGTTCAATGGCCGCAAAGAGGATCGGTACATACAAAAGGTGCGTAAAGGCATACATGGTCCCGCCAGTCGCATAGACGAGGCCCAGTCCGGTGAGGAGCAGCGTGCTTGTGACGATGAACGCTGTGTGTCTGCCAAATGTCATCCAAATCCCCTCCCAGTGTTCGGGCCCTATGGTTGTTATGGATGATTTTATGGGATTGGATACCATTCTGACCATAGATCTAACGGACTATGTGTGAAGTATCTAGCTGATCCTTTCGGATGATTTTACCCCACCAGGTCGGGCGCCCGGCGCAGCTTCGTCGCCTGCTCGAAGGCGTAGGCGAGCCGGATCAGCGCGCCCTCCGACCAGGCGGTCCCCGTAAACGTCAGCCCCAGAGGCAGACCACCCGCCATATAGCCGGCGGGCACGCAGACCGAGGGGTACCCGGCCCGGGCCGCCACCCAGCAGCCCCACGACCCGGGCAGCACCAGCGCATCGAGTTCCTCCCGTTCCAGAACGGCATCGATGCCCTCGGCGCCGGCCAGGCGGATATCCTGGAGCCGGCTGTTGATATACTCGGGCTCCGTCAGCGTGCCGCTGGTCGCCTCGGCGGATTCCAGCACCGCCTGGCCGTGTTTGAGCGCCGCGTCGGCGTGCGCACTGTTAAAAGCGATGACGTCGGCCAGTGTTTTGACCGGGGCGCCCGGCCCCAGCGCCGCCAGGTAGCTGTTCAGGGCCGGCTTGAACTCATGGACCAGCACCCGGGAGCGCCAGCCTTTCTCGCCGACTGTCGGAATATCGGCCGGGTCGACCAATTCGGCGCCCTGCGCCCGGAGCATCTCAAGGGCGCTGCCAAAGAGCCGCTGCTCCTCGTCGCTCAAGCGGTCGTGCCCGTAGGAACGGACGACGCCCAGGCGGGCGCCCCGCAGCCCCTTGCGGTCCAGGAACGGCGTGTAATCTGCAAAAGCACGCCCGGCGCTGGCGCCGGTGGCCGGGTCCGCAGGGTCGACACCCGTCAGAACGCCCAGCAGAAGGGCGGCATCGGCGACGGTGCGGGCCATGGGGCCGGCGGTATCCTGGCTCATCGCAATGGGGATGATGCCGGTCCGGCTGATCAGACCCACGGTGGGCTTGATGCCGACCACCGAGTTCTCGCTGGCCGGGTCCAGAATCGAGCCGGAGGTCTCGGTGCCAATGGCGGCGGCGCAGAGGCCCGCGGCAACGGCCACGCCCGGCCCGGAGCTGGAGCCGCCCGGCGTGTGCGTGGGTGCGTAGGGGTTGAGCACCTGACCGCCCCGTGAGCTGTAGCCCGAGGGCATATGATCTGCCATAAAGTTGGCCCATTCGGTCATGTTCGCCTTGCCCAGAATGACGGCGCCCGCCTCGCGCAGGGCATCGGCGACGTAGGAATCGTTGGGGGCGTAGGAGGAGGCGAGCGCGAGCGAACCCGCCGACGTGTGCAGCTTGTCGGCGGTGTCGATATTGTCCTTGAGCAGTATGGGAATGCCGTGCAGCGGCCCCCGGGGGCCGGTCTGGCGCCGCTCCGCGTCCAGCGCCCGTGCGATGAAGAGGGCGTCCGGGTTGACTTCGAGCACTGCGTTCAGTCTGGGACCTTGCTTGTCGATCTGCGCGATCCGTTCCAGATAAAAGCTGGTCAGGGCAACGGCTGTCAGCGTCCCGCCGGCCATCGCAGCCGAGAGCTGTGCGATGGTCGCCTCAGCCAGGTTCAGGGTCTGTGCCATGGTCGTCTCCCCCATCATCTGCGGCGTTCGGTCGTACACCGACTGATTAGACGCAAATGGGAAGAAACCTGTTTGGTTTATGGATGAAGTTGATGCAGCTCCGCACCGGGATGCAGATCGGCAGGCAGGACCAGCGGCAGATCGGCCTCGGGGTCCGGCCCGAGGCCGGCCAGGAACTCAGCCACCGCATCCGCGAAGAGTGCGGGCTGCCGGGTGGGCACCCGGTGATCTGCGCGATCGAAAAAGACCGCTCGCGACAGGGGCAGCCGCTCGTGCAGCGTCCGGTAGTAGCTGTGCATCCAGTCGTCCTTCGACCCGTAGACGAGCAGGACGGGACAGCGAACGCCGTGCAGCCGGTGCGTGAAGTTGGTCCGCAGGGTCTCGGTCAGAAAGCTGCGGAGCGCGGTGGGGCTGGTCTGGCGGGCGTCGGGCAGCATCGCCTGCGTATGTGCTTTCCCCACGCTGTTGGTGCTGATGACGTTGCTGCCTATGTAGGGCACCAGCCCGAGCCGCACGCCCAGCAGGCCCAGGCCGACCTTGGCCTTCATGGTCATGGTGCAGCACTCGCTGAAGGCGCCAATGGCGACCACCCCGCTGTACAGGGCCGGGTCCCTCAGGGTGGCGAGCAGGGCGATCGTCGCACCGGAGGAGTATCCGACCAGCACCGGGTCACGCAAGTCCAGGTGCCGGGCGAGCATGGCAAGATCAGCGGCGATGTCGGTGAACTGCCAGGGTTCGTCGCGCAGGCCGCTCTTGCCGTGGCCCCGAATATCGATGGCGATGCAGCGGCAGACAGAGGCCAGGCGGTCCATGATGGGCCGCCAGTAGATGTGGCTCAGGGCGGGGCAGTGAATGAAGATGACAGGGCGCCCGGCGCCGGTCTCTTCGTAATACAGGTGATTGGCGTATGGCATGTTACTAGTCTGTCCAGTCCGGTGGACGAATACCCTTCGCAGAGAAAGGGATCGATCGGCGCGGAGGTGTGGTTTGTGGAATATGTACACCGGCGGGCTTATTGGGTGCTGCTGGTTGCCGGCATGCTGGGCCTGGTGGCCTGGGTGATGGGCGATGCCGGGCAGATGGTGGAGCGGGCTTGGGCCGGGGCGCCGGCCGGTGCCGCACCGGTTGCGGCGACAGGCGAAAGCGGGGCAGCGGCCGTACCGGCGGGGGCCACCCAACTGACGAAGGCGCAGGCGATGGACGGGTTTGGCGTCTGGTCGCCGGACGGCAGGCGGGTTGCTTTTATGCGTGACGGGAAGATCTGGCTGATGGGGGCCGATGGTCAGGGAGCGTCCGCGCTGACCCGGGCCGAGGGGAGCTGGGATGCGGCCCCGGCCTGGCGCCCGGGGGGCAAGGAGCTGGCCTTCTCCCGGGTCAATACCGAGGGCGACGGGGCGTCGGTGATGATCATCGACGCGGCGACGGGCAAGGAGCGGCAGCTGAGCCGTGAGACCGAAGTGGTGGGCCACGTCGCCTGGGACGCTTCGGGGAAGGTGCTCTTTTACATCACGCCGCAGCGGCTGATGAAGGTCGATGCACGCACCGGGCGGGGGCAGGAGGTGCACAGCCTGCCCGATGGCTGGGATATGCAGGCCGGCGGCCTGACGATTTCGCCAAACGGCAAGAAGGCGATTATCGGGGCGGGACCCCGGGTGGGGCGCACCTTTCAATATGACCTGTTCGAAATCGATTTGACCGCGCCGGGGGCGGAGCGGAAGCAGCTGACCCACGAAGGTGGCATCATGCCGATGTTTGATCCGTCCGGGAAGTGGCTGGCCTACCGGAGCCCCCGCGGGGAGAGTTCCGGCATTCATGTGATGGATTATGCCAAGCATACGACCCGGCAGGTGGTGGCCGATGAGGCGCGGGCGCTCTATTTCCACCCGGCCTGGTCGCCGGATGGGAAGCGGTTGTTGGTGTCGCGGCTGCTGATTGGGAGCAGCGGGGGCGGGCCGGATGGGAACCGGTTTACTTCGCATCTGTTGGTTGTTGAGGTTGGGCGTTGAGGTTTGGTTGTTAGCGGCCCCATCAAGGGGCCGCCCGTCGTCTGGTGTACTATAGCAAGCCAGTCCAAGATCGAAAGGCTAGGTAGACTGTTACCCACAGCAGAACCAGCATGCGCCATCTATGCAGACCCACTCCGGCATTGGCTCACCCCCGTCACTTCCATGCTAACCTGGAGGCCTGGTCTCGCGGCGGCCACTTTGTGCCAATTCTCTGTCCGGTTTCGGACAAGGGTTTCCCAAGTCTGCAGCGAAGACTATTCTCTTGGAGGTGCGAACGATCATGGTAAACGTGTATGATTACGCACACAACCTGGCCCGTGCCCTGAAGGATGCTCCCGAGTACAAGGCCCTGCAAGTCGCCCGTACCAAGCTGAAGGGCCGGCCCTCTGCCGAAGAGATGGTCCGTGACTTTCACAAAAAGCAGCTCGATGCCCAAACCCTGATCATGCAGGGCAAGGAGTTGCCCAAGCAGCAGAAAGAAGCCCTGGAGCAACTCTACGCCGTCATCCAGAACGACGCCGACGTGCGCGAATTTTTGATGGCTGAGCAACGCTTCAGCGTGATCCTGCAAGACGTCTATAAGATTCTCGGCGAGGCGGTCGACGTGGATATCCCCGGGTTTGAGAAGCAAGCGTGACGCGAAGAAGGTAGGCGTAATCGCCCACCTTCTTTAAAGTAGTACTTGCCCTTCCACGAACTTGGGCAGCAAGGTCGATGTGCCCAATTGCGCACAGAAGAGCAGGTCTTCGTGCAGGCCCATCTTCAGCAGCGACTGCCCGTGCTCTGACGTGTGCACCAGGTCAGCCAGCCGCCCCTCATAGGTTCTGTACAGCTCCCGTACCACATAGCCCATATCGTTCAGTTCCACATGGCTGTCAGGACCGCTCATATAGTGAAGGATGGCGCCGGCGCAGCCCGCATCTTCCAGCGAGAACTGGTCGTGGGTGCCGGCACAGCA
>JARBUG010000049.1 GCA_029239785.1 Symbiobacteriaceae bacterium | reverse complement strand
TATGGCAACATCGATCCGTTCGTCGAGCAGTACGTCTGCGAGCAGATGGGCTTGGGGGCGGCGGATATCTCCACGCAGGTGCTCCAGCGAGACCGGCATGCCCAGCTCATGACCACCCTGGCGATCCTCGGCTCCACGCTGGACAACCTGGCTGTCGAACTGCGGCTGCTTCAGAAGACCGAGACCCGTGAAGTGGAGGAGCCGTTCTCCAAGGGCCAGAAGGGCTCCAGCGCCATGCCGCACAAGCGGAACCCCGTCACCCTGGAGCAGATCTCCGGCCTCTCCCGGATCCTGCGGGCCAACGCCCTGGCGGCCCTGGAGAACATCCCCCTCTGGCATGAGCGGGACATCTCCCACTCGTCGGTCGAGCGGGTGATTCTGCCCGATTCCACCATGCTGGCCGATTACCTGATCGCCAAGATGACCTGGGTCATCGAGAACCTGAACGTCTACCCGCAGAACATCAAGCGGTCGATGGATATCTCCCTCGGTCTGACCTCGTCGGGCACCGTGCTCCTCTACCTCGTTGAGAAGGGGCTCTCCCGAGAAGAGGCCTACGCCATCGTCCAGGAAAAGGCGATGCGGGCCTGGGCCGAGGGAACGCACCTGCGCAGGCTGCTGGAGCAGGACCAGACCATTCAGTCGCTGGTCACCCCGGGCGAATTGGAGCAGGCGTTTGACCCGAGCCGTCATCTGCGGCACGTCGATACGATTTTTAAGCGACTGGGGCTGATGTAACGTGACCTTCAGCCTGACGGGCATAATCGTCGGCGTGCTGACCGGCCTGCTGGTGACGGTGCTGGTGACGATGCTCTGGCCGCAGGGGAAACTGCGCTGGGCCCGCCCGCTGCTCTCTGCCGGCCTCGGCTTTGGCGTGGCGCTCCTGCTCATGAAGCTGATCAAGTAGATCAAGGGGGAACGCTGGTGAAGGTTCCGGAGGTAAATAAACTGGAGCTCGAGTATCAGTCCGAAGGTTGGGGCCTGTACAGCACCGACAACGACGATGTGCAGGTCATGCAGTGGGAGAACCCGGCGGTGGCCGGGTGCGCCTGGGGGATGCACCAGATGCTGCGGGAGCATGCCCTTTCGACAAACGGGATCGCCCAACATGGGGCGAGCGGCATCATCGTCAGGCGGTTGGAACTGTTGAGCCTGACCGTAGTGGTCAAGTGTACGGCCCACGACAGCGACCTGTCGTTCTTGGGCAGCACAGGGGAGACGCTTTCGCCCAAAGAGGCGCAGCGGATTCCGGGTGCCAGGCCCACCCGCCTGTCGACCATGGAAGATGTCGGCCTGCACATGGCCCGGTCGCTGCGGGCGCATCTGGCGCCGCAGGGGCTGACCGACCTGGAACTTCGTCTGCACTTTGGCATCGAGCCCGGCGGGGCGTGCCTGCTGCAGGTGCCGAACCCGCTGGAGTTATCGCTAGGCACTACTGATTATGAGGCCTTATGCGCCCTGCTTACTTAATGGAGGGAAGTACGCCGTGACCGTGCTGCTTGAGTGCCCCGCGCTTGGGCTCCGCCGCATCCACAAGGGAAAGGTCCGCGAGATGTTCGAACTGCCCGATGACCGGCTCCTGTTGGTGGCGTCCGACCGGCTGTCGGCCTTTGACGTGGTCTTCCCGCAGGGGATTCCCGGCAAGGGGCGGGTGCTGACCCAGGTATCAAGGCTCTGGTTCGGGGCGACGCAGGGAATCGTGGCCAACCACCTGCTGACGACGTCGGTGGCCGGCCTGGGGGTTGCGCCCGAGGTGGCCGAGGCCCTGGAGGGCCGGTCGATGGTGGTGCGCAAGACGAAGCGGATCGACGTGGAATGCGTGGTGCGGGGGTACCTGGCAGGGTCAGGCTGGAAGGAGTATCAGCAGAGCCGGTCGGTCTGCGGGATTCCGCTGCCGGAGGGCCTGCAGATGAACGCCCGCCTGCCTGAGCCGATCTTTACGCCGGCGCTGAAGAATGATGTGGGGCACGATGAAAACGTGTCTGAGGGCCGGGTGCGGGAGATTTATGGAGATCAGGTGACGGATTTCCTGCGGGATACGTCGCTGGCGTTGTATAAGTTTGCGGCGGCCAAGGCTGCCGAGGTCGGCATTATTCTGGCCGATACGAAGTTTGAGTTTGGCATGGTCGGCGATGAGATCATCTTGATCGACGAGGTGTTTACGCCGGATTCGTCGCGGTATTGGCCGGCGGACCGGTATGCGCCGGGGAAGCCGATTGACAGCCTGGATAAGCAGCCGATCCGGGATTATGTGGAGAGCACCGGGTGGAATAAGCAGCCGCCTGCGCCCGTGCTGCCTGAGGCGTTGATTGCGGAGACGTCTGAGCGGTATGAGGATGCGCTGCGGCGGTTGGCGTCGGTGCTGCGGTAGGCGTTGGGTGAGGCGCCTTCGCCCCTGACGGCCCTTCGAGCACCCCACCCAACGCCTGCCGGGGTCAACCGGGTCCCACCAACGCACCCGGGTCATGTTTGACCGTAACCAGGCGAGCTTCCCGGGCTTGCGTTTTTACCGGGGAAATGTTCCTGGAGCTCGGGCGTTCACCGGGCGTGCCAGGTGTGGGCAGCGCGGCGGGGTGGGTGCCCCCGAAGGGCCGTTCTATTCGATCCGACCCTCTTGGCCCCTGCGGAGGCTCGGGGCCCAATGGGGGTACCCACCCCGCCCGGCGCGACCAGCCAGGTGTCCGGAAGGCCGGGTTAGGGTGACCTCCCAGTTGCCCCTGCCCGGTGGGCCTGCAGATTCAAACATAAGGAGTGCTGCAGCTATGCTTTATAAGGCTGAAGTCAAGGTCACGCTCAAGAAGGGCGTGCTCGACCCGCAGGGATCGGCCGTGGAAGGTGCCGTTAAGTCCCTGGGCTACACCGGCGTTCCCCAGGTCCGCATCGGCAAGTACATCGAGCTGTGGGTCGAGGCGGAGAACGCCGAGCAGGCTGCCGACCTCGTCAACGAACTCGGTCGCAAAATCCTGAGCAACCCGATCACGGAGACCTTCACCGTCACGGTCACGGAATCCGCCGACCGGCTTGTCCAGACGGGGGTGAAGTAAGTGCGCTTCGGCGTTACCGTCTTCCCCGGTACCAACTGCGAAATGGATACCTACCACGCGCTCCGGGAAGTGATTGGCGTTCAGACTGACTACGTCTGGCATCAGGAGCGCGACCTGTCGCGTTATGACGCCATCGTCATCGCCGGTGGCTTCTCCTACGGCGACTACCTGCGCACCGGTGCCATCGCCCGGTTCTCCCCGGTCATGGAATCCCTCGCCGAGTTCGCCGCCCGGGGCGGGCTGGTCCTCGGCATCTGCAACGGCTTCCAGATTCTCTGCGAGGCCGGCCTCCTGCCCGGCGTCCTGCTGCGCAACGCCCACCTCCAGTTCCGCTGCGGCTGGACCCATCTGCGGGTCGAGAATGCCGCCACCGCCTTCACCGGTGCCACTACCCTTGGGCAGACCCTGAAGGTGCCGGTCAACCACGGCGAAGGCAACTACTACGCCGACCCTGAAACCCTGGCCGACCTGAACCGCCATAACCAGATTCTCTTCCGCTACGCCACCGCCGATGGTGACGTTACGCCTGCAGCATCACCCAACGGCTCGGTGGAGAACATCGCCGGCATCATCAACCGGTCGGGCAACGTAGCGGGCATGATGCCCCACCCCGAACGGGCCTGTGAGCCGCTGCTCGGCTCGGACCAGGGCGCCTACATCTTCAAGTCGATGGTGAATTGCTTGACCGCGGGCAGCCGATAGGATGACCGCCGGAGGCGCCGACAGGCGCTTGCGAAGCAAGCACTGAGAGGCAACTAATTTTCCGGGAGGACGGCACATGTCTGATCAGGTCTGGACGCAGGTAGGCCTCAAGGAAGTGGAGTACCGGCGGGTTGTCGAGATTCTCGGCCGCGAACCTAACCATGTAGAACTGCAGATGTTCGGCGTGATGTGGTCCGAGCACTGTTCGTATAAGCATTCACGGTCTACCCTCAAGAAGCTGCCGACCAAGGGTGAGCGGGTCCTTCAGGGCCCCGGCGAGAACGCCGGCGTCATCAAGGTGACCGATGACCTGGCGGTGGCCTTCAAAATCGAATCCCACAACCACCCGAGCTTCGTGGAGCCCTTCCAGGGCGCCGCCACGGGCGTGGGTGGCATTTTGCGCGACGTCTTCACCATGGGCGCCCGGCCCATCGCCCTGCTCGATTCGCTCCGCTTCGGCCACCTGGATGATGCCAAGCAGCGGCACCTCTTCAGCGGGGTGGTGGCGGGCATCGGGCACTACGGCAACTGCATGGGCATTCCCACGGTGGGCGGCGAGGTCTACTTCGACGATTCCTACAAGGGCAATTGCCTGGTCAACGCCATGTGCGTCGGCATCGTTGAACCCGGAAAGATTCGTAAGGGCATCGCCAAGGGCCCCGGCAACCCGATCATGGTGGTCGGCGCCCGCACCGGGCGGGACGGCATCCACGGCGCCTCGCTGCTCGCTTCCGCCGAGTTTGGCGAGCAGGCCGAGGATAAGCGCCCCTCCGTCCAGGTGGGCGACCCGTTCATGGAAAAGCTGCTGCTGGAGGCCTGCCTGGAGCTGTTCGAGACCGATGCGGTCGTCGGCATTCAGGACATGGGCGCCGCCGGATTGATCTCCTCATCGTCCGAGATGGCCGCCCGTGGCGACGTGGGCCTGGAGATCGATGTGCGCAAGGTCCCCGCCCGGGAAGAGGGCATGCAGGCCTGGGAGTTCCTGCTCTCCGAGTCGCAGGAGCGGATGCTGGTCTGCGTGGAGAAGGGCCGTGAGCCCGAGGTAGAGGCGATCTTTGAGAAGTGGGGCCTGCTCTCCGCCGTCATCGGGCAGGTGACGGATGATGGGATGCTGCGGGTGCTCGATAACGGCGCCGTGGTGGCAGAAGTGCCGGCTCACGCCCTGGCCGACGAGGCCCCGGTGTACTACCCGGAAAGCAAAGAGCCTGCCTACCTGGCGGACCTCCGCAATTTCGACTACAGCACTGTCCCCATGCCCGAGGACTTTAACGAAGCCCTGCTCAAGCTCCTGGGCAGCACCAACATCGGCAGCCGGGAATGGGTCTACCGCCAGTACGACCACATGGTCCTCCTGGGCACGGTCGTAGCCCCGGGCGCCGACGCCGCCCTCCTGCGGCTGCGGTCGGCCGCCCGCCCCGGCATCCACGGGGTCTCTGCCCCCGAAGGGCCGTTCGACTCGGAAGAGTCGGGGACCGAAGGGGTGCCCACTCCGCCCGACACGACCCGAACCCTCGGTCTCGCGCTCAAAACCGACTGCAACGCCCGCTACGTCTACCTCAACCCCCGCCGCGGCACCGCCATCGCCGTCGCCGAAGCCGCCCGGAACTGCGTCGTCACCGGCGCCACCCCGGTTGCCATCACCAACAACCTCAACTTCGGCAACCCCGAAAAGCCCGAGATCTTCTGGACCTTCGACCAGGCTGTCGAAGGCATGGCCGAAGCCTGCACCGTCCTGGGCACCCCGGTCACCGGCGGCAACGTCTCCTTCTACAACGAAACCGCCGGCGAAGCCATCTACCCGACCCCGACCATCGGCATGGTCGCCATCCACGAAAACCTTGAAACCGCCGTCACCCCGGGCTTCAAGAACGCCGGCGACGTCATCGTCCTCCTGGGCGACACAAAGGACGAACTCGGCGGCTCCGAATACCTCAAAGTCATCCACGGCGAAGTCGGCCACGACTGCCCCAACCTCGACCTTGCCCTGGAACTGAAGCTCCAGCGTGCCGTCCGCACCGCCATTAACGAAGGCCTCGTCACCGCCGCCCACGACATCTCCGACGGCGGCCTCGTCGTCGCCCTCGCCGAAATGGCCATGGCTGCCGCCGAGGGCGCCCGGGGTTGCCAGCTCAACATCTTCGCCACCGAAGGCCGCCTTGATGGCCACCTCTTCGGCGAAACCCAGTCCCGGGTGCTCCTCACCGTCAACCGTGACAACGTCATGCGGCTCCGCTCCATCTGCATCGCCGAAGGGCTGCCACACCGCCTCATCGGCGACGTCACCGCCGACGGCCGCTTCGTGGTCGCCGGCCTGGCGCCGGGCCACGAATCCGAGTTCATCTTCCGCCGCCAGACCCTGATCGACCTGCCCACCGATGACCTCGCCCAAGCGCATAAGGAGGCGATTCCGCAGTGGATGGGAGCCTGAGTCTAGCCCTGCGCCCCTACCGCTGGGGTCTCGCCTGCCAGCCCGAAAAGGGCCCCATGGATGAGTGCGGCGTCGTCGGCGTCTACGGCCTGCCCGAGGCCGCCCGGGTCGCCCACCACGCCCTCATCGCCCTCCAGCACCGGGGGCAGGAGAGCGCCGGCATCGTCTCGTCGGACGGCAAGGACCTGAAGGTCCAAAAGGGCATGGGCCTCGTCAACGACGTCTTCGCTAACCCCACCGCCCTGGATCGCCTGGAAGGCCACATGGCCATCGGCCACGTGCGCTACTCCACCACCGGTTCGTCCAACATCGGCAACGCCCAGCCCATCGTGGTCAACTCCCGCAAGGGCGGCCTGGCGCTGGCCCACAACGGCAACCTTGTCGATGCCGACCCGATTCGGGCGCAGCTCGAAGATGAGGGCGCCATCTTCGGCACCTCCGTCGATACGGAAGTGCTCGCCCACCTCATCGTCCGGGCAAAGAAGGAGACGATCGAAGAGTCGCTGATGCACGCCATCAACCAGGTTCACGGCGGCTACGCCCTGCTGGTGATGACCAAAGATAAGCTGATCGGCATCCGCGACCCCCACGGCATCAGGCCCCTGCAGCTCGGCCGCCTGGGCAGCGCCTGGATTCTGGCCTCCGAGTCCTGCGCCTTCGACACGGTGGGCGCCGAGTTCATCCGGGAAGTCGCCCCCGGTGAGATGATCACCATCAGCGGCAACGGTACCATCCGTTCGCAGACGGCGGTCAAGGCGGCGACCAAGAGCCGGCCCTGTATGTTTGAGTTCATCTACTTCGCCCGCCCCGACAGCCAGCTGGAAGGCGTCAACATGCACGCCGTCCGCAAGGAGATGGGGCGCCAGCTCGCCTACGAGGCGCCGGCCGATGCCGATATCGTCATCGGGGTGCCGGACAGTTCCATCTCGGCCGCCACCGGGTATGCCGAAGCCGCTGGCATCCCCTATGAGGTTGGATTGATCAAGAACCGCTATATCGCACGCACTTTTATTTTGCCGTCGCAGATGAAGCGGGAGACGGCGCTCAAGCTGAAACTGAATCCGCTTCGTAAGGTGATTGAAGGCAAGCGGGTCGTGCTGGTGGACGACTCCATCGTGCGGGGCACGACGTCGAAGCACCTCGTTAGCCTCCTGCGGGAGGCCGGCGCCCGGGAAGTGCACATGCGTATCTCATCGCCGCCCTATATCAACTCATGCCACTACGGCATCGATACCAGCCGGGCCAAGGACCTGATCGCCCGGGGCCGTGACATCAAGCAGATTCAGGACGCCATCGGCGCCGACAGCCTGCACTACCTCTCCACGGAGGGGATGGTGAAGGCGGTGGGCCTGCCGGTGGACGCTGGCCGCGGCTTCTGCCTGGCCTGCTTTAACGCCGACTACCCTGTGCCGGTGCTGGAGAACGTCGATAAGTACTCGCTGGAAGGGGGCATCGGCGATGACTAACAAGCCTGTCACGTACGCCGACACGGGCGTCAACCGGGAGCGGCACTACGAGTTGGTGAAGCGGATCGGGGCCCACACCGGGCGGACGGCCCGGGCTGGCATGCTGAGCAACATAGGCGCCTTTGGCGGCTTCTTTGCGCCCGACCTGACGAAGTACCCCGACCCCGTGCTGGTGAGCGGCACCGACGGCGTGGGCACCAAGCTGAAGCTGGCCTTCATGAGCGGCCGGCACGACACGGTGGGCCAGGACCTGGTCGCTATGTGCGTCAACGATATCCTCTGCCAGGGCGCCGAACCGCTCTTCTTCCTGGATTACATCGGCGTCGCCGAGAAGAACCTGGAGATGCTGGAGCAGGTCGTGAAGGGTGTCGCCGACGGCTGCCTGCTGGCGGGCTGCGCTCTGATTGGCGGCGAGACGGCGGAACTGCCCGGCATGTATGCGCCGGGTGAGTATGATATGGCCGGGTTCGCCGTGGGCATCGTCAACCGTGATCGGATTCTGACCGGCGAGAAGGTTGCGGCTGGCGATAAACTGGTCGGTCTGGCCTCGTCGGGGCTCCATTCCAACGGCTACTCGCTGGCCCGCCGGGTGCTGCTTTCCGCCTTCTCGGCGGATGACCGCCCCTCGTCGCTGGGCGGCGCCACCGTGATGGACGCCATGCTGACCCCGACCCGCATCTACGCAAAGTCGTTCCTGTCGCTGTACGAACGGTTTGATATTCATGGTGCGGCCAACATCACGGGCGGCGGGTTCCATGAGAACATCCCCCGCATGCTGCCCGATGGGGTGCGTGCGGTGCTGAACTGGGGTACCTGGGAGGTTCCGCCGATTTTCGGCCTGATCGAGCAACACGGGCCGGTGGAGCCGCATGAGATGGAGTCGACCTTCAACATGGGCTTAGGCATGGTGATGGCTGTAGCGGCGTCTGACGCCTCCGAAGTGGTGGCGGCGGCCCGTGGAGCCGGTGAGCAGGCCTGGGTCGTAGGTGAGGTTGTGGAGGGCGCCATGGGCGTCGAGGTGCGGCGATGATTCGCATCGGCGTGCTGGTGTCGGGGCGGGGTTCCAATCTGCAGGCGCTGCTTGATGCGTGTGCGGCCGGACGGATCGATGGGCGGGTCGTTGTGGTGGTGTCTGATCAAGCGGATGCGGCTGGGCTGGAGCGTGCCCGGCAGGCCGGGGTGGAGGCCATTTTTCTCGACCCGGCGGCATATGAGACAAAGAACGCTTACAATGCCGCTCTCGCGGAGACGCTTAAGGTACGTGAGGTCGCTTTGGTCTGTCTGGCCGGTTACATGCGGCTGCTGAAGCGGCCCATGTTGCAGGCGTTTGCCGGACAGATCATGAATGTTCATCCGGCACTATTGCCGTCCTTTAAGGGCCTGGATGCGCAGCGTCAGGCGCTGGAGTATGGCGTAAAGGTTGCGGGTTGTACCGTCCACTTCGTGACAGAGGGGATGGATGAGGGGCCGATTATCCTCCAGGCGGCGGTGCCGGTGCTGGAGGGTGACACGGAGGATAGCCTGAGCGAGCGGATTCTCCGGGAGGAGCATCGGATCTATCCGGAGGCGGTGCAGCTCTTTGCGCAGGGCAGACTAACGTGCGAAGGCCGGCGGGTGCGAGTCGGGTAGCGAACCGGGGAGGTGTCGGGAAGGTGCCATGCGTAAGGCGACTGGCCGTGGGAGCGGTCTTGCTCAATGAGAAGGGGCAGATTCTCCTGGTCCGCAATCGCGGGCACAACCGGCCCCATTGGTCGTTGCCCAAGGGCTCGTGTGAAGAGGGAGAGCCGCTGCTCGAGACGATGTGCCGGGAGGTCCGTGAGGAGACCGGGCTCGTGGTGGAGATGGCGGAGCTGGCCTTTGTGACGGAGTGGTTTGTGGCGTCGCGCCAGGAGTGGTATTTGCAGTTTTACTTCCATGCCCGGGTTGTGGGCGGGGAGTTGGGGGTCCAGGAGGGCGATGAGGATGTGACCCAGGTGCAGTGGGTCTCGCAACGGGAGGTCCGGCAGTTCATGAACTACCGGCCCTGGGTGGAGCCGCTGTTTACCTGGCTGGATGAGCGGAGGCCGCGGTACCACATCTTTTAGGTTTGTTGGCCGTTCTGGGCGGGTCGGTGGTGGCAGTAAGCGCCGACCTCCGCACGGCTCCGCAACTACCCCTGCCCACCAACCGGCACCTGGTAGACCTGGCCATGACCTACCCACGACCTGGCCACAGCCTCCCCACGACCTCCCGCAGTCCCAACGGATCGATCTCATAGAATCGGCAGGTGCTTCACTTGGCTACACAGTTCGTCATGGGCCTCGGGCTCGTCGAGGACGAAGAGAACATCCTCCTGGTGCTGAACCGCTGGCCAATTGGTGAAGTCTGGTCCCTCCCCGGGGGCCGCATGGAGCCCGGAGAGGCCATGACCGACTGCGTCGTGCGGGAAGTCCAGGAAGAGACGGGCCTGCTCGTGGCGCCGGTCGAACTGGCTTATATTATTGATGTGCACAACCAGCCCCACGACCAGCACTTCCTGGTCCACGTCTTCTCGTGTCGGGTAGTGACCGGCACGCCCCGGGTGCCCCAGAATGATGAATACGTGGTGGACGTGCTCTGGGCCAAGCGCGACGATGTGGCCCGCTACATAACCTGGCCCATCTACCGTGACCCGCTCCTGGCCTACCTGGCCGGGCACGAAAAAAAGTATTGGCTCGACCGCGACGCCTATCGGCCCGAAGAGGGGAAGGGGCCCAAGTAGCAGGGGAGGCTATTGCTATGTCTGTTAAGCGTGCTCTTATTAGTGTTTATGACAAGACCGGTATTGTAGAGTTCGCCCACGAACTAAATGCCCTCGGTGTGGAGATCATCTCCACGGGTGGCACCTATCGGGCGCTTCAGGGCGCCGGCATTCCCGTGCTGGAAGTGGCCCAGGTCGCCGGGTTCCCGGAAATCCTGGACGGCCGCGTCAAGACCCTCCAGCCCCAAATTCACGCCGGTATTCTCGCCATTCGCTCCAACCCGGAGCACATGGCCCAGTTGGCGGAGCACGGCGTGATCCCCATCGACATGGTGGTCGTCAACCTCTACCCCTTCCGGGAGACCGTGGCCGACCCCAACGTCAGCCTCGAGGATGCCATCGAGAAGATCGACATCGGCGGCCCCTCCATGGTCCGTGGCGCCGCGAAGAACTGGCAGGACGTCGCCGTTCTCGTGAACCCTGCGAACTATGGAAAAGTACTCTCCGAGCTGCGTGAGACCGGTGACATCGCCCTCGCCACGAAGTTCGACCTCATGGACGAGGCCTTCCAGCACACCAGCGCTTACGACACGGCCATCGCCGCGTGGCTTGGCAGCCGGGGCCGGGAGATCATCGCAGCTCGTACACGCGGACAGGCCCCGGCTGAATCCAACCCCTTCCCTCAGACCATCACGCTGAAACTGACCAAGGTCCAGGACCTGCGCTACGGCGAAAACCCCCATCAGCAGGCGGCCTTCTTCACAGACGGCACCAACGGCGGCACCACCATCGTCGGGGCGAAGCAGCTCCACGGCAAAGAACTCTCCTTCAACAACATCAACGATGCCCACGCCGCGCTCGAACTGGTCAAGGAGTTCGATGAACCCGCCGCCGTGGCCATCAAGCATGCCAACCCCTGCGGCGTCGCCGTGGCGCCCACCATCGCCGCGGCCTACCAGAAGTGCTACGAGGCGGACACCGTCTCCATCTTCGGCGGCATCATCGCCCTCAACCGCCCCTGCGACGAGGCGACAGCCAAGGCGATCAGCAAGATCTTTGTCGAAATCGTCCTCGCCCCGTCCTTCGAGCCTGAAGCCCTCAAGGTCCTGACCAAAAAGAAGGACATCCGCCTGCTGGAGGTTGGCCCCATTGAGCGCAAGGCGCCCGCCGGCTTCGACGTGAAGCGGGTCGCCGGGGGCTTCCTGCTCCAGAACTGGGATGCCATCAGCGAAGAGGCTCAGGCCTGGAAGACGGCGACCGCGGCCCAGGCGGACGCCGAAACCGCAAAGGACCTCGCCTTCGCCTGGAAGGTCTGCAAGCACGTCAAGTCCAACGCCATCGTGGTTGCCAGGGGCGGGCAGACCCTCGGTGTCGGCGCCGGCCAGATGAACCGCATCGACGCTGCCCGCCATGCCCTCCGGCAAGCCGGCGAGAACGTCCGGGGCGCCGTGTTGGCCTCCGACGCCTTCTTCCCCTTCCCGGACGTGGTCGAGGCCGCAGGCGAGGCAGGCATCGCGGCCATCGCCCAGCCTGGCGGCTCCATTCGTGACCAGGAATCGGTCGACCGCTGCAACGACCTCGGCATCGCGATGCTCTTCACGGGCGTACGCCACTTCAAGCACTAGGCTCCCTCAATGGGGGCCGTAACCCGGCAGGCGTGGGCCACTTCGTGGCCGGGCCCACGCCGAGAGGGTCTAGGCTCCCTCAATGGGGGCCGCAACCCGGCAGGCGTGGGCCACTTCGTGGCCGGCCCACGCCGAGAGGGACTAGCATCTGACGGGAGGCTTGACCATGCAGGCACAGCTCGTTGACGTCTTCACACTCACGCCCGGTGAAGGAAACCCTGGAGCCGTCGTGACCGACGCGGGCGACCTCACCCACGCCGACATGGCCGGCATCGCCGCCCGGCTCGGCGTAGAAACCACCTTTGTCGACGGCACGACGCTGCGCTACTACCAGCCTTCCGGCGCTGCCATGACGCTCTGCGGGCATGGCACCCTTGCCGCCCTGGCCGTCATGGGCCGGCAGGGCGAGTTCCGGGTCAGCACCCCGGCCGGCGACCTGCCGGTCCTGGTGGAGCCCCGCCTGTTTGGCATGCAGATGCCCCCGGTCACCCTGGGCGAGCCCCTGCCGCCCGCGGTCGCCGCCCGGGGTCTCGGCATCGACCTAAACGACATCGACGGCCCCGTCCAGGTCGGCAGCGCCGGGCGCCCCAAGCTCCTGGTGCCGCTCCGCTCCCAGGCCGCCCTCGATGCGCTTCACCCCGCCCAGGCCACTATTGACGAAGCCTGCGCCACTGTTGGCGCCACGGGCATCTACGCTTTCACCTGCCAGGAGCGGGTCATCGGCACCATGGCCGACGCCCGCCACTTCTGCACCGGCGCTGGCATCTACGAAGACCCCGTCACCGGCGTGGCCGCCGTCGCCCTGGGCTGGTACCTGTGGCACCACGGCGTGGCACCGGGCTGCTGCCGGGTTAAGATCAGCCAGGGCCACGCCATGGGGCGCCCGGGGCTCATCCTGGTCCGCCAGGGCGACGACGGCCACCTGTGGGTCCACGGACAAGCCGTTATTGGAGGAACCGTTACGCTATGAAAGTTCTAATTGTCGGCGGCGGTGGGCGTGAGCACGCCCTCGCCTGGAAAGCGATTCAGAGCCCGCTCATCAGCGAACTCCACGTGGCGCCTGGCAACCCCGGCATCGGCCGGTTCGCCTGGTGCCATCCGCACGTGAAGGCGACCGACTATGATGCACTGGCCGACCTGGCCCAAAAACTCCACCCCGACCTTGTCATCATCGGCCCCGACGACGCCCTGGCCGCCGGCCTGGCGGACCGCCTCCAGGCCCTGGGCATCCGAGTGTTCGGCCCCACCCAGGCCGCCGCCCGGCTCGAGTGGTCCAAGGACTTCGCCAAGGAGATCATGACCAAGGCCGGCGTCCCCACCGCCGCCTACGGCAGCTTCACCGACTACGAAACCGCCCGCGCCTACCTCGAACTCCAGGGCGCCCCCATCGTCATCAAGGCGGATGGCCTGGCCCTGGGCAAGGGCGTCAGCGTCTGCCAGACCATGGCGGAGGCGGAGGAGGCCCTCAAGGCCGTCATGCTGGACAAGGCCTTCGGCGCAGCCGGCGCCAAGGTCATCATGGAAGAGTTGATGGAAGGCGAAGAAGTCAGCCTCCTCTGCTTCAGCGACGGCCGCACCATCAAGCAGATGGTCGCCGCCCAGGACCACAAGCGCGCCGACGATGGCGACACCGGCCCCAACACGGGCGGCATGGGCACCTACGCCCCGGTGCCTGCCTACACCCCTGACATCGCCCGCACGGTGCAGAAGCGGATTCTGGAGCCCATCATCGCCGCCATGGCCAACCGAGGAACGCCGTTCGTCGGCTGCCTTTTCGCGGGTTTGATGCTCACCGCCGACGGCCCCAAGGTGGTCGAGTTCAACGCCCGGTTCGGCGACCCGGAAGCTCAGGTCGTCCTGCCACTCCTCCAGAACGACCTGCTGGAAGTGATGACCGCCTGCCTCAACGGCCGCCTCAAAGAGATCGACCTCCGTTTCCGCGACAACGCGGCAGCCGTGAACATCGTCCTCGCCTCCCCGGGCTACCCGGGCGCCTACCCCAAGGGCCTCCCCATCGACGGGCTCGATGAAGCCGACCAACTGGGCGTCACAGTCTTCCACGCCGGCACCGCCTACGATGAAGAGGGGATGCTCGTGACCAGCGGCGGCCGCGTCCTCGGCGTGATGGCCATGGGCGCCGACCTGCCCGCGGCGCTCGCCCGCGCCTACCTGGGCGTCGACGCCATCCAGTTCGAGGGCAAGCAGTTCCGCCGCGACATCGGCTGGCGATCTTTGTCGAAGTAAGTTGAAACCTGCCACCATCTTCCTTCGTCCATTCTTACGAGATTGGACAAACAGGAGAGTGGCAGCTATGCGGCGTTTTGGTTGGATTACCCTGTTCGTAGTGCTCGCCTTTGCGGTCGCCGTAACCATGTTCCGCCCCCAGACCACCCTCGCTGAGACCAAGGAACCGGTTCAGCGCACGCTTGATGTGACGGGCCGCGGAACGCTCACGGTCAAGTACGATACCGCCCAGATTCGCGTCGGCTTCTCCTCACTGGAAGTCGATGCCGCCAAGGCCTACAGCGCCATGGGCTCCTCCATGGAAGGCGTCGTTGCCTCCCTGAAGAAGGCCGGCGTCAAGGAAGATGACCTCCAGACCGGCATGTTCACCCTGAACGAGGAGTACGACTACAGCCAGAACGGCCGCCAGTTCAAGGGCTACCGGATTGAGAACTCCCTCACCGTGACGACCCACGACCTGACCAAGGTCGGCAGCCTGATTCAGGTCGCCGTTAACGCCGGTGCGAACCGCATTCAGGGCATCACGTTCTCCGTGAAGGATACGGACAAGCTGCTTGAGCAGGCGCTCGACCTCGCCGTGGAAGATGCCAAGGCGAAGGCGGAGCGGGTGGCGGGCAAGCTGGGCGCCAAGGTCGCCGGGGTCTACCGCATCAGCGTGCAGGATGGTGGCCGCAGCGCCGTCATGTACGAACAGTCCATGGGTATGTCCGGCGACGGCTTCGCCAAGATGGCGGCCGCCCCCATGGCTGAGGTCTACAGCGGCACCGGCGAGTACACGGCCACCGTTTCGGTCACGTTCGAGCTTCAGTAAGGCGGATGATAGTGGGCGCCCCTCCTAACGCCGGAGGGGCGCCCGTTCTCATGGTGCGTCTACCGACCCCATTCTCTGCCTCCGTCTGCACAGGAGTTTTTCCCCGCACCACGAAGGATTTCTAGGTGGCGGATCGCTCAGAATCGGTGAAATATCTAGCTACTGGAGATGCTGTTATGCCGAGACAAATGCAGTTTGCATCAAGCAGCGAGTTTCGAGCTTGGCTGGAGGAGAACTGTCTCACAAGTGAAGGAATCTGGCTCGTCTTTGGCAAAGAAGGCGGGCCCAAAACCTTGACAGCCAACGACGCGCTTGAAGAAGCATTATGTTTCGGATGGATCGATAGTCAGATCAAGAGCATTGACGACAAGACATACATGAAGTATTTTGCGCAGCGCCGCAAGAATACCGAGTGGTCGGCCAAAAACATTCGCCTGGTTGAGGAGCTTGAAGCATCTGGCAGAATGACCGACCATGGCAGAGCGAAAATCGAGGAAGCCAAGCAGACTCATCACTTTCAACCCAAGAAGCGCCCCGAGATTACCGATGACCACATGGATCAGTTCATCAGAGAGATCAACCATGTTGAGCCGGCTCATTCGAACTTCCTGGCCATGTCTCCATCGGTGAAACGCACGTACCTGGGGCATTATTTCGAAGCAAAGTCCGAGCAAGCCCGGCGGGACAGGTTGCACAGAATCATAGAGAGGCTAAACCAAAACCTGAAACCCATGTAGTTGCCCTGGACGACTGGTCTTCTCACGGTAATACGCAAAACCGGCTGCGCAGCACAGAAGTGAGCTGCGCAGCCGGTTTTGCTTACAGTGCTACTTCACGCCCCGCTCCAGCGTGCGAACCTGATCCGCCGGCACCGGGTCCGGCATAGTCACCGGAACGGCCGGCTTCGCCTGCTCCACCGGCAGGGCCGAGGCCACGGGGAGGGAGAGGGAAATCCGCTCCACATACAGTTCCGCCTTCACCCGCCGAATTTGCTCGGCACCGGCTTCCGATTTCTCCGGCGCCAGTTTGAAGATGCCCAGGCCGCTGAACTGCAGGCTGAACAGCACTTCCTTCAGGTTGGGGCTCAGGAACTCCAACCGGCCGCCCTTCTCGGCCTCCGTGCCGTTATTGCCTTGGATCACAAACGACTCGTGCCAGTCATACCATGCGTCGGCATCCACCTCGGAGATCGTCATGACCAGGTTGGGGAACTCCAGCTTGGTCGGCTCAATCTCATAGTCCCGGAACTCCCCGACCGCATCGGTGACCACCTTCTGCTTGACGGTGAGCGCCTCGACCTTATTGATTCGGGTAGTCGCCCGCTCAAGCCCATCAATGCGCAGGCGGAAGTTGGCAGGCAGCCACTGCTTCTGCTTGCTGCCGACGGGCGGGAACTTCACCGGCACCCCCGACCCCTTGACCCGCCGTGCGGCCTCCGGTGCGAACTTGATCGTCAAGTAGGCCGGGTCCTTGCTGGCGGCATCCAGCGCCGGGAAGCCGATTTCCGTAATCAGGGCGTTGGTGAAGCTGAGCCGCTGCACCTCCCTGCTGTCATAATCGGTGAAGATCACCGACCCACTCTTGCGGATGTGCTGTCCCTCCAGCGTATCCTTCAGCCATTGATAGAACGGCTGCGTCATGTTCGCCCCGACCTTGAGGGTGATCTCTTCATACTTCACGTTCCCAATGTGCTTCCGCTGGATGAAGTCCGGCCCGACCTGCTCCGCGACCACGTCTGAGTAGGCATAGCCGCCCTCGGCGCTCTGCAGCCAGCCAACGAAGACCCCGTCCAATTCAAGCGCGTACCTGCCTGTTGCGTAACCCCGCCCGGGCGCCGCAGCCCCGGTCAGTGTCGCCACCAGACCAGCCAAGAGCAAACAGACGAGCACCCGTCGCAGAGACCCACCCATACAACCGCCCCCTGTTCAAGTAGTGCTCCCATTATCACTTCCAAATATAGGGATAGCCACAAGCGGGTGCCATTTTACCTATCAGGATTCTTCTGTGAGCTTTGTCACCAAACCCAATGTGAATACTATCACTTGGACTATGTGAGAGAGCACAATTTGCCCAGTCGGCGCGTCCGGTATCATCCGAAGTGATGAGACCCGAGTACGACTGCTAGGAGGCTGGGCACAAATGAAGCAATCAAAGGGAACGCCCAACAAGCTGCTCAAACATGTGCTGCTTGTGACAATGCTGCTGGCGTTCACGGTCATGCTGGTGGGCGGCGGCTGGATTTACAAGAACCAGGCGCCCATTCCGGAACAGGTGAAGGGCCCCGATGGCACCCTCGTGACCACCAAAGTACAAATCATGGGCGGCCAGGCCGTCTACCAGAAGTACGGCCTGATGGACTACGGCACCGTCCTCGGACATGGTTCCTACCTGGGTCCTGACTACACGGCCGAAGCGCTCAACATCATGACCCTGGCCATTCAGGAGCACTACGCCCAGGCGCTCTACGGCAAGGCCTTCAAGGACCTGCCCCTGGAACAGCAGGCCGGCGCCGAGGCCAAAACCAAGGAAGATCTGAAGACCAACCGCTTCGATGAGGCGGCCAAGACCCTCACCCTGACCGCAGGCCAGGTGAAGGGCATTCAGGCGATTCGTGACCACTACCGCGACTACTTCATCAACGGCGACATCCAGGCGTCGCTCCCGGCCGGCACCATCAAAGAAGAGCACCTGACCAACCGGGACGGCTCTTACGTCGCTGAGGGCGACCAAATCCAGCAAATCAGCGACTTCTTCGCCTGGACGGCCTGGCTCTCGGCCACCAAGCGCCCGGGCCTGGACTACTCCTACACCAACAACTGGCCGTACAACCCGGCGGCGGGCAATAACGCCACCTACGGTGCGATTTACTGGAGCGCCATTTCCGTGACGCTGCTGATCGCCGGCCTGGCCCTCATTCTCTGGGCCCAGAAGAAGTGGAACCTGGAGATGCAGCGGAACTACGTGAAGTTCCCCAAGTTCGACCTGAGCAAGTTGGCAGTAACGCCCGGTCAGCGCAAGCTCGGCAAGTACCTGCTGGTCGTCACCCTGCTCTTCCTGGTGCAGTCGCTGCTGGGCGCGGTGCTGGCCCACTACTACGCCGAGGGCTCCAGCTTCTACGGCTTCGACCTGCCGAAGCTGCTGCCGTTCAACATCGCCAAGGGCTGGCACCTGCAGCTCGCCATCTTCTGGATCGCTACCGCCTGGCTGGCCATGGGCCTCTACGCCGCCCCGGCCATCGCCGGCGGCAAGGAACCCAAGGGCCAGGGCCTGCTGGTTGACATTCTCTTCTGGGCGCTGGTGGTGGTCGTGGGCGGCTCGCTCATCGGCCAGTGGCTGGGCGCCAAGGGTTACCTGGGCAACATGTGGTGGTGGTTCGGCCACCAGGGCTGGGAGTACCTTGAACTCGGCCGCATCTGGCAGGTCCTGCTGGTCGCCGGCCTGGGCATCTGGCTCTTCATCCTGTGGCGGGGCCTGCGTGGCGCCCTCCAGCAGGAGACCGACAAGGGCGGACTGACCCATCTGCTGCTCTACACCTCCATCGGCATTCCGCTCTTCTACTGCTTCGCCTTCTTCATCAAGCCGGACACCAGCATCACCTACGCTGACTACTGGCGCTGGTGGATCATCCACCTGTGGGTCGAAGGCATGTTCGAGGTCTTTGCGGTCGTCATTATCGGCTACCTGATGGTCGCCATGAAGCTGATCACCGTCAAGTCCACCGTACGGGCGCTCTACTTCCAGCTGATCATTCTGCTCGGTTCGGGCGTCCTGGGCACCGGCCACCACTACTACTGGATCGGCGCTCCGGATATGTGGATCGGCCTGGGCGCCGTCTTCTCCGCCATGGAAGTGATTCCGCTGACGCTGCTGATGCTCGAAGCGTACGACCAGTACAAGATGCAGAAGCAGGGCGGCTCCAACTTCCCCTACAAGGGAACCTTCATGTTCCTGATCGCCACCGCCTTCTGGAACCTGTTCGGCGCCGGCCTGCTGGGCTTCCTGATCAACCTGCCGATCGTCAGCTACTTCCAGCACGGTTCGTGGCTCACCCCGACCCACGGCCACGGCGCCCTGATGGGCGTGTACGGCATGCTGGCCATCGCCCTGCTGCTCTACGTGCTGCGCAACATCATCAAGCCTGAAGCCTGGAGCGACCGGCTTGTGAAGATCTCCTTCTGGGGCCTGAACATCGGCCTGATGGGGATGATCCTGATCACCCTGCTGCCTGTCGGCTTCATGCAGATGTTCGAGAGCTTCCAGCACGGCTTCCATGTTGCCCGTGACTTCAGCTTCTATCAGAAGCCGATCGTCAACACCTTGATGTGGCTGCGGTCGCTGCCCGATACGGTCTTCCTGGCGCCAGGTATTCTGCCTCTGGTCTGGCTGGCCTTCAAGGGCCTGCTCAACCTGCGGCCGGTGCAGCAGGCGACTGGCGAGGCGATTATCGTAGACGAAGTTCCGGAGCACGAATCGGCTGCTGACTAGCGCCAAACGAAGAACCGCCCCGTACTCGGCTGAGTACGGGGCGGTCGTCTTTTCTCATTTACGCAGGTGCGGGTGCGAAGCCGCCACCTTTTATGCCGCTGAGCAGCCAGGCAGTATGCTCCCGCAGGCGATTTGCCTTGGCCAGCACCTGGGAAGAGGACTGCACCAGGATTTGCTGCTTGGTCAGGGTCAGCAGTTCCTGCGCGTAGTCGGCGTCATGAATGCGGGAGTAACTGCTCCGCAAGGAAATCTCAGCTTCCTGGTTGGAGCGGATCGTATGGTCCAGGGCGTTGGCGGTGCTGCCCAACTGGGTCCTGGCCGTGGAGACCTTTTTGATGGCGTTGTTGAACTGCCCGATAGCCTGTTCTGCCTTGGTGATAACGTTGACGCCCAGCAGGTCCAGCGCCGCCCGGCCAATCTGGGGCAGGGCAAATTCGATCGAATCGTTGGCGCCAGGACCGATATGAAGTTTCATACGGATATCCTCGTCCGAAATGCCGTCCCATCGGATGGTGAAGTTGGTGGTGGGGTTGATCGAGTAGTCACCGCCGTCGGGAATCACTTCACTGGAGTTCCCGGGCAGAATGCCACCCACGTCGGCGTCATCCAGCGCCCCGCTTGCGATAATCCCATTCAGGAACGCCTCACCATTGATGGTGTAGTCAATGGTAAACGAGACTTCATCCATGTAAATGGTGGAGAGCATGGCGGCGTCCAAATCGCCGGCGTTCCGGAGCCATGTCATGGGGTCTTGCATAGTCGAACCGTAGGCGGTTGTATATGCCTGGAGGTACTTGGTCGCTACATACGCCGATGCCTGATGCAGCAGGTCATCGGTCCACGGGTCGTTAATGGCCGCCACGATGGAGGCAGCCGAATAGGTCTTGAGTGCTTCGGCAAGCATTTCGTCGCCGCCGGCCACCAGGTCGCTGGCGCCCGAAACAAACCAGCGGGAAAGGCTTATGTAGTTGGAGTTGCGGGCCAGGACCGCCTGCGTGAGCGCCCTCGCCACAATGCGGTCGGCGTCCGGTGCACTGGTGAGTACGTCCATGTCCAGCGTCATGGTGATATCTGTCAACTTGCCGAGGCCACCGGGCTCAACGCTGCCCGTGATCCAGGGCGACTGTCCCGTACCACGAGTCAAGATAATCTTGAGGCCGCTGTTATCTCCCTGAAGGCCGTAGTAGTCCTGAATGACTTTTTCAGCCTGTTGGAGCCAACTGGTGCGCAACCCGGTGATGACCGATGTAGTGGCGCCCGCCCCCGTACCGGTAGTAAACAGCTTGATCTTGTTAAACTCGGCCGTGTCAGCAATCCGGTCAACTTCGGCGAGGATGTTGTTTACTTCCGTCTGAATGCTGGTCTTTTGATCCGGCTGATAGATGGTGTTGGCGGACTGCACAGAGAGCTCACGGCCGCGCTGAAGCAGGCTGAGCACTTCCTCGAGGGTGGCATCAGCCGTGTTTACGAGCGACAGCCCGTCCATCGCGTTACGCGACGCCTGATTGAGGCTCTGAAACTGGGACCGCATGCGCTCAGAAATGCTCAGGCCGGCGACGTCGTCGCTTGCGCTGTTGATGCGGTCGCCGGACGAGAGCCGTGTGAGGCTTTTTTCCATTTTGGATGACTGGGTGGAGAGGGCGCGCCAAGCGATGCTAGACGACAAATTATGTCTAATCCGCATATGCGCCCCACCTCCTGAAAGAGACTCTTCAACTTCTATTATCGGAGGATGTAGGCACGGAGTTTAGTGCTTTTTTCCCACAAAACTCTTTACATCTATAGACCAAAATCCGACAACAGGATTAGAGAAAATGCTCAACGGTATTGGTAAATATTTCTATAAAAGGGGTATTGGCATGAGCAAGCGCATCCAGAAGGGTACAGCCTGGGTGGCTATCCTCCTTATTTTGTGGGGTATAAACCTATGGGGACCCGTGCTGTCGGTGGCAGAGGCGGCTCCTAGTATTACAGAAGCCATCCTCTTCTCCGAGGGCAACGTGGGGTACCGAATGAAGCCGGACGGCACAGGCCTGGAGAAAGTGCTCTCCAACCTTGGGGCCGTGCCTAAGCGCGCGCTTCCCGTGCCCGACGGTAGCGGCGACCTAATGTCGCTTACCTCATTGGGCAAACTGTACCGAACCCCTTTGGATGGGCAGCCTATCACTGACCTGACGATTGCTGGCCATACGTACACGAACTTTGCTTTCCTGCCGAATGGCAGCAAGTTCGCCTTCACTGCCAGATCAGGTGGTCCTACGGGGAGTACAAAGCTCTATACCTCCAATTCGGACGGCAGCGGCCTTACGGCGGTCTATACCGGCATTTCTCCGCTCCTGATGGACTGGGGCACCGCCGGCCTCCTTTACACGGATCCGCCTGCGCTAGGTCCCAGTCAACCGACGCCGCTCTACGTGATCCAACCTGATGGCAGCGGACGTACGCTGCTTTCACCAAGCACCTGGTTTGTCATGGATGCCAAGTTCTCGCACGATGCGTCAAAGATCGCCGTAGTAACATCTGAAAGTGCGGGTTCGGTTAATAAGCAACTTTGGGTCATGAATGCCGATGGTACGAATCGGACACGGCTGACGACGAATGTTCATCCGAACTCGGTGACCTGGTCGCCGGCCGACGACCAACTGGCCGTGACGGGCATCTGGAACAATAAAGAGGGCGAGTATGGCGTCTTTACACTGCCCGCGACCGGTAGTGACGCAACCCAACGGTTCACCATTTCACAGACCGCAGATAACCCTGCAACGGTCACGAACTACGTCTTCTGGGGTGGTGTAGCTGAACTCAAGACCCCGACTACCCTGACCGTTAGCAGCACCACGACGGTCGTTGGTAACACCGCCACCCTGACCGCCGTGCTCGATCCGGCCCTGGCCGGCAAGCTGGTCACCTTCACTGTGGGCGGAGTTGCTGCTGGTTCGGCCTCCACGGATGCAACGGGCACCGCCACCGTCACCTATTCCACGGCGGCCCTTTCGGCTGGCAACCACACCATTCAGGCGAACTATGCGGGCGACAGTGGGACCCAGGCCTCATCCGGCACGGCGACGCTGACGCTTCAGCCGGTGCCCACCGGCCTGAACGTGCCTACCGCCAGCACGTCCTACGGCGGCACCGCCACACTGACCGCCACGCTCACCCCGGCTCTGGCGGGCAAAACGATTACCTTCTCCGTCGCCGGAACGGTTGTAGGATCGGCTGTGACCGACGCTGCTGGCGTCGCATCGCTCTCCTACGTAACGACCCAGAACGCAGGCAACCACACGCTCACCGCAGCCTTTGCAGGCGAGACCAATTATGCGGGATCTACCGGATCTGGGATTCTCGTAATCTCTAAAGCAGCTACCACTGTCACGACGGCTGACACTTCGGCTACGTTCCAAGGGCCGGCCACCGTACAGGCTACGCTGAGCCCCGCTCTGGCGGGGCAGGCCATCTCCTTTTTTGTAGATGGTGGGCTGGTCGGGTCCGGGACGACTAACGGGTCCGGCGTCGCGACGGTCTCGTTCACGGTCACGCAGGCAGGCGGACCGCACACCCTGTCCGCCGCATTCGGCGGTAACGCCAACTACCAGGCTTCCGGCGGGTCGGCCATTTTTACGGTAAACCCGGCATCCGGCACCCTATCTGTGGCAGATGTGGCGACCCCGTTCAAGTCTCCTGTCACCCTGTCCGCCGCCCTGACCCCGGGTGTTTCCGGGAAGGCGGTCACCTTCACGGTCGGCAGCACGACCGTTGGCACCGTCGGGACGAACGCCACCGGAACGGCCAGCATTACTTACTCGAGCACGGAGAGCGCCGGGACCTATACGATTACCGCCAGCTTCCCTGGCGACGCCAGCGTTAACTCCGCGTCAGACACCGGCACCCTGACCGTTACGCAGGCCACCGGCAGCATGTCGGTCAGCCCTGCATCGGGCACCTACCTGGGGAGCACCACCCTCCGGGCGACCCTTTCGCCGGCCGCGGCGGGCAAGAGCGTCGCATTTACCGTTGGCGGATCGCCGGCGGGCACAGCCCTGACCGACGCAACGGGCGTTGCAACGGTTCCGTATACGATCAGCGCTGGAGCAGGTACGCACACAATTGCGGCGGCCTTTGGCGGCGACAGTGATATTGCTGCTGTCAGCGGCACAGGTACCCTGACCGTAAACCCGGCATTCGGGTCCATGAATGTAGACAGCGCCTCGGGCGCCTATGGCGAATCGGTAACTCTTAGCGCTACGCTGAGCCCCGCCGTTGCCGGGAAGAGTATTGTTTTCTCGGTAAATGGCACCGCCGTTGGGACCGGCACGACCGATGCGTCCGGCCATGCCACCGCCCCCTACACGATCACCCAGGGAGCGGGCGGTCACACGCTGACGGCCACCTTTGCGGGTGATTCGAACATCTCCTTTGCCACGAACTCTACCTCCTTGACGGTGACTACGGCCACCGGCACCGTGACAGTCGGGCCGGCTTCCACCACTTATCGGAATTCGGTTACCCTAACAGCTACGCTTAGCCCTGCGATCAGCGGGCGTTCCATCGTTTTCTCCGTCGACGGGAGCGTCGTTGGCAGCGGTACGACCAACGCCAGTGGCACAGCAACCTTCACCTATACGCCCCTGAATACGGTTGGCAGCTACCCCATTTCTGCCACTTGGGGCGGTGACAGCCATGTCGGAACGGCTACTGGTGCCGGCACCTTGGCCATCAATCAGGCCAGTGGCATTGTGACGGTTTCTGCCGCTGCTGGTACCTACTATCACAATACTTCCCTGTCGGCTTCCCTGAGTCCGGCCGTTGCCGGTAAGACCCTGTCGTTCGCGGTTGATGGCGTTCCTGCCGGCACCGCAGTGACGAATGCAAGCGGGATTGCAGCTGTTCCTTATCACATTACCAATTCAGTCGGCCCCCACACGATCACGGTCCAATTTGCAGGCGATCCTGAAATCGCCGGCGCTACAGGCACCGGATCTCTGACCGTCGCGCAGGCGAATGGTGTGGTGACTGTCGCACCTGCTACTGGTCCCTTTGGCGGGTCAGTGACACTACAGGCTACTCTGGCGCCTGGCGTATCGGGCAAGAGCATCAGCTTTGCCGTGAACGGTGTGCCCGCGGGGACCGTGTTGACCGACGGGTCTGGTGTGGCCACCGTAACCTACACCATTACCAACCAGGCCGGCACCTACCCGGTGACGGCGTCCTTTGCGGGTGATCCTGATATTGCGGGGGCGAACGGCTCCGGCACGCTTACCGTTGAGGCAGCTGCCGGATCGATGACCGTTTCCAATGTGTCCGGTCCCTTTATGTCCGGTGTTACGCTCCAGGCGAATCTGAGCCCGGCGGCGGCGCTGAAGTCGATCACCTTCAAGGTGGGCGGGGTTGATGCTGGCACCGCCCTGACGAACGCAGCGGGCGTGGCAACACTGCCTTACACGATCACGCGGTCCGTGGGGACCCATACGATTGAGGCCTCGTTCGCCGGTGATCCTGATATTAGTTCGGTCAGCGCAACCGGTAATCTGACGGTTACGCAGGCGACCGGCGACCTGACGGTAAGCAACCCGAACGGTGCGGTCGGTACTCCGGTGACCATGACGGCGACGCTGGTTCCGGGCGTGGCCGGTAAGGTTATTGAATTCAGCGTGGACGGCACGGTGGTGGGCACCGATACGACGGATGCGTCCGGCGTGGCGACGTTCGACTACACGCCGCTCAAGTCGGTGGGCGACTACCCGATCCTCGTCTCCTTTGCAGGCGACAGCGATATCGCCGGTGACACGGGCACCGGCACCCTGACGGTGACGCAGGGCACGGGCGTTGTGACGGTGGCGGCTAAGACCGGCACCTACATGGGCAGCGTGGTGCTTGAAGCGACCCTGTCGCCGGCGCTGGCGGGCAAGTGGGTGGAGTTCAAGGTCGGGTCCACGGTCATCGGCACCAGTCAGACGAATACGTCGGGCGTTGCGACGCTGACCCATAATCCGATCACTCAAGGTGCAGGAAACCACACGATTACCGCTACCTTCGTGACCGACGCCGACCTGACGGGTGACGATGGCAGCGGGACGCTGACGGTCAACAAGGCGACAGGCGTTATGCTGACGGCGGACAAGGCCGGCAACTACGGCCAGACCGTGACCCTGGAAGCGACCCTCACCCCGGGCGTGGCGGGCAAGACCGTGACGTTCCTGGTGAATGGTATCTCTGTGGGTACGGACACCACCGATGGCAGCGGCCTTGCGACCTTTGATTACAACATCACCGTTCCGGCCGGTAACCACACGATTACGGCCACGTTCGCCGGCGACGCCGATATTATGGCGGTGAGCGACGGAGCCCAATTGGTAGTGTCAGCGGCCCCGGGCACCTTGACGGTGCCGAACCAGGCCGGCATCTACCGGGGCAGCGTGACGCTTACGGCTACGCTCAGCCCTGCACTGGCTGGCAAGACCATCGTCTTCGAAGTGGATGGCGTGGTCGTCGGCAACGACGATACGGACGGCACTGGTCTGGCCAGTGTGACCTACACGCCGATCACGAACTCGGTGGCCAGCTACCAAATTCGGGCTTCCTTTGCCGGCGACGGCCAGGTGGGCAACACGGTGGGTACTGGCACGCTAGATGTTGCGCAGGCGACTGGCGTTGTTACCGTCGATACGGTTACGGGGACGTACAAGTCAACCGTTACGCTGACCGCGACCCTGGCCCCGGGCGTGATCGGGAAGACCATTACCTTTACGGTGAACGGCGCTGACGCCGGATTTGGCACGACGGATGCCGCCGGCAAGGTGACCGTGAGCTATCCGATCGACCTCTCGGTGAGTTCCTACATTATAATGGCGACGTTTGCGGGCGACGGCAACATCTCCGGAGCCAGCGGGTCGGCCAACCTGAATGTTACGCAGGCGACCGGTGAGGTTACGGTTGCTGATCGGACTGCGGTCATCGGCCAGGCCATCACCCTGGAGGCGACGCTGAGTCCCGCCGTTACTGGCAAGCCGGTAGCCTTCTCCGTGAACGGGTCGTTCGTGGGCAACGGGACGACTGATGCATTCGGCCTGGCGACGTTCAACTATACACCGCTGTTGTCGGTGGGAGATTATCCGATTACGGCTGTATTTGCCGGGGATAGCGATATTGCTGCTGACACCGGGACCGGTACACTGTCGGTTACTCCGGCGACGGGCGCTATGGTCGCGGATGATGTGTCGGCGACTTATTGGAATACGGTAACCCTGCGGGCGACATTGTCGCCGGCGCTGGCTGGGAAGCTGGTCACCTTCTCGGTGGATGGCACAGTGGTTGGCACGGGCACGACCCTGGCCAGCGGTGTGGCGACCTACGGCTACCAGACCAAGGTCGGCGCTGGTACCCACACGATTCTGGCGTCCTGGGCCGGCGACGGTGACATCAGCTCGGCCAGTGACACATCGACCCTGACGGTGGCGCAGGCGACCGGCGACCTCACGGTTAGCAGTCCGAGCGGTGCGGTTGGTACTCCGGTGACCATGACGGCGACGCTGGTTCCGGGCGTGGCTGGTAAGGTTGTTGAGTTTAGCGTGGACGGCACGGTGGTCGGCACCGACACGACGGATGCGTCCGGCGTGGCGACGTTCGACTACACGCCGCTCAAGGCGGTCGGTCCCTACACGAT